>JADFGZ010000105.1 GCA_022567475.1 Acidobacteriota bacterium | reverse complement strand
GCCATCCGCTTGCCGCGAAACAGCACGTGGCCATCGTCATCTTCCACCTGCTTCCAAGGGCCTTTGTAAATCACAGCCTGATTGCGCTCCCAGCAGGGCCCTTGCTTGCCTTTGCGGGCCGTGACGGTGACGGAGCGGAACTCGATGCCACGGACGGTCTGCCAGGGCTCCTGGCCGTACTTGTCGATCTGGACGGCATGGAAACCGGCGCTTTCAAAAGCCTCGATGAACCTGTCCTCCCGGAATGCGCCTGCAATACACCCGGACCACAGTTTCGGATCGTTCTGCATGGAAGCGGGGATATCTTCATCGGAGACGATGTCGGAGACGGCTATCCGCCCGCCGCGCTTCAGCACGCGGAACATCTCTCCGAAAAGCCGTCTTTTATCCTCCTGGCGGACCAGATTCAGAACACAATTGGAGACCAGGATGTCCACCGAATCGCTGGGGATCAAGGGAGCGCCATTGGAGAGGCGGCCCTGATAGGCCTCAAACTTTTCCAAGTCCCGGCTGGAGCGTATGGGATTGTTCCGCAGGTACGCATCGATCTCTTCGAGCGGCGATGCCAGGTCCTGAATCTTTGCGCGATAGAATGAAACGTTGCTGTAACCCAGGCGCCGGGCGATTTGGGGCTGATAGCGGCGAGCCAGCGCCAGCATCTCCTCGTTGAAGTCCACGCCGATGACCTTTCCCTCCGGACCGGCAACTTGTGCTGCGATATAACAGATTTTTCCGGCTCCGCATCCCAGGTCCAGCACGGTGTCGCCCGGACGAACGTACCGCGACGGGTCGCCGCAGCCATAGTCCCTTTCCAAGATTTCTTTTGGGATGATCTTCAAGAAGCTGGGGTCATAGTCTATCGGGCAACAGAGCTCGCTGATTCTTTCCTTCGCAGCCTCAGCATAACGGTTGTAAACAGCAGCTTCCGTATTGCTGGTTGAAGTTTTTGCCATAATTTCCTCTTCCTAAGTTTCTCAGCCGGTGCCTGGTGGAACAGCGCTACTGGAGTAAAAAGTAAAGTGCAGAGCCCAGCAGGCCTCCCATCGGCAGCGTGAGCAGCCAAGCAAGCAGTATCTCGCGAACTTTCCGCCCGTTGGTGCGTTCGGGTTGCGACAGGCCGACTCCGAAGATGCTGCCAACAGCGGTGTGGGTTGTGGAGACGGCCAGACCCAAAGGCGAAGCAAGGGTCACCAGCGCCGCCGTCACCAGATTCGCTCCGGTTCCCTCTACCGGCTGGATGTCGGTCACATCCTCGGAAACTGTTTTTGCCACGCGCCGAACCGCCAGCGTGCCTCCCAGCAGCATGGCAACGGCCACCCCGGCAAACGCGGTTCCGGTGGAAATACCCAGGGCAGGCAGGAGCAGGAGCGCGGCGATTTTTGGCGTGTCATTCATGCCCCGGGAAAAACTGATCAGCCCGCCGGAAAACCAGTGTAGCACCTCGTTCACATCGGTGCGCCATTTTGCTCCCGGGGAGTGTATGGCGCAGGCCGCTGCGGTGTCGATTGTGATCGACGGAAGAAAATCGCTTGGCGTTGGTTGCGCGGGCAGGGCCAGTGTTTCTGCGCCGACCATGGCCGGGGACATTTGTGCGGGGGTCACGCAGATGCAGCTTCGTGTCACAGGGAAAATACGGCGCAGCAGGGGGAACGTGGACCACGTCAAGCCCATAGCCGCCAGGGGGGTGAGCAGCAGCGGCAGGAAGACCGTCATTCCCAAAACTCCCGGATGAAAATTGCTCCACCCTCCGGCGAGCAGAGCCGTGCCTGTCAACGCACCCGCTAAAGCGTGCGTGGTCGAGATAGGCATCCCAATTTTCACTGCGACAAATACGGTGAGGGCAGCTCCGCCCCCTACGGCCACAAGGAAGGACTCGGCGTCTATGCCGGAGTGGATCAGCCCGGCGCCGGAAAAAATAGGCAGCAGCTTGGCGGCAAACCATATCCCCGCAACGGAACCCAGGGCTGTCCAGACGGCCGCCCAGGCGACGGCGCGCCCAAAGCTGTAGTAGCGGCTCTGGCGGAGCGTCGCCACCCCCTTAAAGTTATCGTTGGCCCCGTTGGAAAAAGCCAGAAAGAATACAGCCGCCAGTAAAAGAAAGTACATTCCTGCTCATCACCCTTCTTGCTACGATTTGCTGTCCAACAAGCGTGCCACCACTTCCAGGTCAGCCGTCGGGAGTTTACAGACATAGTTCTCGCAAATATACGCTGTGGCTCGTCCCTGCTTTTGCTTGATGAACTCAATGAAGGGAAGCCACTCGGCGAGTTTCTTTTGCCCGTTGGCGCCATCCGCAAGCATCAGGAACTTGTTTGGAATATAGCGCTCGTGGACGAGGCGCAGCAGAGCGCGCGTATCGGCTGCGCCCGGCTGGCCGGCGATGACGATCTGTTTGGGTTTGGAGAGGCTGAAGTCCAGGGCCGCCACAAGCTGCGGCAACGCCTGGGGGGCGTCCTGCAGGCGGCGCGAGAAAACGGCGAAGGTTTTCCCGGCTTGTTCCTTCCACTGCTCCCGGCCCGTCATCTGCCAGAGCCGCAACAGGTTCATCGCCGCCACCGAGTTGGCCGAAGGCTCAGCCCCGTCATAGTCTTCTCTCGTTCGGAAGAGAATGGACGGGTCCGCCCCAGTGGTGTCAAAGTAACCGCCTGATTCCGAATCCCAGAAGAGATGATCTTGCTTTTCTTGCAGCTCGTCGGCCCAGGAAAGCCACTTCACGTCAAAGGAGGCTTCGTAGAGATCGATCAACCCCTGGATGAGGAAGGCGTAGTCCGCGAGGAAACCGTCGATAGCCACGTGCCCGTTCCGATAACGCCGCTTCAGATGGCCTGCTTTCGGATCATACAGCGCGGATTTCAGAAAACTTGCAGCCACCTCGGCGGCAGCCAGATAGCGCTGCTCATCGAGCGCCTGGGACGCCTTGGCGAAGGCAGAGATCATCATGCCGTTCCAGGCGGTCAGGACTTTGTCGTCGAGCGGCGGACGGGGACGGCCGGAGCGGGCGGCCAGCAATTTCCCGCGTGCTGCGTCGAGCAGGCCGCGGATCTCTCGCTCTGGCTTGTTGAAGTGCTGCGCGGTTTCATCCAGCGAATGGCGCACGATGAGGATGTTCCGTCCTTTGAATTCACCCTGCAAGTCCTGTTCGGCCGGAACATTCCCGGATGGTTCCACCCCATAGTGGAAGTTGAAAACCGCTGCCAGATCCGCGCCGAGAAGGTCTTCAATCTGTTTCGCTTTCCAGATATAAAAAGCCCCTTCTCCGTGCTCGGGCCTGCCGCGCTCAAAGAGGCTGTCAGCATCCTCGGCGGAATAGAATCCCCCTTCGGGCCCGCGCATATCACGGAGCACGTATTCGAGGATGTCGCGAGCGATCTCGGCCAGAAACGGGTCGTGCGTTGCCTGGTAGGCCTCCACATAGGAAACGACGAGTTGGGCCTGGTCGTAGAGCATCTTCTCAAAGTGTGGGACGTGCCACCGTGCGCCGGTGGAATAGCGGTGGAATCCGCCGCCGAGGTGGTCGTGGATGCCGCCTTGGGCCATGGCGCGCAGAGTATGGCGTGTCATTTCCAAGGCGTCTTTCTGGCCGGTGCGGGCGTAGTAGCGGAGGAGAAAGTTGAATACGACGGGCCGCGGAAACTTCGGCGCCCTGCCGAACCCCCCATACTTCTCATCATAGCCTGCCTTAATTTGCTGGTAGGTTTTATCGAGCACCGGCATCTGCAAGCTTCCGGCGTCGTCTGTATCGGCATTTGCGGCTTTCGCGAGAGCTTCCGTAACCTCGCGGGCAGCCGTAAGGATTTTTTCCCGGTCTTGCTCCCAGGCCTCCGAGAGCCGCTGTAGCACACTACGGAAGCCGGGCCGCCCATAACGGTTTTCCTTCGGAAAGTAGGTGCCGCCATAGAAAGGCTTCCGGTCAGGGGCCAGGAACACTGACATCGGCCAGCCGCCACTGCCCGTAGTGGTCACCACGAAGGCCATGTAAATCCGGTCGATATCGGGACGCTCTTCCCGGTCCACTTTGATGGAGACGAAATAGCGGTTCATGAGTTCCGCGATGGCAGGATCGGAAAAGGATTCGCGCTCCATCACATGGCACCAGTGGCAGGTGGCATAGCCTATGGAAAGGAAGATGGGTTTTTGCTCGCGGCGGGCTTTTTCAAATGCCTCTTCACCCCAGGGATACCAATCCACCGGGTTGTGCGCGTGCAGGAGCAGGTAGGGACTCATCTCGTTAATGAGGCGATTCGTATAGAGGCGTTCTTGATCCTCCTGGGAGCTTTCCGCCGGGAGGCTTTCCGTCGGCATCACGCTTTCCGATTGGATCGCCTCACTTTGTACAGCCCCAATGGGCCGCACAACCCAGAACCAACCGGCCAACAGGCAGCAGGCGCCTCCGGCAGCCAGAAGCCACAGTCTTCTTTTTGCCAGTAATTTCATTTTTTTACTCCCGGCTGAATCGCCAGAGATTGGCATTCTTTCTCTGGTGCCGACTCTAGCCTTTAGTCTTTCCGCTCGACCCCATTCACCTTGTGGATCTTTATCGTTGAAACCTGGAAATTCCCCGAGCTAGTCGGCTGTAGATAGAAGTCGACGTCCAGGCGATTTTTGCTGGTGTCCAGAAGGTCCACACAAACCGAATATAGGTTGTCCTGCGTCTTCTCCACGCCCTCATGGACGTAGTCGAATTGTAGGTCCCGGATGGTCTTATCCTGGGAGTCGCGCAGGAAGAAGCCTCCTTTGAGTTGCTCCTCGCGCTGCACATAGTCTGCAACCGTCGTGCGGACTTTGGCAGCAACCTCAGGTTTGACCTCTTCGGTCTGGGCCTTTGCAGGTACTACCCAAACTAGCGTAAGCAGAAGAAAGGCCGCCCCAAGAACAGTTTTCTTTTCCATTTTTTCCCCCTTTTAGAGTTGTGCCGCCCGCCAGAGGACAGGGCGGAAACCGAGACAAACAGCGCCTGTCTCATAATCGCATAAGTGCCGCTACGCCGCAACTGCGCCGCTGACAGGCCTGCGGGGACACCTGTTAGATTGGCCTGCCAGCCTCCAGGGTGCAAATTCTTTGCTCCTTGTCAGTATCAGTGCCGCGAGCACGAAATGCAGGTGCGCTTGTCCGTTTCGTCTGCTGAAAGGTTATGATAGGCTGAAAGGTTCCAGCGAACAGGAATTCCCTCGCAACGGAAACAAACGGATTGGCTTATGCCAGAACTCCCGGAAGTAGAAAACATCGTGCGCAGCGTGAAACCGCTGGTATTGGGGCGGCGGATTACGGGCATCGAGTGGCGCTGGTGCGGCGTGGACAGCAAGGGTCAGCCCGTAGTCCCGCGAATATTTCAGAACCCGGTTCCGGAGTTTCATAAGGCGCTCTGCGGTGCGCGGATTGAGGAGGTTTCGCGGTATGGAAAAAACATCGTGTTCCGCCTCATGCGCGATATGGAGGAAAAGGTTCCACACTATCTGCTGATTCATTTGGGAATGACCGGGCGGTTGACCTGCGAGGGCACCCCGGAATTTCGGAGCAAGCATACCCATATGGTCCTGAGCCTGGATGAGCCGGGCCGATGGCTTCACTACACCGACATTCGCCGCTTTAGCCGCTTACGCGTTACCGACCATCTTCAACACGAGCTGGGCGGGTTGGGGCCGGACCCTCTGGAGATTTCTTTTGCAGACTTTTTTCAACTCCTTCGCTCCCGGCGCGCCATGCTGAAGAGTCTTCTGCTGAACCAGCATTTTTTGCGCGGGATAGGCAACATCTATGCGGACGAAGCTCTCTTTCACGCAGGCATTCATCCTGCTGTTTGGGCCTCCCGGCTGACCCGGAAGCGCGCCCTCGGACTTTATCAGGGAATACGGGAAATTTTGGAGCTCGCCATTGAGCGGGGCGGCTCCTCCATCGCCAATTATGTGGATGCCCAGGGACGCGCGGGACAGTTTCAACTGTTGCATCAGGTTTATCGCCGTACTGGACAGCCTTGCTTCCGGTGCGGCGCACGCATCCGCAAGATGCTGATTGCGAGCCGAAGCACTCATTTCTGCCCCCGGTGTCAGAGGAGCGCGGGCCGGGTTGTTTTTCGGCGCGAATCCTCGGTGTAGAGGAGAGGGGTCTTGTGAAACGGTTTTCGGTGGGGGCCGACCTGGGTGAAACCAACCTCCGTATTGCGGCGGTGGATAAATCGGGAAGGGTTCTTGAAAAGCTTTTGTTGGCCGCTTGCCCGCAGCAGAACGAAGCGGAGATCAGGAGAAATCAATTCAGTTGGAAGTCTTTTTTTCAATGGGTAACAGCTTTCGGGATCGTCTTGATCCTGGAAATTGGATTGTCGTCTTCTCCGCTGTTTGCGGCTTGTGCCGAATCCGTTGAGCCGGAGAGTGTCTCAGTCGGCGCCGCAGGGGGAATCGTTAATGCAGTTCAGGTACAGAAGGAGGACCTTGCTACTTTCCCGGATTCGTGTGACACACAAGATGCTAACAGTATTATAGTGATCGACGTGCCCTGGATCACTCTCCCCCCACAGGATTTCTCATATACCGAGGAAGTCGTTGGAGCCTTTGTTATTTTTAGAACGCCGTTTTTTGTTGCAGTCGAGCCGAATAATTCTCCAAATTCCCGACAAGGTTCCGTTTCCCTTGTGCTCGGCTCGATTCGTCTGGCGACTTTGACTATTACGCAAGGCGGTTTTTCTGGAGACTTGTCGAACTGCGCGTATTCGCTTTCTCACAGTCGTCAGGTGTTTTCCTCCAGTGGCGGAAGCGGGAAAGTGGGTGTCAGTACCGCCCCAGGCTGCTCCTGGACGGCAGCCGGCAACGATTTCTTCATCACCATTCCAGCAGGCGCCAGCGGCACGGGCAGCGGCACGGTAACTTATGATGTGGCAACCAACGGTGCATTGGAAGGGCGTTTGGGAACGATAACCATTGCCGGGCTGACCTTTGTCGTTGCTCAATCGGGGACTGCGCCCCTGTTCCTGCTTCTCCCCAGCCCGCTGGCGTTTACCACCCGCGAAGGCGCTGCTCCACCGGGTGAGCGGCTCATCTCAATTTTTACGAATACTCCCGAATTGGCATTTACGGCTTCTGCTGTGAGTGCCGGAGATTGGCTCTCGGTAAATCCACCCGACGGCACTGCTCCTTCCAGTCTCGTTGTGGCGGTGGACCCGAACGGTCTTGCGCCGGGCAGCTACCAAGGCGTAGTTTCCGCTACAATCCCCGATGCCAGTCCTGCTTTGCAAACCGTGGCGGTAACTTTGACGGTTGAGGCGGCCGGAGATGCCAACGTGGTTGTGCGACCCACCAACTTGCTTTTCCCGTTTGTATTGGGCTCCGCACCAGCCCAAAAGCAGATTGCGATCCTCAACCGGGGCGGCGCTTCCTTGGACTTTCAAGCCACTGCCGCCACTTTTTCCGGTGGCAACTGGCTGACGGTTGCACCTGTTAGCGGTACGGCGACATTGGCGGCCCCCGTCGGTGTGACCGTAACGGCAGACCCCCGTGGATTACTCGCCGGGATTTATCGCGGACGGGTCACTGTATCCAGTATCACCACTAGCCAGAGCCTCGATATTCCCGTGACGATGGCGACCAGCGGCATTCCGCAGGTGATGCGGTTATCGCAGCGGGGCATGACGTTTCGCGCCATTGCGGGAGGTGTCGCCTTGCCTCCTCCACGGAGATTCCGGGTCCTGAACATTGGAAGCGGAGAGCTGAACTGGACGGCGAGCGCCTCAACACTTTCGGGTGACGACTGGCTGAGTGTGAATCCCGCCAGCGGCTCCGCCGATGCAGCCTCCGGGAATATTCCCCGAGTGGAAGTCAGCGTTAATCCGGCGGGGCTGGCGTCGGGGCAGTACTACGGTCAGGTGCAGGTGTTCTCGCAGGAGGCCGCCAACTCACCGCAGGTGATTGCCACAGTCCTGAACGTGCTGCCGGAGGGCAGTGAACCGGGCACGGTTGTGCAGCCCTCCGGCTTAATATTCACGGGGGTGGCAGGAGGGAGCGCTCCCGACTCGCAGCTTATAACCCTGACGAATATAACCGACACACCCAAGACCTTCACCGTGGGACGGTTTACCCCTGACGGCTCCAACTGGTTCACACCTACGCCGGCTGCGGGTACGGTGGCGCCGAACCAGCCGGTCGAGATTAGCATTCAGCCCGTCATTGACGGCCTCACGGCGGGGGTGCGGCGGGGTGTGCTGACCATTGCTTTTAATGACGGCACGGTTCGGACGGTGGAGATGCTTTTAGTGCTGGCCGACACCGGCTCGGCAATGCAACGAGTGCCGCCTATCGCGCGGCTGGAAGGGTGTGCCCCGGCGGAATTGCATCCGGTGTTCACCTTGCTGGGCAACCAGTTCACTGTGTCGGCAGCCTGGCCGGTGCCGATTGAAACGCTCGTGGTGGACGACTGTGGCGACCCGGTGACAGCAGGGTCGGTGTTGCTGACGTTCTCCAACGGTGATCCGCTGTTGCCGTTACAGTCGTTACAAGATGGACGATGGAGCGGGACTTGGCAGGCTCGCAACACCGGCGTGCCGGAGGTTACGATCACGGCTACGGCGGTGATTCCCGGTACAGAGCTTCAGGGCACGGCGCAAATTGTGGGAGGATTGGAGGCCAACCCAACGATTCCCCAGGTGGGAGAGGGGGCGGTGGTGAGCGCGGCGAGCTTTGCGCCGCAGGTTCCGGTGTCTCCGGGCAACCTGATCTCGATCTTCGGGGTAGAGATGTCCGAGGGAACAGGCTCAGCCGGAGCGCTTCCTCTGCCGACTCAAATCGGAGACACGAAGGTTGTCCTGGGCGGGCAAACGCTCCCGTTGCTGTTCGCCAGTGCAGGGCAGATCAACGCACAGGTTCCTTATGGAATTGCTGCCAACACCGAGCATCAGCTTGTAGTGCAGCGAGGAAACAGCTTCACGGTGCCGGAGCCGGTGACGGTGGCGGCGGCACAGCCTGCGATCTTTACCCTGGACCAATCGGGCACAGGGCAGGGACTTGTTTTCGCGGCTACGGAAGCCGGCTTGGTGCTGGCAGAGCCTGCGACGCCGGCCAAGGCGGGCGACGTGGTTGTAATATGGTGTGCTGGGTTGGGAGAGGTGGACCAACCCGTAATGGCGGGCGAGGGTGCGCCCTCTTCTCCTCCGGCCATCACCGCAGATCCCGTCACGGTTACCATTGGAGGAATCAATGCCCCGGTGCAATTCGCCGGGCTGGCTCCGGGCTTTACCGGACTGTACCAGGTGAATGCGGTGGTGCCCGAAGGCGTCCAATCCGGCGACGACGTGGCGGTGGTGCTCACCGTAGCCGGGCAGAGCAGTCCCCCGGTTACGGTGGCCTTGCAATGACAATGACTCATGCTGCGGCGAGCGACCCTCCGCGAAAGCAGCGGGCGCTGCTGCGCCGTCTGATCCAAGTGGAAATGGAAGGAATTTCGTGAAACGGTTTTCGGTAGGGGCCGACCTGGGTGGAACCAACCTCCGCATTGCCGCGGTGGATGAGTCGGGAAAGATATTTGAGAAAATCTCGCTGGCCACGCGCGCACAGCAAGGGCGCGATACTGTGGTTCGCGAGCTGTGCCGGGCCATCCGGGAACTCACCCAAAAGCAGGAAGGGGCCGGTTCCTTCGCAGGGATCGGCGTCGGGATTCCCGGCATCATCTACCTCAAGACGGGAACCGTGCGCCAATCGCCGAACCTGCCGGGATGGGAGAATTATCCCGTGCGGGACGAGATTGAATCGCTGCTGGGGGTTCGCGTGTTCCTGGAAAACGATGCGAATGTTGCCGCCCTCGGGGAAAAGTGGATCGGCCTGGGGCGGGACGTCAACAGCCTTTGCATGCTGACCCTGGGCACAGGGGTCGGCGGCGGGGTGGTCTTGGACGGAAAAATCTGGCACGGCTTTCTGGGCATGGCGGGCGAACTGGGACACATCGTTGTCGCGGAAAACGGTGTTGCGTGCTCTTGCGGGGGACACGGATGCCTGGAGACGGAGGCCTCCGCGACCGCAATTGTGCGCAAGGGCGAGGAGGCCGTGGCGGCGGGACGCAGCCCGGCTCTGGCCGAGGCACGATCCAAGGCCGCCAAACTGACGGCCAGGATGATCTACGAGACTGCGAAAGCAGGGGACGCGGCTTCGAAAGCCATCTTTGAATCGGTCGGGCGGTACTTGGGAATAGGAATTGCCGGCCTGACGAATGCCTTGAATCTGCCGTTGTATGTAATCGGCGGGGGCGCGGCTGCGTCCTGGGACCTGTTTGCTCCCGCGATGATGGAGGAAGCACGCAAACGGTCTTTTATTTTCCGCGAGGGAAGCACCCGCATCGAGAGAGCCGTTCTGAAAGGAGATGCCGGACTCTGCGGGGCAGCCTATCTGCCCCTCCAAGTCTCCGCAGAGCAATAGCAGCGCAGCCTGGGACAGGTGAAAGGGACACCATGAGAACCGCACGCCTCAAAATGTTGCAAGACGCCATGCAGCGATTCGCCGGCCTGCCCCCGGAGGTGTTTTTTAAAGAGGACCTGCTTCGCCTCGGGCTTTCGCTGGGATCGTCGGGTTCTCCGGAGGGCTCCTATCAGAAAAAGTCGTATTTTATATTTTCTTTTGACCGAACACCGATTCGCGAAATGCATCAGCAAGAAAACCTGCGCGCGCCGGAAGAGATTGCATTGCTGGGCGGACCCTTCGGGTTGCGCCGGACCATCGTCTCGGTGCGGCTGAATCCGGCGTCACCTTACCGCCTGGAGCAAACCAGCAACGGCTTTGCTCTGCTGCTGGAAGACGAGACGGTTTGCCGCGTGGAGTTTCCTCCCGAGCCTCCGCACTACCGCAAACACCTGCGCAACGGCAAATCCGCTTCCGAGATTGCTCCGACCATCGAGTGGGGTTATCTGATCTATCTCACCGTTTTTCGGCGCTGCCAGTACGTGGGATCAGATCAAGAGTGCCAGTTTTGCGATATCAACCAAAATTACGAGCAGCAGCGGGCCGCCGGCCTTCCCTACACCTCGGTGAAGTCCGTGGAAGAAATTCTGGAGGCGCTGGAAATTCTCGCCTCCACCGACACACCCACCCGGGCCTACACGCTGACCGGAGGCAGCGTCACCTCCACGCTGCGCGGCAAATCGGAGGCAGATTTCTACGCGCAGTATGCAGCGGCCATTGAAAAACGCTTTCCGGGAAAATGGATAGGGAAGGCGGTGGTGCAGGCGATGCCGGAAGAGGAACTCCGGAAGTTTCGCGATGCCGGCATACGCATCTACCATCCCAACTACGAAGTGTGGGACGAGCGCCTGTTTGCGCTGCTGTGTCCCGGAAAGCATCGCTACATCGGGCGGCAGAAATGGATGGACCGCATCCTGGCCGCGCGGGAGGTGTTCGGGGCGTCTTGTGTGATCCCGAACTTTGTCGCTGGAATTGAGATGGCGCGGCCGCACGGCTTTGATTCCGTGGATGACGCCATTCGCTCCACGGCGGAGGGTTTGGAGTTTTTTATGTCCCAGGGAATCACCCCGCGTTTTACCACATGGTGTCCGGAACCGACGAGCGAGTTGGGATCGCAGGAACCCGCCCCGCTGGAGTATCATCTCCGCCTGCTGGAAGTGTACCGCGATACAATGGAGAAGCATCGTCTGGACCCTCCGCCGGGTTACGGTCCCTCCGGCGCGGGGCAGGCGGTTTTTTCGGTTTCTTCTTTTATGGATGTGCTGCCCCTGGATGTTCTACCCTCCGTTACGACGAGTGAAACGGCACAATGACCCCGCCACCGTTGCGCGTTTCCGCCGTCTCGTATCTGAACACGGCGCCCCTGATCTGGGGAATGCTGCACGGACCACAGCGAGGCTGCTTTGACCTGGACTTTACCGTGCCCTCAAAATGCGCCGACGCTTTGCGAACCGGACAAGCTCAGGCCGGCATCATGCCTTCCATTGAATACCAACGGATTGAAAATCTGAAAATTGTGCCCGGTCTTTCCATTTCCTCCTCCGGGCCTGTGCGGAGCGTCCTGCTGATATCCCGCTGTCCCGTGGACCGGATTCAGAGCCTGGCGCTTGACACCTCCTCGCGAACATCCGCCTGTCTGGCGGAGATTTTGTTGAAACGTCACTACCATATTGCGCCCTCGCTGAAACCAAGCGAACCGAACCTCTCCGCGATGCTCCGGGAATGCGACGCCGCTTTGATGATCGGCGACCCGGCTTTGGCCTCGGAAATGCCCGGTCTTCACGTCCGCGACTTGGCCGAGGATTGGCACGCGATGACCGGTCTTCCTTTCGTTTTCGCATTCTGGGCGGTGCGCAGTGAAGCGGCCTCTACGGAACTGATTGCGCCTTTTCAGCAGTCGGCAGCCTATGGCCTGGAGCACGTGGAGGAGATTGCCCGGTCGGAGAGCGAGAGGACCGGGTTG
>JADFGZ010000104.1 GCA_022567475.1 Acidobacteriota bacterium | reverse complement strand
CCTGCTTGTTCCAGGGAAGCGGGGACGCCGTCATCGCAGCAGGATAAGCATCCCAAATTCTGGCAGGATGCCAAAACCCGCGTTAGCTTCGCAGGGTCGCGAGATCGAACCTGTCGCTGATTTCCCGCTACATTGCCGAGGGCATGCACAGACGGCTGGGTTCTGGCTTTGTTTTTTCCATTTTCGGTGCTTCCGCCATCCAGTGTTGTTAGGCCGCGAGAGACATTCCCTTATTGCTGGCAGCGACTGAGATTGTGGAGGGGGCGAACACCAACATGAACTTTCCCCTTGCCCAAAAAATAATTGCCGGCGAGAAGATCTCTCTGAATGTTAGCCGCTGCCTGGTCAGACCCGCCTGCATGGCCGGGGTCCTGACTTCGCGCCCGAGCGCCCGATAGACCCCTCACCCATACCGCCCGCTCCTAGCGGGCTGAGGACCTCGTACGAGCCAAGACGGGCACCTGGGGATATGGGCACGGATTACCCCCGCCAGATTGAATAGAATGGGAAAAGATTACACGAGGGGAGACAGGAAAAGCAATTCGTGAAAAAGGGTAAGCTGAACGGCAGCACTGGGCGGAATTGAGGCTGAGACGGATCGAGAGGAGCATCCCCTGGCGAATTCCTGAACGAGAGCGGAGAGGCTCGTGATAGAGTTGCCTAAACTGGAGGTGAACTATGAAATCCCACCTGAGTTTGGTTACCCTTTTCTGCCTTACCGTCGCCGTCACCAGTTGTGGCCCAGCGACAGAGCAGCCCGCACCCGAGCCGGAGGCCACTACCGCAGCCGACGTGGCGGCAATCAACAGGGTGCACGATGAATACACCGACGCATTGAATGCCGGCGATGCGGCTGCTTATGTGGCTCTTCTGACCGAAGACGTTTTTGTAATGCCCCCAAACCAACCGGCAGCCATTGGGCAGGAGGCAAGCCGAGCGCGTATTCAGAGACTATTCGATCAGAATACGCTTGAAATCGCCAGGTCCGTGAAGGAAGTCGTGGTGGTCGGCGACTGGGCCTTCAGTCGTCACACCGGCACGGGGACGCTCACCCCTAAGGCTGGCGGTGAGCCAACAGAGTTTCGCAACAAAGGCATGGCCATCTTTCAACGGCAGCCGGACGGCTCCTGGAAGATTGCGCGCTACATCTTTAACAGCAACACCCCGCCATCCGGCACGGGCCAGTGAGAAGGTCCCCTCCCACTGTCCGAGAACTGTCCGGAAACCCCTGCCGAAAGGACCCAACTCAGGCCAAAAGGGCGAGGGTAATTTTCGAATGTTTTCTTGGGCTTTGTTGGTGAGAGTTGGGTTGTGTTGCAGCCAGGATTGTGCTGACCGAAACGTGGGTCGAAGTTCCTATTAGAGCATTTCACCAATTGGTGTAGTCTGGCTAATCTTTGGTAGCCACGGCGAATTGCTTTTTCGCCGTGGGCTTTTCATTGCCCGCAACGACCCACGACGAAGAAAGCGCTCGTCGTGGCTACCACTGCCCGATATACACCAAGAAGAGAAATGCTATAGCTTCCGAAGAACCCACCATACCCGCGGTGCAGAGCAAACTGCCCCGCCGGGTGAAGCGAACCGGCAAAAGGCCGGTTTGGCAGTGGAAACGCTCCTGGCTTCCTTCCTCCAGAACCTGGTCGGCCAGGACGACATCCCCCGGTTGCAGATCCCGGATGAGGGCGCCGGCAAAACCCAGCGTGGAGAGCCCGCGCAGGGAAAAATTCTGAACCAAATTCCGCGCCACCCGGAAGGCATTGTCAACGCCAATACCCGCAATCGCCAGCACAACGGGCTCTTTCCCCAGCAAAAAAGAATAGAGATTGCGGCCCAGCCGCTGCACTCCCTTTTCCCGGCGCAGCAGCGGGGTTACTTCCCAGGAAAAGGCCGCCACCATTCCGATCACGGAACCGTTTTCACCCGGCGATGCTGGCAATGGCGATGTCATGATTGAACCGTTCTAACGGCGGCGTTGTTCTGAAACCATTTTACAGCACGCTCCAAGGCGCTCTCCACGTCACCGGGCTGATAGCCCAGCTCGCGCTGTGCTTTTGCCGTGCTCACATACATCTTGTGCCGGGCCATCCTCACCCCTTCCCAGGGCACACGGGGCGGTTTGCCGGAGAAACGGGACACAAACGAGTCCACCGCCCCGGCGCACAGCGCCAGCCCGTAGGGCATGCGGAAAGAGGGCGACGGGAGTCCGGTGATCTTCGACAAGCTGTCCAGGAGCTGTTTGAAGCTCATGTTCCGTCCGCCCAGAATATAGCGCTCCCCCGGCTTGCCGCGAACCCATGCGGCCAGATGCCCGTCGGCCACGTCCCTCACATCCACCCAGTTGAGGCCGGTGTCGAGATAAGCGGGTATCTTGCGGTTGAGAAAATCCAAAATAATCTTTCCCGTCGGCGTCGGCTTCCAGTCGCCCTCCCCTACGGGAGCCGTGGGATTGACCACCACCACCGGATATCCCCGGCTCGCGTAACGCAGGACGGCCTGCTCGGCCATGAACTTCGACCTCTTGTAGTGGCCTGCCAGCGCCGCAGGAGCCGGAAAGCTGTCTTCGGTTCCCTCCGAGCCGTTCTTCGGAATTCCAATGGTCCCGACGGTGCTGGTATACACAAAGCGGCTCACTCCGCGCTCGGAGGCGACCGCCAGCATCTGCTCGGTGCCCTCCACATTGTTCCGGTACAGCTCCCGGGAATCGCGCGCCCAGAGCCGATAATCTGCCGCCACATGAAATACGGCCTGACAACCTTCGACCGCTCGCTCGAGCGAGGGCCGGTCCAGCAAATCGCCGGTCACCACTTCCACGGGAAGCGATTCCAAGCAAGCCAGCCGGCTGCCGGGTCTGGCCAGAACACGCACCGAAAACTTTTCCTCGCAAAGCCTTCGGACCACATGATTGCCAATAAATCCAGTTCCCCCTGTAACCAGCATCATGGACATGGCAACCGGTCATTCGGCCAATCCAGCCCGCGCAACGGGCCGGCATTTCACTGGCACCGCCTCAGCTCAACACCCAGGACATCATCTTCAACGTGTCACCCAGTTTTCTGTTCACTCCCAAAGCGGCGGAGGGCTCATAGCCGCAGTGCACCATACAGTTCTCGCAACGCGGGTCCTTGCCGTACCCGTATTTTTCCCACGGCGTGCGGTCGATCAGATGCTCGAACCTCTCATGGTGCCCGTCGGTCATCAAATAGCAGGGGCCTTTCCACCCTTGGGTGTTGTAGGTGGGATTGCCCCAGGCGGTGCAGGTCAATTCGCGTTCCCCCTTCAGGAACTCCAGATAAATGGGCGAGCTGTGCAGCTTGAACTTGCGAAAGAGGCGGTCCACATCCCGGAATTTTTCCCGGATCATGCTGCGATCCATGAAGATCTCTTTGACCTGGACGGCCTGATAGGAATAGGCGGGGGAAAGCATGTGCCCGTCACAGCCGAGCGTTTGCAGGTAATCGAGCATCGCTTCGATCTCCCCCATGTCGGTTTCGCTGTAGATGGTGGTGTTCGTGCAGACCAGAAAGCCGGCGGCCTTGGCGGCGCGGATTCCTGCCACCGCAGCCTGGAACACCCCCTTTCGCTCCACGCACAGGTCGTGCGTCTCTTCCAGCCCGTCGATATGGACATTGAAGAAGAAACTCGAGCTCGGCCGAAACTGGTGAAGACGCTTCTGGATAAACATGCCGTTCGTGCAAAGATAGATGTGCTTGCCGCGATCGAGCAGCGCCGAGACCAGCTCGCCCAGATGGGGATAGATCATCGGCTCGCCCCCGCAAATGGAAACGATCGGGGCGCCGCAATCGTCCGCGGCGGCGAGGCACTGCTCCACAGAGAGCATTTCCCGAATCGTCTCTTTATATTCCCGAATCCGTCCGCAGCCGGTGCAGGTCAGGTTGCAGGCGTGCAGCGGTTCCAGCATCATGACGAGCGGAAATTTCTCACGTCCCCGGAGCTTGTTCATCAAGACGTAGCCGCTG
The DNA here is from genome assembly GCA_022567475.1 of Acidobacteriota bacterium. Lineage (GTDB taxonomy): Bacteria > Acidobacteriota > Terriglobia > 2-12-FULL-54-10 > 2-12-FULL-54-10 > JADFGZ01. Next base: position 8,588 of record JADFGZ010000104.1, on the reverse strand, counting down.
AGCTTTGCAGTCAGGCTGATGGGAAATCGCATGCGAGCGCCGCCTTCGTTCAGGATGATCCGACAGTTTGCAGTCCGCAGAGCCGCTTCTCCCGGCTCGCCCCTGGAGCCCTTCTGCGGGAGTAGTCACTCAGCGCCAGCAAAGGAAAATAGCGACTGTACAGGTGATACTTCAAATAAAACACGCCGGGAAATCCAGTGCCGGTGAACAACGAGTCTTCCCACGCGCCGCCCTCTCCCTGCGTTTCCTGCAGGAACCTTACCCCGTTCCTTGCTGATTCGGATGCGAAGTCGCCGCAGGCAAACAGTCCCAGCAAGGCCCATGCCGTCTGCGCGGCGGTGCTCGGACCGATTCCTTTCAGGTCCGGGTTGTCGTAGGAGCCACAACTCTCGCCCCACCCCCCGTCGGGATTCTGTATGGAACGGAGCCACTCCGCCGCGCGCAAGCAATAGGCCTCGCGCATATCTTCCCCGATGGCAGCCAGACCGCGCAGGGCAAAGCAGGTCCCGTAAATATAATTGACACCCCAGCGGCCAAACCAGGAGCCGTCCCCCTCCTGTTGCCGGCGCAGAAATTGGATGGCGCGGAGGGCAGGAGCGGAACTCCGTTCGTAGCCAAAGGCTCCCAACATTTCCAGCACACGGCCCGTAACATCCGGCGTGCTGGGATCCAACATGGCGTTGTGGTCGGCAAACGGAACGTGATTGAGCAACGTCTTATTCACATGCATCTCGAAAGACGCCCAACCGCCATCTTCGCATTGCATGCTCATGACCCACTCCAGACCTCTCCGCATGGATTGCTGCTGGAGGGAAGCATCCTGGCAGCGGATACGGCTGAGCGAAAGCAGCACCATGGCCGTGTCGTCCACGTCCGGATACGGCTCGTTGAAGAATTCAAAGGCCCATCCTCCCGGCCGGCCCGTGGTGTTCTTCATGGCCCAGTCTCCCGGTTTGAGCACCTGCTTGGAAATGAGCCACTCCCCCGCCCGGCGGAGGGCGGAATGGGCAGGGTCGAGGCCGCTTTCCGCCGCAGCAAACGCGGCCAGCGCTGTATCCCAAACCGGGGAGAAGCAAGGCTGCATCCGCAGGGTCTCCTTCTCTTCGATAGCCAGCCGCCAAAACTCGGAAAGCTGCCGAGAGAAGAGGGGATTTTCCCGGGTATAGCCCAGACAATCAAGCGCCATGATGCTGTTCATCATGGCCGGGTAAATGGCCGCCAGCCCGTCGCTTCCCTCCAGCCGCTCCAGCATCCATTGCTCCGCTTTTTTCAGGGCCCTTCTCCGCAGGGGAGTTAATCTCCTGCGCTCCAGCGCCGACAGCAGCCGGTCCGCAGCATGGAAAAAAGCCTTCCAGCTATACAGGGCGGTATTCTTCGGGACAAGACCGTTTCCGTTGCTCTTGCCGTTGCAGAACAACCCCCGCAAGCTCACCCCGGCCGGCGGATTGCGCCGTGGCTGAAAGGCGTAAATAATCGAGAGAGGCACCAGGATGGCCCGCGACCAGGAAGAAATTTCGTAGATGTTGAAGTAGGCGCGCGGAGGCAGCAGCACGATTTCCGGAGGGACGGCGGGAACGGCTTTCCAGTCGTACTGGCCGAACAGGCAAAGATAAATTTTCGTAAAGCTGTTTACCGCATCCACGCCCCCCATTTGGAGGATCACGTTGCGAGCTTTTTGCAGGGCAGGATCGGACTCCGGAACACCCGCCAGCCGCAAGGCGAAGTATGCTTTGACGGTCAGACTGATATGGGGAGGGCCGCCCGGATAAAGAAGCCATCCGCCTTCCGAGGTCTGCTCCTCCCGGATGCAGTTGGCCAGTTTCCCTACGCGGTCCAGCCGGGGGTTTCCCAGGAAATGCTCCAGCAGAATGGCGTCGGATTCCAGCGAGATGTCCGCTTCGAGCTCTCCAACCCAGAAACCCTCCGGATGCTGCAAGGAAAGCAAATCATCGAGGGACGCTGCAATGGATTGGGGAAGGGGGATCACCCCGGTTTCACGGTGCAAGAAGCGCTGATCTCTCCACCCGATCACTGGAGCGCCCTCGAAGCCGTCGTGATTGCTCATAGGTTGGATGGCAGCCTCGCGTGCCCCGTTTCCAGGGAGACAAGCTCCGGCGGCAGAGCGAAACGCACGTCTTCCGACACCGGCTCGACCTCCTGCACCCGTCCGAAACCCTGGCTTTTCAGAAAATCAACCACCTTCGCGACCAGGAACTCCGGCGCGGAGGCCCCGGCGGTGACGCCGACGGTCTGGACCTTTTCGAGCCACCGCAACTCGATGGCCGTCTCATCCTCAATCAAATAAGAAGGCAACCCGGCGTTGGCAGCCACCTCCACCAAGCGGTTGGAATTGGAGCTATTGGAAGAGCCGACCACCAGCAGCAGATTACAGAGGGAAGCGACGGCTTTGACGGCTACCTGACGGTTCTCGGTGGCGTAACAGATGTCCTGAGCCGGAGGGGCCACAATGTCCGGATACTTTGCCCGCAACGCCGCGATGATGCCCTTGGCTTCCTCCAAGCTCAGCGTCGTCTGGGTGAGGTAAGCCACCCGCGAGGGGTTCGGCACGTTCAGGCTGTGGACTTCTTCCTCGGAACTGATCAGCCAGGTCTGCTCCTGGGCTTCGCCCAGCGTTCCAATCACTTCATCGTGATCTTTGTGTCCGATCAAAACGATGGAGTATCCCTCGCGGGCAAAGCGAACCGCCTCCAGATGCACTTTGGTCACCAGCGGACAGGTGGCGTCAATCACTTGCAGTCGCCGCTCGGCCGCCACGCGCCGCACATCGGGAGAAACGCCGTGAGCGCTGAAGATGATCCGTGCCCCCTCCGGCACCTCCTCGACCGCATCGAGGAAAATCGCCCCCTTGCGGGAAAGGTCCACGACCACATGATGGTTGTGGACGATCTCCTTCCGCACATAAATGGGCGCGCCGTAAGTTTCCAGGGCGATATTCACAATATCAATCGCGCGGACCACGCCCGCGCAAAAGCCCCGGGGCTTCAACAAAACCACCGTCTTTGCAGCCGGCAAAGCGGCTGGTCCGGCGGTTGTCGCAGAAGAATCTTGGTCCAGTGAAGGATTCAAAGGAAAGTCTCGTCCTGTTGGAGTCTTGCTTTTAGGAAAGGAAACTAGCGCTATTTCTTCCGGGCTATGACTTGTTTCGCATTTTCCGACAAAGCAGCAGCCTGGGGCAGCAACTCAATCGCTTTTTGGATTTGGGTGTCTGCGCCCACTTCCAACTTGTAAGCTTCATCCATACCGAAAACAGACAGATACAACTGCAGTTTAATGCTGTGCCGGATGTAGTCCAGATTCGCAGTCAAATCGGACTCCTCAAAGGCAACTTGCTCTTCCCGTAAAAACGCCCGGAAGCGCTCCAGCACGGCATCATCGGCCTCAAAGCTCCGGGAGATCGACCTGTTTTCGGCCAGGTACCGTTTTGAAAAATTGAAAAAGGCGTATCTCCGGGCGAGCAACCGCTGAAAGCGGTTGAGCTTGGTTTCCGGGATTTCAAAGTCCGGAGTGATGCCGCCGCCGCCGTAAACGATCCGGCCGGCGTCGGTCAACTTGACCTCAGCATTCGCATGGCTGTCGTCTTTATTGTAATAATATTCATACAGAGACACGCCCGAGTATTCGCGCTGGATCAAGCGGCCGCTCGGCGTATAGTATTTCGCCGTCGTCAGCGCCAAGCCGGTATTCTCGCTGAGCGGATAGACGGTTTGGACGAGCCCCTTTCCGAAGCTGGCCTCGCCCACAATCAATCCCCGGTCGTGGTCTTGAATGGCGCCGGCCACGATCTCCGCAGCGCTGGCAGAGAAGCGGTTGAGCAACACAACCAGGGGAAAGCGCTCCCCCCGGTTCCCGCGGGTTACCGTGTACCGCTTTTCGCGGGAAGAGCGGCCCTTGTGAGAAACAATCAGTTGCCCCCGGTCGAGAAACAGGCCGGCGACTTTCACCCCTTCCTGCAAAAGTCCGCCGGGATTGTTGCGTAAATCCAGGACCAGCCCTTCCAAGGTGCTGGAATTGAGCTCCCTGAGTTTCCTTCTCAATTCCCTGCTGGTCGTTTCATTGAAACTGGAAATCCGCATGTAGCCGATTTTCGGAGCGACCAGGAAGGCATGTTCGATGCTCCGCCGGGGAATCTCATCCCTCACAATGACAAACTGCAAGGGCTCCAGATCCCCTTCGCGCGCAACCCGGATGCGAACCGTTGTCCCCCTGGGCCCCTTCAGCAACTCCGCTACTTCTGTGGTGTTTAAGTTTTCCGTGGTCGTGTCGTCAACCTGGACAATGATGTCGCCGGGACGCAAACCCGCGCGGTAGGCTGGCGAGCCGACAAAGGGAGCCAGAACGATGGTCTTCCCGTTCCGCGGGGACACCGTCATCCCGACGCCGTAGTAGCGCCCTTTCTGATCTTCGCGCAGCAGCTTGAAGCTCCTGGGATCGAAAAAGTTGGAGTGCGGGTCCAAACTGTGGAGCATGCCGGGAATCGCTCCGCCATAGATGGCTTTCTCGGCGTCTACGGGAGCGGCGTAGTTTTCCTCCACGGCGCGGAGAACTTTGGAAATGCTCCGGAGACTTTCCTCCACCCCGGACCCGGCAGAGCTGCTCTCGGCGGTGACTTGAGCGCCGTACAGCCCGCCGACTACAGCGCAAATCAAAACAACGCTGCAAAAAACCAAAAAGCGCCGCACTTCAGATCCCATTCGTTTCATCTGTTTATTTCTCCTGCCCCGTCTTTTAGGTGAAGTATAACACAAGATTCCTGGCACCATTCCCGATTTTGTCCGTCTCGGCGCGGCAACCACTGCCCCGGAAGGGTAAACGTCCCATCGTTGTCACCGTCGGTCCCTTGTTGTATACTTGGACCGGTTAGCGGGAGTAACTCAGCGGTAGAGTGCGACCTTGCCAAGGTCGAAGTCGCGGGTTCAAATCCCGTCTCCCGCTCCAATTGGGGCGCGGTACCCAAGTGGTTAAGGGAGAGGTCTGCAAAACCTTTATGCGGCGGTTCGAATCCGCCCCGCGCCTCCAATAGAATCAACATAACACCCCTAAACACAACCAGTTACCTCAAATATCCATCGTCATTCGTGAGCACGTAAGATCACGTGAAATCACAACCAAGTGTGGCATAATTGTGGCATCCCGTTGCCTTCCCGCGCCCGCCGGAAAACGCCTTCCCGTTGTTAGAGCCCGTTGATTAGAAAGAAAATCGCAAAGCAAACTGTATCTGCCGGGCTGTGGTGGCGGTCTGTCCAATTCTTCCCGTATTGGAGCCGCGACGCCCGGAGGTCCCCGTAAAAACAAAAGCTCCGGACCCAATGACCCGGCGGAAATTGGTATGGTTCAGCAGATTGAACACTTCCACACGGAACTGAAACCGCCTTTTCGCATCCAGGAAAAACTCCCGCTGCAGGGAGATGTCCATATTGAAGCTGCTGGGGGCAATGAGGGTGTTCCGCCCCACATTTCCCAGGGTGCCCGGCGGCGGAACACTGTACGCAGAGGGATCATAATATTGCTCAGGACCGCCCAGAATGGGGTTATTGCTCCGGCCGGGAAGCAAGTTGGGCCGAAGGGCTGAAAACAGATACCCCGGCGTGCGGACACGAACCAAGGGAGTGAACGGCACGCCGGTGCGAAACGATACGATGCCCCCCAGCCGCCAATCTCCGAACACGCGCGACAGCGGACCGGAATGCAGCCAGCGTCGCCCGCGGCCCAGAGGGGAAGCGTAAAAGTAATGGATCACGAGACGATGACGGATGTCGAAATCGGAAAGGCCTCGGTCGAGGTTCCGCCTCAGCCCAAACTGGCTCTCGCTGCCAAACCCGGGAAATTGCGCGGAGGCGTCATCCACTGACTTGCTGTAGGTGTAGCTGCCCTGCAGGGAAGCTCCCCCGCCGAGGGCTTTGTTGATGGAAAGCTGCAGGGAATTATAAAAAGACTGGGCGTCACTGCTGAGGACGTTGATTCCTCCGAAAGCGGGGTTCACCGGGCCGGCATGGGGCCGGCAATCCGGGATTGCAGGCTGTTCGGGCGGAGGACATTTCGCGGGAAAGAATAAGGAGCCGTCCTCCCTGATCTCCGGCACGGGGAAAAGATTCGCTTCGTAGCTGCGGAACAGATGGTTCCCTCTGGCGCCCACATAGGAAGCCCGCAGACGCCAGCCACCGGGAAGCCGATCCTGCAGCGTAAAGTTGTAGCGCAGCACCATCGGGCTGGTCGTGTTGCGGTAATCCAGTATCCGCGCCTGGAAAGGCGCCCCTGCAGCGGCGGCTACCGGGTCGGGGAAGGTCGCGGTGGAATCGAAGTTCGGGACCTCCGCTATCTTGTAAAAAGGAAGCGTGCTTTTTTGCCGGCCGACAATGTGCGCCAGTAACGGGTCGTAGTAAATACCAAAACCGCCGCTCAGGACAGTGTCCCGGCCGGCCCAAGGGGACCAGCTCATGCCCAGGCGGGGAGAAAAATTACGCAGCGAAGGATTCTTCTCTAAAAGGGGCCCCACCTGCACCTGGGAGTCCCTGACCGAATCAGCAAGAAAAGAGGTTTTGCCACCCCGGTCTGCGATCACCGTGGCAAATTCATAGCGAAGGCCCAGGTTGATCTGGAAACGGGAACTGGCCCGGAAGTCATCCTGGATGTAGAACCCCGCCAGCGTCTGGCGAAACGCCGTCCGGTCATCCGATCCGGGCAAGGCAACCGTCAACCGCGTGCCTCCCGGCCCCCCCTGGATAAAACTTTCCAGGCTGGTAAAAGACCAAGCCGACGCTTTATATGAGCTGGAGGCGACATCCCAGCGATAGCGATGAACCTGGACCCCCATCTTCAGGGCGTGGGCGCCTCTTTGGATCAGCAGATCGTCGGCAAACTGAAACGTATTCATCACCTTGGTCTCCGGAAAGGAGGGCAAGGGACCGAGCGGACTGAGACCGGGAGCATTGAGCTGCCCAAATCCGGGAGCGCCGGGAAGGAAGAACAAGTCAGAGGGCACCTCAATATTGGCGACATTGTCAATGGCTTCCACCGGCCGGGTGAACCCGAAACGGAACGAATTCAAAACGCTGGGATTGAAAATATGGCTTTCGACCAGGGTCAAATACTGCTGGCGGCTCTCCGTGGCCGTTTGGAAGAGGAAAGCTGGCTGGGTGGAGCTGCCGGTGGCGTCATCAAAAGTATAGCGGACAAAGAAACTGTCTCCGTCGGAAATGCGATGGTCCACGCGGAGGGTGAAAAAAATTCGTTGGTCGGCAGGAATTGCGGGGCGGCATTTTCACCGATTCCTCGCCCCAAAGAGCCTGCATTGGGCAAAGGGTAAAGCTCCAGGTAGGGCCTGACCTCCGGATGCACCTCGACGGTCTGAATCACTTCTCCGGCGGCGTTGGTAATAATTCCCTGGCGCGCCAGCGCATCCGGGAAGAAGTCGATATTCGTTTCGGTCAACCGGTCGCGCAGTCCTTCGAAGCTGCCCATCAGGAACGTTTTGTCCTTCACAATCGGACCTGTAACCGTAAATCCAAATTGGTTTCGCTTGAAGGGTGTGGGCTCCGGGCCGGGGTCAAAAAAATTCCGGGCGTCGAGCTTGCTGTTGCGAAAGAACTCAAAGAACGTGCCGTGGAACTCCGGCGTTCCGGACTGCGTGATGGAGTTCAAAATGCCGCCGCTGCCGCGGCCATACTGGGCCCCGTAGTGGGCGCTGAACACGCGAACCTGCAATACCGCATCCGAGCCCAGTTGCACGCCGGCTGCGCTGCGCGGGACCTGGTTGTCGAGATTCATAATATTGGTCCCATCCAGCAAAAAGACATTGGAGGTGGACCGCCCTCCAGCAACGGTCAGGCTGCCGCTGCCGCCGCCCCGCGATGCCGAACCGCCCGAAGGATCGCTGACACCGGCCTGCAACGTGGCCAGTTGGCTGTAGCTGCGGCCATTGAGAGGAAGCCCCGCCAGTTGGCTTTCATCGATCAGGCTGGTTGCATTGCTTTCACTGGTTGCACTGGCGGCTATGGTCGCATTGGTCTTATTGGCCGCAGAGGAAGACTGCGCTGCATCGCCGACCGCCTGCGCTGACATCTCCGCTCTCGGCAAAAAAAGCATCGCCGCCAGAAGCGCCGCCCGAATCGCCCATGCCTTCCTGGTTGATCGGTAATCCGCACTGCTCCGTGCTTTCCAACATAAAGATGGCGCTAAGAAATCATTCATGAGCCGCCCTTGCTTTCGCACTTTGCTCCTTTTCACTCTGCCAGGCTGATGCTTTCAACCTGAGGCGTAACTTGCGTTTCCTTCCGGGTTGATTTCACTTCCGGCGAGCCGTGACCGAACACCATGCTAACACACCGCCCGGGCTTCCTACTTTGCTTTGGAAGCACTCGCCGCCCTTCGCCGGGGATCCTGCCTGCTTACGTAGTTCGCCGACAGACATCCCCTCGATGCCCTACCTTTACAATCAACACGGTGCGCTCACGGTTTGCAATGGAATATACGATCCGGTAGCGGCCTTGCCGGATGCGATATTTTTCTTCTCCCGATAATTTTTCGCAGCCGGAAGGCCTGGGATCATTCGACAGGGACCGAATTCTCCG
>JADFGZ010000393.1 GCA_022567475.1 Acidobacteriota bacterium | reverse complement strand
GGAAACAAGCCTTCACCTTATCCTCGTCCCTTTGACCGGCTGTGAGAACGATGATGGGGACAAAGGAGAGCTCACGAATCCGCTGGCACAGCTGGAATCCGTCCATTTGGGGCATTAATATGTCAACCAACACCAGGTCGGGCCGTTGGTCGAAGAACTCCCGCAGTCCGGTGGTCCCATCGCAGGCAGTGGACACGCTGTAGCCAGCGTATTCGAACTGCTCTCTGAGGACATTCGCTACGGCAGGATCGTCGTCCACCACCAGAATTGTGAACGAACCATCCTTCCGGGGTCCCAGATGTTTCCCAATGGCTTTGATGAGAACCACTCTGTCCACCGGCTTCAACAGGTACTCCGCGGCACCCAGCGCGAAGCCCATCTTTTTCCGGTCCACCACAGAGACGATGATGACGGGAATGTCTGCGGTCGCTGGAGTGTTTTTCAAATCGCGCAGCGTCTCCCAGCCAGTCCCTCCGGGCATCAGCATATTTAAGGTGATGGCATCGGGCCGGAGTGCGAGGGCCTTTTCGAGAACTTCTCTGCGCGAACTGGCGGTCGTCGTCTCATAGCCTTCCGGCTCCAGGTAGCTCTTCAGCAGCTCACGGGCCTCCGGCTCATCATCCACAATTAAGATGAGCGACCTTGCGCGCCGGGAGCCAACCTGGGGCGTGATTGCCGTTTCTGGGGCAGCCTCCGGGAACGGAGGTTCCCTTGGCAAGGTGAAGCTGAACCGGCTGCCTTGGCCTGGCTGGCTTTCTACCCAGATTCTCCCGCCGTGCTGCTCGACCAGTCGCCGGGTGATGGCCAGCCCCAGGCCGGTTCCCTCCTTTACGCCTTTGGTGGTGGTTCCCACCTGATGGAACTCCTCGAAAATCGTTTCCTGTTCCTCGGGAGCGATCCCGATACCCGTGTCCCTGACGGAGAGGCGCAGGAAGCTTCCTTCCGCGGATGCCTCGATCCAAACCTCTCCGCCCTCCGGAGTGAACTTGATCGCGTTGCTGAGCAGGTTATAGAGGATTTGTTTGCAACGAACTCGGTCGGCATAGACCCGAAGGCCGGTTCCTACGGAACTCTCCACCCGAATTTTTTTGGTCATGGCCAGTGGTTTGGTGATGGAAAGCACTTCTGACAAGGCTTCGGCTAAGACGAAGTTTTCCGGGTGCAGTTCCAGTTGCCCCGCCTCGATCTTGGAGAGGTCCAGAATATCGTTGATGAGCTCCAGTAGGTGTTGCCCGCCCTTCCGAACGTGCTCCACATAGCGCGCCTGTTTTTCGTTGAGTGGCCCCCCTGTCCCATCGGCCAGCAGGCCGGAGAAGCCGAGGATGGCGTTCATTGGAGTGCGCAACTCGTGGCTCATGCTGGCCAGAAACTGGCTCTTCAGTTGAGTGGCGCGCTCGACTTCCCGGTTGCGCAGTTCCAGCTCCTGGTTGACGGCCGCGAGTTGGGCCGTGCGCTCGGCTACCCGGCGTTCCAAGTCTGCGTTCAGCCTTCTGATTTCTTCTTCTGCCTGCTTGCGCTCGATGGCACGCCCGAGCTGGGTGCCAATGGGAGCCATAATCTCCAACAACGGTTCATCCGGCTCCACTGCCTCTTGGGAGAAAAATTCCAGCACGGCTACAACTTCTTTCCCCACCAGCACCGGAAAACCAAAACCTGCCTTGACTCCGATGTCCTTTGCCAGTTTCGCCCGGGGAAAATTCGGATCCTTGGTCACATCGATGATCCATGCAGGTTTTCCGCTGGCCAGCACACGCCCCGGCAAACCAATTCCAGGTGCGAACCGGGTGGCCTCAGTGACCTTCCGAAACTTGTCAAATCGTTCCCGGTCTTCCAAGTGCCACAGGGTGGTGGGAGCCAGTTCGCCCGTGGAGTCCTTGGCAGGGAGGTAAACGTGCCCGACGGGCCAGCCGGTGTGTGCACAAACCTGGTCCAGACAGACCTGCAAGGCTCCCTCGACGGTTGAAGCTTCATTGGCAGCGACGGCCACCACTTGGAGTAACTGAACGTACGCGGTCTCACGCTGCAGGGCTGCTTGCGCCCGTTTGCGCTCGGTGACGTCGGTTCCAGTCCCTCGATAACCCAAGAAATTTCGGTCCGCATCGAAAATAGGGGTGCCGCTTATACGGGCGCTGATGATCTTTCCATCAAGTGCCTTGAACGAGTATTCGAAGTTTTTGAATGGTCTCCGGGCCTCCAAATCGGCCGTATGATTGGCCCATTTCGCCTCTTCGTCTTTGAGCGTGGAGGGATCGACGTATCGCGTTCGCGTCGTGCCGATCTTGTCCTCGGGGCGAAATTCAGTGATCTCGTAATAGCGTTCGGAGTGATATGTGAAACGGAGGTCCCTATCCATCTCCCAGAACCAGTCAGATGCGGCTTCGGCGAAGTCCTTGAAGCGCACCTCGCTCTCCTTGAGGGCCTTCGTTTCTCTGGAAATTGTCGCCTGTGTGAGGTTGAACAGGTAAAGGAAATAGGAGAGCACGATCAGATAGGCAATCAGGCGCAAACTATGCCACAGCCACCAGGAACCGTCCCACAGCACGGAGAATTCAAAAATGATGCCCGAGATACCGAACAGAAAACAGTGGTTGGAAAGGATGATGTTTTCATTCGTAATCTGTCCTCTCTTGCGGAAAAAGAAGAAACTGCTCGCCACCAGAAAACAAAGTCCACCAAGAATATTCGCGAACTGAGCCGCTAGAGTGAAGCCCGCCTCGGTTGTCATGACCGGCAAGGCATCTGGAAAAGTGACGGAAAAAAGGCCGAACACCGTAGCCGCCGCCCCAATGAACAGCGGTAAAGTCTTGGCTCGGAGGCTCTCGGTAATCCGGTCGGGTATCCACACCAGTGCGAAAATGACACCACCGATCAGGGTGGCGATGCTGTGAAGCCAGACGAACTCTTGCCCGGCGTGGGTTCCGGCGTGAAACCCGTCAAGGATGCCCATCCCCGCCAGAGCCGATGCTACCCAGACGTAGGTCGGCGAAAGCCTGTCGTAGTGGAGAAGGGACAGGATCATCGTTGCTACGACAATCGCTATAAAGGCGCCCAGCCCCTCGATAACGGCATGGAATGGGTGATGCACCCAGCGCCAGTCGGGCAGGAACTCAGTAATCAGCATGCTACTGAGGATCAGAACAAGCCCAACCAGAATGATGGAGATGGCACGCAGCTTCATTGGACAATTCCCGGTAGAATCGCATTCCTCTTATGCCGCCTGATTTTGTGGCGCTGTTTTGCTCTGAATGGGGCGCCTTGTTCCACCGCGCCTTGCGTCATGATTCACCTCGCGCAGTTGGAGTAGTTTTGTTTTCGGGACCGCTCTCGTCCAGGTCCCCAAGGGTGAAATAAAAGCTGGCGCCCTTGTCCAGCTCCGCTTCGGCCCAGACG
>JADFGZ010000103.1 GCA_022567475.1 Acidobacteriota bacterium | reverse complement strand
GGTACGCTTAGCGACTATGTGCCGTTTTATTTCCCTCAGTTTTCGATAATGATGTTAAACATCACGACAGGTTTCCGTGTGCGACAGGTGCCTAAAGAAGAAATCGTGATTTTCGTTTCTTCGTTGCCTCACGTTGCAGCGCAGCGTATTCCATTCATTTTCACGAACCAGCACGCTCATCCTGTCGCTGCCCAATATTTCACGGAATTGCGTCACCTCGATCAAATCGACTGGCCGTTGCTCCGAAGTCGTGACTTCAAGCACGATCCAGACGATCCAGGGAAGAAAGAGCGCTACCAGGCAGAAGCGTTGATATGGAAACACGTGCCGCTTAAGGCGTTGCAAGGAGTATGCTGCTATACGACCACCGTCGAGAAAGACATTAAAGCCGAGATCGAGCGCCGCTCTGTGTCGCTCAAAGTCGGTGTTCAAAAAAGTTGGTACTTCTGATGATGAAGTTTCTCCAAGGTAATTTGCTAACAACTCCTACGGAAGCTTTGGTCAATACAGTCAACACTGTTGGAGTGATGGGGAAGGGTATTGCCCTTGTGTTCAAGGAAGTTTTTCCGTCTAACTTCCGTGAGTACGAGGAGGCAGTGAAGGGTAAACAGATTACAATCGGCCACATGTTCGTTACAGAAACCCGGTCATTGAATGGGCCGAAATGGGTGATCAACTTTCCCACCAAGAAACACTGGCGCCAACCTTCCAAACTGGAGTGGATCATAGCGGGCCTGAGCGATTTACGTCGAGTAATTGAAGAGAAGGGTATCCATTCGATTGCATTGCCACCCCTCGGATGCGGAAACGGCGGACTCGACTGGAGCGAGGTTCGGCGGGAGATAAGCCGTGCGTTGGAAGATCTTCCTGGTGTGGACGTATGGGTGTATGAACCGACACAGAAATACCAAAATGTGGCTAAGCGAATTGGTGTCTCGAAATTGACTCACGCACGTGTTCTCGTAGCTGAAATTATTCGCCGCTATTGGGTACTCGGAATCGAGTGCACGTATCTCGAAGTCCAGAAGCTGGCTTGGTTTCTAGAGCGCACGATACACGAGTTGCAGCTTGACGATCCACTAGATCTTAGGTTCGTGGCCGACAAGTATGGTCCTTATTCGGAGCGCCTTCGGCATCTCCTTAACGCAATGGATGGAAGTTATCTCCATTGTGATAAACGTTTGAGCGATGCTGGCCCATCGGACACGATCTGGTTCGATGAAACGCGCCGACCATTTGTGGAGCTTTACCTTAAACAGAACGATGCGCGACCGCTGCGTGCCATCTTGGATCGCACCGCTGATCTCATTGATGGGTTCGAATCGCCTCTGGGTATGGAACTGTTAGCGACAGTAGATTGGCTGAAAGAGCGTGAGCACTGCGGCCCCTCTGTCATGGATATCCGGGATGGCCTAAGACACTGGCCAGCAGGAACAGCCGCTGCTGAGCGGAAACTGAAGCTACTCGATGATCGCCTCATTAAGCTCGCCTTGGATCGCCTGGTAAGTTCATCTCCGATGGGCGACTAAATCCTAAATCGGCGCGCCCGGAATCGAACCGCACCGACTGGCAGTGCGATTTCTGCGGACTGCTAATCCAATGTGTCTCTCCAAAGCCAATAAATGCAGGCATTCCAGCGAGGGTGTGCGGGAATTATGTGCCGGTTTTGAGGGCCACATGATAGAGCGCAAAGACCTGGAAATCGCCTGTCCGAGTCTTTAGGTGCGGCATGATCGGGAAACGATCCTACTCCCGGCATGGTTTGAGCATGGTCAAGGCAAAGGGGAAGTGCGAAGGTTCCAGGCGATTGTTCGGGAGCAGCAAGGAAGGCTTGAACCTAGGGCATTCCAACGCGGTTGGCGGGCATTCGAGCGCGATGCCGCCGGTTGGATTTATTGGCATATCTTCCTTCCCGTTTATCATTGCTTCTTAGCGTTTCTCAGTGCCGTTTCTCCGCGTCGTTTCTCAGCGCCTCCCGAAGCAACCCCATTCTGTTCCCATGCCTGCCGCTGCCTGCTAAGATATGCCCTGCCGATGACTCCTGCGGATAATCGCTGAACATCAGATAATCAATCATCAATGTCTCCTCCTGCGAAATCAAAAAAAACTGCTAAGCCCGGCGACGAGCCAGGCCGCAAGGGTTCCTCGCGCCCCGGCCGTTTGTTTCTGATCGACTCGATGAACTACATCTTCCGTGCCTACTACGCCCTGCCGCGCCTCTCCACCCGCGCCGGGCTGGCCACGGGCGCCGTCTACGGCTTTCACAACATGCTGCGGAAACTTCTCCAGGACTACCGGCCCGAGTACGTCGGTGCGGTGTTTGACCTGGAGGGGCCCACCTTCCGCCACGAAGCCTTTGCCGACTACAAAGCCAACCGGGAGGAGATGCCGGATGAGCTGGCCAGCCAGCTCCCCTACATCCGCCAACTGCTCGACGCCGTGCGGGTTCCCGTGCTGGCCCATCCCGGATATGAGGCCGACGACGTAATCGGCACGCTGGCCCGTCAGGCCGCAGCGCGGAACCTGGAGGTGGTGATCATCACCAGCGACAAGGACATGCTGCAGTTGGTGGGCGGGCGCGTGTCGCTGATCAACCCGATGAAGGACGACCTGCTGTGCGACCGGGACAAAGTGATCGAGATTATGGGCGTCGCGCCGGAGCAGGTCCCCGACCTGCTGGCGCTGCAAGGCGATGCGGTGGACAACATCCCCGGCGCGCCCGGCATCGGCGCCAAGGGAGCGCGCGAGCTGATCCAGAAATATGGGAGCGTCGAAGCCTGCCTGGAACATGCCGCCGAGGTCTCGCGGAAAACCTACCGGGAGGCCCTGACGAATCACCGCGACCAGATTCTGCTGAGCAAGCAACTGGCGACCATTGAGACCGCAGTGCCCGTCGAGTTGTCGCTCGATGCGGTTCGCGTGAGCGAGCCGGACCGCGAAAAGCTGCAAGAGCTTTATCAGGAGATGGAGTTCACTACCCTGTTGCGGGAGTTTCTCCCCTCCGCCGCCGGACGGAAGGATTACCAGGAGCTTGCTTCCGAAGACGCTGTGCGGGAATTCCTCCGCGGGCTTCCTACGGACCAAGCGATAGCGTTGGCGGTCCGTAGCGAGGAGTTGCTGGCATCCAATCTCACGACGGCCGCTCTGTCAACGGCGGCGGGCGAGGGGCGCTCAATCCCCGCTGCGCTCACGCACATGCTGAAAGATTGGCTGGAAGACCCGCGCAGTCTGAAGGCCGTCCACGACGCCAAGTCGGCGCATGCCGCCTTGGAGCGCCAGGGCATCCATTTGCAGGGGGTGCGGCACGACACCTTGCTTTATTCCTATCTGCTCGACGCCACCGAGAGCGGCCACGAGCTGGCGAACCAAGTGGAGCGCCGCTTCGGCGCCAAGCCTTCCGGAGAGATCGCCGAGGAGGCCGACTGGGTCGGGCAGTTGGCGCGAGTGCTCGAGCCGGAGATGGAAGCCTCCGGTCTGCGCCGCCTGTATGACGAGATCGAGCTGCCGCTGGCTCCTATCCTGGCGGAGATGGAGGCATGGGGCGTGAAGCTCGACGGAGCCCAGTTGCGGAAGCTCTCGGTCTGGGTGGAAGCGGAAGTGGAGAGGCTGACCGGGGAGATTTACAAACTGACCGGCGCGGAATTCAACATCAACTCGCCGAAACAACTCGGCGAAGTGTTGTTTGAGAAGATGGGGCTGCCCGCTTCCCGGAAGTCCGGCAAGAGCAAATCGTTCTCGACCGCCGTCGACGTGCTGGAACAACTCTCCGCCCTTCACGAAGCGCCGCGCCGGGTGCTCGAATACCGGCAACTGTCCAAGCTGAAATCGACTTACATCGACGCGCTTCCCCGCTTGCTGAATCCGGCGACGGGGCGGCTCCATACCCGCTTCAACCAGGCGGGCACCGCCACCGGAAGGCTGTCCTCGAGCAATCCCAACCTGCAGAACATTCCCATCCGCACCGAGCTGGGCCGGCGGATTCGCGCCGCTTTTGTGGCCGAAAAGGGATATCTGTTGCTGGCCGCCGACTACTCCCAAATCGAGCTGCGGCTGCTGGCCCACTTGAGCGGCGATCCGCTGCTGGTGGAAGCGTTCCGCCAGGGGGAGGACATTCATGAGCGGACCGCTGCGGCGGTCTTCGGCGTGCCGCCGGACGAACAGAACGAGGACCACCGCCGCCGGGCCAAGGCCGTCAACTACGGCATCGTTTACGGCCTGAGCCCCTTCGGGCTGGCGCAGCAGTTGGGGATTTCGCAGGCCGAGGCAGCCGAGTTCATTGACCAGTATTTCAACCGCTACCGGGGCGTGAGGAAGTTTATCGATTCCACCCTCGCCGAGGTTCTCCGCGACGGCCAGGTGCGAACCTTGTTCGGACGGCTGCGTAAGATTCCGGATATCGGCAGCAAGAACAAATCGCTGCGGCAGTTCGCCGAGCGCACCGCCATCAACACTCCCATCCAGGGCGGCGCTGCCGACTTGATGAAGATCGCCATGATCGGAGTTCACCGCGCCCTGCGGGAACAGAAGTCGAGTGCACGCATGCTGCTGCAGGTGCATGACGAGTTGGTCTTGGAGGTGCCGGAGAAGCAAGTCCAGCAGGCCGCCGCCGTGCTGCGCGAGGGGATGGAGCAGGTCTATGCACTGGATGTGCCGCTCGTGGCTAACGTGTCGGTAGGGCCGAACTGGCGGGATATGGAAGAACTGTGAAGTCAGAAGTAGGAAGACGTGGGTGAAGTTATGAACCAGACCATCCGGCGTGTGTCATGGATTGACTGGCTGATCTTCGCGAGTTCTGTATTGTTTATCCTGGTGTTGGCACTTTCGGCGTTCTACGATCCCTCCATTCGTGTGTTGCACCTTTTCCAGGCGCTTATCTATGTCGCGGTGATCCTGCTGACGCGAAGAGGCAGTGCTTGGGGTACGGCGCTGGCTCAATCATGGCTACATTATGGAACTGGACGAACTTGGTCCACACTACTTTTATCAAGGTCGGCTTGGTTCAGTTGTCGAATTTGCTTCAAACCGGTCACATCAACCGGCCCGATTTGCTTATTGCCGTTTTTGCAGCAGCGGCACATTTTGTTCTCATTGGGTCTTGCGTGATCGGCTACTTTCGAATCCGACCAAGAGGACGTTGGGAACCTGTGAAATTTTGGGCCGGAGGCTTAGCGGCAATTAGCTACTTTGCTGGAATCATTTTCGTATTCGGCCCACAGTATGTCTCATTGCTGAGGAGAGTTTTCGGCATATGAATGAATTCAGCAGCCAATCGCACCTCAACACTCAATTCGACGAGCCGTGGGGCAGTTTCAACGTCAGGGCACGGTTTTAACCGTGCCGACAGATGGTTGTATCTAGAGGGGCTTTAGCCCCTGAGGTAAGCTATTCCCTCAGCGGCTGAAGCCGCAAGGAAGGGGGATCAATTGGGTTCGTTTTACGGCACGGTTAAAACCGTGCCCTGACAAAAGAAGCAACAAATACGAGTCTCTACACCATTATGTAAACCGCGTCAGTGTTATGGCAGCTCGGATTTCCCGTCTCTGTATTAAGATGTATATATGCCAATCTATGAATACCAGTGCCGTTGCTGCGGCGCCAACTTTGAAAAATTGCGACGGATGCAGGACGCCGACCAGGGCCTGGAATGTCCCGACTGCCGGTCTGATGAGATCGAGCGGATGTTTTCGGCCTTTTCCACCGGTGGATGCGGCACATCGGCTTCCAGCCGGTTTACCTGAGCGCGGTAGCCAGCGGCTGGTCAGCCACAAACATTAGCTTTCAAAAGCAGCTTTCGACATCGAGAGAAAATCATTCAGGCGGCAACCATCTTTTCTTCTGACTTCTGTCTCCTTCCGCCTACTCAAACGGATTCTCATCTGCGCTTGGGCCATAGATAGAGGGCACGGGAACATCGAGCAAGCGCAGGTAAACGGAAAGCTGGCCCCGGTGGTGAATCCAGTGGCTCAGCATAAAGGACCTGAGCAGCGCGATGCGCGGCGCCGCCATGATTTCTTTGCCGTCCTTCATCAGCTTCCATGTCCCCATGGCTTTTTTGTCGTCGAAGCCGCCCGCCACCCGTTTGGCGGTTTTAATAGTTTCCTCCAGCGCCGGAACCAGTTCGGCAGCAGAGCTGGCCGCAGGCTGCGTGCGTTCAGGAAACTCAAAAACGTCCTCGGCGAGAATTTCTGAGGCGGAACCAGGAATCGTGGCGACGTGCAGGGCCAGTTGGCCCAGCGACATCGACTTCGTGTGAGGCTTCCAGCCCAGCTTATCGTTCGGAACCCTTTCGAGCACTCGCTTGGTCGTTTCGGCCTCCTGCTCCAGTTCTGCCAGTAACGGATCGATCATGCGCGCCATCGGAAACGCCTCCTTCAGTTAGGTGTCATTCATTATGTTTCATTAGCAATGAAAAATTTACCCGGACAGTTTAATGGAAACTCAGCGTTCCAGACGACAGTTTATTGCCAGAGCGCTGTTTGTTGCCAGGGTGTTGTTTATTGCAGATTTCGCGGTTCGTGAGGAACGGTCCGGGAACCGGCAGGCGACGGCAGGATTATTCGGGGTTCTGAGGCCGGATGATTTGGACTTTTCCTTGGATCGGCAGGCGGAAAGTTTTCTCCGGCAGCTTCCCATTCACTGTTACGGCGGTATAGCGGGCGATCAGATAGTCGCCGCTCGGCTCAAAGAACTTTTGTTGCAATGGCTGCCAGCTTTCCGGCGAGATCCAAAGCTCGATGCGGTCCAGTTGCACGGAGACCTTGGCGGATTTCGGCAGCAGCTCCAGGCGGTAGGCTTGCTGGCCGTCGAGCATCTCTTCTCCAAGATAAGAGATGTGATAGGCTTCTTGCATCTCCTCTCCGCCCGTGCCGAATCCCAGCAGCAGAAACTGCTCCATCAAGTCTTGCCGGTTCGCGAGTTGATACTCCTGCACTTGTGCAATCTTCGGACGGTACAAAGAAACTTTCCCGTCGGCGAAGAGCGCATATTTTTCCGCAGGCTCCCGAAAAGCGATCATGACCCGGGTTTGGCCCTTCGACTTTTCAAAAAAGATCTCTCCGCTCTCGGTGGAGTGGTCATCGACGATCACGGTCACCTTGGTGTAGTCCAGGTGCCCGGCCATGCTGGAGAAGTTGGCAGCGGCCCGGTCCATGCCGGCGAGCACTCTCGCGAGCTTCCCCCCATCCGCCGGTGACTCGTTCGCCGAGGAATGGTGATGGTTGGATGCCCTCGCCGGGGCAAAGCTCGCCAGCGACCACACCATCCAAACTGCGCCCATCCAAACCGCTGCCGGGAGCGCAAACCGCAGGAGTTGACTGCGGGCTGTTTTACTCTCGCACCCAAACGGCATAGCTGACCACCTGTCCTTGAGAGTTCCGGGTCGGCTCAATCCGGGTAATTTCCAGCGCCTTTCCTGTATAGTCGCGCAGAACCTGCAGCGCGCTTTGCTCCAGCGTGCGGTCCGCCAAGGGGTTGAGCAGGGCGGCGCGGAGTTGATAGACCTTGTGCGTTTTGCTGTTCTCCAGAAGCGTCACGCCGGAACTCGGCTCTGCGGCGGGAACCGGTCTGTCGTCGAACCAGTGGCGGGGTGTCAGGAAGATAAAGGCCAGGATCAGAATGGCCATGATGTCGTACTGCCATGACCCGCGAACATGCGCCCAAAAGACTCCCCGGTAGATGGCCCGGCCTAGTTTCCGCAGCATAGCAACAGTTTACGCGAAGAAGGGTTCTTTGGATAGAGGCAGAGCGAGAACCCGGAGGAAAGGCCCGGCGGGTCCGGGTGAATAGCCGTGGTTCAGCGGTGGTTCAATGGTCGAGGACGTGCCCGTCCCTCATGTTCACGATTCGGTCGCTGTAGGTGGCGACTTCCGGATTGTGGGTAATCATCAGGATGGTTTGCCTGAATTTGTGGTTCAACTCCTTGAGCATGTTCAGCACCACCTCGGAGTTTTCCGTATCCAGGTTGCCGGTGGGCTCATCGGCCAGCAGGATTTTGGGGCGGTTGACCACGGCGCGCGCGATGGCAACCCTTTGCTGTTCGCCTCCGGAGAGTTCGCCGGGACGGTGTTTCAGGCGGTCCTGCAGTCCCAGCATCTGGATCACTGAGTTCATCTCGGACCGCGTCGTGCCGTTGAGCGTGCCCGCGATGTCGCTCGCCAGGGCGATGTTGCCGAAGGCCGTCAGGGTGGGAAGCAGGTTGAAACGCTGGAAGATGAAGCCGATTTTTTGTTTCCGAAGCTCAGTCCGTTGCCCCTCCTTCAGGTCTCCCAGGTCCACGCCATCCAGCAGCACTCTGCCGGAGGTGGGCGCCGTGAGGCCGCCGATTACGTAGAGAAGGGTGGATTTCCCGCATCCGGAGGGGCCCACGATGCTGACGAACTCCCCTTCCTTGACGCTGAGGTTCACCCCCCGCAACGCGGGCACGTCGACACTGCCGAGCCGGTAAATCTTCCGAAGGTTTTCTACTTGAATCATTTTACTTATGAGCCGTCAATTTGCCATGACAGCGGGGACAGGGCCGCTATCGAAAAAGATCACTCGTAGGCGAGGGCCTGGATCGCATCTTGCCGGGTTGCCTTGAGGGCGGGGTAGCTGGCGCCCAGCAGGCTGGTGGCCAGGGCAATCAGGCTTGCCCGCAGCATCCATTCCCCCGTAAGCAAGATAGTCATGGTAGGGAAAGTATGCACGATCAAGCTGCGCACCAGGTAGCTGAGCCCGATGCCGGTCCCGATGCCCAGGATCGTCAGCAGGGTGGTTTCCCGAAGCACCAAGTTGACGATATATTTCTTGGAGGCGCCCATCGATTTAAGAATCCCGATTTCCCGCGTCCGCTCTACGACGGTGGAATAGATGGAAATGAAGATCACCAAAAGTCCGATGGAGATGGCCAGCCCAATCATCACGTTGATAAAATTACCGAGACCCGGAATATTGCTGGAGGTCATCAGCGAGAGATATTCTCGCATATCGCGCAGTTGATAGTTCGGCAGGATTTCCCGGAATTGCGCCAGGACGTTACCCGTATGGTCCGGGTCGCTCAACTTGACGAAGAAGACGGAGGCCTTGCCCACGCTTCCCATCATGTCCTGCAGCGCATCGATTTTCATGAAAATGCGCGCGCCTTTGCCGTGTTCTACGATGCCCGCCAGCCGGAGGGGATGATTCAGCAGCTCCAGATCATCGCCCGCATGCAGTCCCTGGGAGTGGGCGAAGATGTCGTCGACCAGCACCTCGTCGGGCTGCTCCAGACCTCTGCCCTCCAGATACCGGAAGCCGCCGGTGACTTGGTCGAAACTTTCGGTGTCGATTCCGTAAATCAGGCTGACGCCGCTTGCCGTGCTCATCTGTAGCATGACGGGGGCTACCGCCTCGACCTGCGGCACCTGGGCCAGCCGGTCTTGGATCTGAATGGGCATGGGAGCCCCGGTGAATCCCATGAAAAGGGAGGTGGTCTGCGGCTGCACCATGATGTCGGCGCCGACCCCTTGCGTTCGCTTGGCCACTTCCTCCAGCAGGCCGCTGGTCAGTCCCACCACCATCAAAATCAGGACTACTTCCACCGCTATGGCCATCACCGCCACCAGCGTCCGCACGGGACGAGTGACCAAGTTCGCAAATACCATCCGATTAACCAACGTCTGTTTCCTCCTCCGGCAAGGATTGCTGTTCCAGGTTGATCAGTTCCGTGCCCGGCGGCTGCTCCAAGGAGAATTTTTCTTCGCCGAGCGGCAGATTGAACTCCAGTTTGGAGATCGACAGATTGAATCCATACAGGTCCTTGGGCCGGTCCAAGGTGATTTGCCGGGCATAAGGGATGCCGGATAACTCGGCGTGGTTGGAGTAACGCACGTCGCTCACCACCTCCGCACTTTCATCGTACATCTGCAAACGCACGAGCGACAGCGCAGCCCGCTCAAACCAGATTTTTCTGGCCAGAGACAATTTTCCGTCTGCCTCTGCGCGGAGGATGTGGACGATGTAGAAACTATTCCGGACCTCCGATACGACTTCCAGCACCGCTTGTTCCCGTCCCGGCTCCGGCCCTCGCACCAGCAGAGCGTCCAGGATGTGTTGCGGCCGCATGTTCTCCAGCGCTGATTTGGAACGCCGGCCTTCGCGGCTCTTTCCAATGATAAACCGGTTCTTGGAAGGAATATAGAGGCGGAACATATCTCCGTCGGAAGCCATATCGAACGCCGTGCTCCGCACAATGGGATACTGTCCGATCATCCGAAGAAAAGCAGGCTTGCGGATCAGGATGAAAGCCCGGACATCCCGGTACTGCACAATTTCCCCTTTGTCCGGCGATGTGACCGAAGGCGCGAGCTCCACGGTTGCCTGCAGTGTCCGGATCGTATCCTGCTGGATTTGGATCTTCTCGAGCAGCTCCTCCAGTGTCGCATGTTGCAGCGCAGGCGCCTGGATTGCGTCGGGAAGCCGTTGTCTGCGTTGCACCGCGCAGCCGGAGGTTGCCAGCAGCACAAGCAACCATATAGGCAATAAGGCCGGCAACAGCGCCGACATACCGGCCTGCCACCGGCCTGCGTCTTTGCCGGTTGCGCACGAGCCCCGGCGAACGAAAGGCGTCATTAGATTCCACTTTGGATTCCAGTGGCGTGACAAACTGTCCATGGCAGTCAGTTTCAATAAATGGTACCAAGCCTTCATCGGGCGAACTTTTCTTGCTGGCCGGCAGGTCATCATTTCCGGGAAGCGGTCCTGGAGGAAACTCTCATCGGCTCCGGCCTCTCCGGTAGAGGCTGACCGCCCGGTTGTGCTCTCGCAAGGTTCTCGAAAAGGTGTGCCCTCCGTTGTGGTTCACCACGAAATAAAGGTAGTCGCTGGAGGCTGGACGCAAGGCAGCGCTCAGGGACACCTTTCCCGGGTTGGCGATCGGGCCCGGAGGCAAGCCCCGGCGCCTGTATGTATTGTAAGGAGACGGCGAGTCTAAGTGCGACTGCCGTATCTTCCCGTCGTAGCGGCCTTCGAGCATCGCCGCATAGATGACCGTCGGGTCGCATTGCAACAGAATGCGCCGTTCGAGGCGGTTATAAAAGACCGCCGCAATCAGCGGACGCTCTTCCGGCTCCTTGGCTTCTTTTTCCACCAAAGAGGCCATCGTGACGATTTCGCGGACCGGACGTTTCTCGCCTGTTGGAGCCAGGCTGGAGTACACCTCGCGGAACCGGTCCACCATGGCCTGAACGATCCCGGCGGCCCCGGCCCGGGGAGAAAAATGATAGCTGTCGGGGAACAGATAGCCCTCGAGATCGGCGGCCTCCGGGTCCAGGTCCGCCAGCAGACTCGCGTCCGCGCTCGCCTCCAGAAATTCTTCGCGCGTCGCCAGCCCCTGAGCCGACACGGCGTCGGCAATCTCGAAACGATTGTACCCTTCCGGAATCGTCAGCAACTCGTAAGCGACATCCCCCCGAATCAGCTTCCGCAGCACCTCCAGCGTCGAGACGCGGCCAGGGAAGGCATATTCGCCGGCCTTCAGGGTTTGCCCCGGCCGCAGGTAGTGCAGCCAAAGAAACGTCCGCGTGCTGCGAATCACCCCCGCTTCCTGGAGTTGCCGCGCAATCTCCGAGATGCTGGTTCCCCGCTGAATCTCCACTTCCACCGGGGCCTTTCCGCGCGGATAAGGCCGGGTGGCGTCGGCCAGAATCCACATTCCCCACAGCAGCGCCCCGGCCATTGTGGCCCACAAAATTTTGGCCCCGGTTTGGGTCATGCTTCACTTTCCAGCTTGCGTTCTGACTTGCGTTCTGAATCGGGCTCCGAATCAGGCCCGGAATCAGGGGATGGGGAAAGCCGGGACTGCCGTTGCGAGTCCAGAAAATTCTCCAGCAGCAACACCGCCGCCATCTGATCTACGGCCTTTCTCCTTTCGGCCGTTCCCGCTCCCGATTGCCGCAGCACGCGAGTGGCTTCCACGCTGGTCAGCCGCTCGTCCCACAACCGCACCGTCACTCCCAGGCTTTGGTCCCGCAGGTGCTGCTCCAGTTGTCTGGCGAAATCCTGCGCCTTCTCCGACTGCGCGCCTTCGCTGCCGTCCATCCGCAGGGGATTGCCCAGGACAATGAGCGAAACGCCGTGCTTGCGCACCAGCGACTTCAAAAAATTCAGGTCCTGCTTTTTGTTCCTTCTAGCCATCGTGGGCAGGCCCTGCGCTGTGATCCCCAAAGGATCGCTGAGGGCCAAGCCCATTCTTTTAGAGCCCGGATCGATGGCCAAAATCCGCGTCTCTGCCGATGCAACAACCGAAATAAGCGTTTCCCTTCCAGGGCTTCCGGATGGTCCCGCGGCCCCGGCCTATTTTCTATTGCTTGAAACTATAGATTTTACCACAGGGAGGAAACGGAAAGTGGATGGCGGCAGTTTTCCGCTGTTCCGCAACGCCGCAACTTGGGGCGCAACGGAACGCGGCAATCAGCCGGAAACCGCGGGCAGCAACCCGTCCCTCCGCGCCGATTAAACCATTTTCAGGGTTGGTGTAGCGCATCCGCCAAGGTAGGGACAGGCCTCCAGGCCTGCCCTACCTGCCGGCTATACAGCAACGCAGAAAATGGGCTAGAGGCCTCGGGATCGCAGGATGCGAATGGCGCGGCGGGCCTCCTCCGCTACTTCTGCATTGGAGTCATCCAGGAGAACCTCCAGGTAACTGATGGAAGAGCTGGATCCGGATGCCGCGTACACCATGC
>JADFGZ010000392.1 GCA_022567475.1 Acidobacteriota bacterium | reverse complement strand
CACTTTCTGGTGAAGCATCCACACAGCAAAACCCTGATCGACCCCTTTGCCAAAGGACGCATTCTCACAGAAGAGGACTGCTGGGAGCAAATGAAGCAGTTGCTGGGAGAATCCGTGCCGGTTCACAAGTCCTATCTGGAGGGCGTCAGCAAGCGGCAAATTGTCACCCGCATGTTGAACAACTTGCGGGGCATTTATCTGAATACGCGACAGTTCCACAGTGCCTTGAACATTACAGAGACGGCGCTCGCGCTTAATCCGGAATCGCTCGACGAATTGAAGCAAAAAGCCATGCTTCTGCTCCGGCTGCATCGCTACTCGGAAGCCCTTGCTGGCCTGAACCATTACCTGGCTGCCATGCCGGAGGCGAAGGATGCCGAGGAGATCCGGCAGACGGTAACCAACCTAAAAAAAGTGCTGGCCCAAATGAATTAGTCTTAATTGGAAATGAGCCTTTTTTGTCCGTTCGGCTTCACCTATTCTTCTGAAAAAAACTAGAAAAATTTCACACCAGCGACGTGGTGCCACCCAAAAGAGGCCCTGGCCATTTGAGATTGAGTCGCCAGACCGGCTGGCGTATGTTTTGGGTAAAGGGTAAGCTTAAGCTCGGAATTTACGGTTTACAGGCTGTGCGCAGTCTGGTAGAGATGCTCCTGAACAATGCGTTTTTGAGAGCAGAGAAATAGTAGCTTCGCTCTCTATATGGAGGCCCACTCATGAGGATCAATCCCTTTTTTGCTTTCGTATTTGTCACCCTTCAGCTCGGAGTTCTGTTTGCGCAAGAGAATCGAGAATTGCCCATAGTGAAAGTGGTCGGGACAGGTGGGACAATCGCGCACGTCCCGGCTCGCGGTGGGACGCCCGATTATTACGTCAACCCTGACAAGGTGATCGATGACTTCCGCCAGGACCTCGAAGGGGTAGCCAGGGTAGAAGTGGAGGACTTGTTAAGAAAAGGCAGTAGCAGCTTGACGATGAAGGACTTTCTGGCCGTAGCGCAGCGGGTCAACGAAATCTTCCAACAGGAGCCCGAAATCGCAGGGATAGTGGTCACGGTAGGCTCCAACGGCGTTGAAGGATTGTCATACTTCCTTAGCCTGACTGTCAAGAGCGACAAACCGGTCGTTGTGACAGCCGCCAATCGCCTCTACACGTCACTCAGTTCCGATTCCCCATTGAATTTCCTGAACGCCATCCGCGTGGCGGCCTCTCCTAAGTCTCGAGGACACGAGGCAATGGCTGTTTTGAATGGCAAGATTAACGCTGCCCGTGGCGTCGTGAAAGTGGATACATTTATGGACAATTATCAATCCCGCGACCTGGGCATTCTGGGTTACGTCGATGGAGAAGTTACTTTTTACCGCTCGTCTTTGCGAAAGTATAAAAGCCAGTCGGAATTCGATGTGCCGCAGCTGGAAAATCTTCCCAAGGTCTACGTGCTTTACAGCTACATGGATGCCGATGGTGTTTTGATTCGTGCGGCGGTTCAGGAAGGGAAGGCGGCGGGGATCGTGATGGCTTCCTTCCCAACCGGCTCCGATACGCCGGAGCAAACCAAAGCCTTGGAGGAGGCGGCACGAGCCGGAGTGACTGTTGTGCGGACGAACCGAGGGGGCGAAGGACGTCTCGAGATTCGCGCCTTCCGCACACGATGGCCGCTTTTCATCAGTGGAGATTCGCTGACTCCTCAACAGGCGCGGCTCTTGCTCATGCTCGCTCTAACCAAGACGAAAGATCCTAACGAGATTCAGAGGATCTTTGAAGAATATTGACCGTGTGTCCCATCCACATGGGCGAGAAGACGCAGGCTGCACCGCAAATCCATGTCGTCCTGAACTGGTTTGAAGAGCTGAAGCGGCGGGTGCCTGTGGGACCATAATCCGAGCCGCGACCGCCCTACGGCCGCATAGTCCTTCGTGGATGCTGTGGTCCTCCGGGCAGCGAGCCGTGAGGAAGCCCCCCAGCACGCTGACAGCGGCGCGCTAGGGATCCCGTCAGGGAGTGTGCACCCAGGCCTCTGTCTCGATCTCCTGGACCCAGCAAAAGAAAATCTAGTGCGCTGGAATCCATCAGGGGCGTATAGTCGGGGGGCTGTTGGAAGCTAAAATGGAAATTCCGGGTATACTCGGCTTTGCCCTAGTAATGAGCCGCCCCCGTGGAGGGGGACAATACGTGGAGTAAGAGGAGGCTGGGAATGGGTACTCAATCTTTTCGCATTACAGTCTTGTTTCTAGTTTTGTGCCTTTTGATGATCAGCACGGCGCGGCCTGCAGTGAGCCAACAGACGCAGCAACTCCTGCCTCTGCAGGTACTATTGTGGGATGTGGATATAACCAAGATTGTCTGCGTAATTGCTCAGGAAGAGGGTATTTACGAGAAAAATGGCCTCGCGGTGGAGCAGTGGATTACGACGGCAGCTGCAGAGGGCGCAAAGCGGAGACACGTTATGGTGCCCCCCGAACATGTTCGGGACGGGGATTGGGATACAGCCCCTATTGTAATTTCGGGTGGTACGTACATGATGGTGCATCATATCTCCAATGCCAACTGGATCAAAGCAGAACGAATTGTTCTAGCCAGTCTGGACCATGTGGTGCATTGGCACATCATGGCGCGGCCAGGGATCCAGAAACTCGAGGACCTCAAGGGCAAGCGGCTCGGCTCCGGCCCCTATCGCTCTGCTGGCATGACTCATTTCATTGCTCTTGCAATAGCA
Organism: Acidobacteriota bacterium; assembly: GCA_022567475.1. GTDB lineage: Bacteria > Acidobacteriota > Terriglobia > 2-12-FULL-54-10 > 2-12-FULL-54-10 > JADFGZ01. The sequence goes on along the minus strand of JADFGZ010000392.1, from coordinate 696 downwards.
GAAAGAATGGGATGGGATCCCCTGCGCGACATATCCCTCATGGGGGGATGGGGTCTCGATGAATTAATCAATGGCTCAGTGGATGCGATCGTTGCCTCGGAAGTTCCGCAGGTAACGGCGATGGCTGCCGGCTTCCACTCGGTTGGCGATTTACGTTCCTGGAGAGTACCCATCGCAGGCTCCGGTGTAATTGCAAGACGAGCGTGGGTGAAGGAAAACCCCGAAACCGTCCGCCGCTTTATCAAGTCGCTTGTAGAGGCCATTGCTATGATGAAGAAGGACCGATCTGTGGCCAATCGCGCCATAGCGAAGTGGTTTGGAATCACGGATCCGGAGCAACAGAGGGTATTGTACGACGGAAATAGAGAAATGCCCGACAAACCTTATCCGGCGGTGGAGGGTATCAAGAAGACCATGCAATTGTACGATTCCAACGAAATGCGAAGGTATAAGCCGGAAGACTTTTATGATGATAGTTTCGTTAGGGAGCTGGACGAAAGCGGTTTTATAGATAGCCTTTATCGATAGTTTGAAGAGCTGAAGCAGCGGGTGCCGACGGGTGGGTAGATGCTGCTCGGGCACTGCCACTGTGGTTCAAAAACATTAGTTTTTGGGCAGGCCAAATTCCCGACCGAAGGGCAATAGAAATCAGACAGTTAGGGCATCCCGAAAGGAAGGGTTTTTGGGCAGGCTCTG
>JADFGZ010000102.1 GCA_022567475.1 Acidobacteriota bacterium | reverse complement strand
GTATGACGCCGCCTCCAATTAAGCCTGCATCGGAGATGGTATGGTGGGGCGAGCGGAAAGGACGGCAGGTAATCAAACCCTGTGCTGGGTCGAGCAAGCCGGCCACACTGTGCACCTTGGTGGTTTGGATCGCTTCCTCAAAGGTCAGCCGAGGCAGGATGGTAGCCAGGCGCTTGGCGAGCATCGTCTTGCCCGAGCCCGGAGGACCGATCATAAGGATGTTATGGGACCCTGCAGCCGCCACTTCCAGCGCCCGCTTTGCCGAGGGCTGCCCGCGAACGTCGCAAAAATCCACGCTGGAACTGGTTTCCTGTTCCAGCAGCGCCTGAGAATCCAGCCGCAGCGGAGCAAAGTGAACCGGCGCCCGAAGTAGCTCCACCACTTCCGGCAGCGTCTTCAAAGCAAAAACGTTGATCCCTTCTACAGTAGCGGCCTCCCGCCCGTTGGCTGCCGAAACCACCACGTTGGGAATCCCGGCCTCTCTCGCCTTGACCGCTATAGAAAGAACCCCCTTCACAGGCCGCAAAAGACCATCCAGGGATAGTTCCCCCAAAAAAAGGTAGTCGGCCAGATGCTCGGCTTCGAGTTCCTGCATGCCGGCGAGAAGACCCAGCGCAATGGGAAGGTCAAACCCGGAGCCTTCTTTCTTCATGTCAGCCGGCGCCAGGTTCACGGTGATGTTTTGTGCAGGAAAAGTGTAGCCGCAGTTGCGAAGGGCGGAGCGGACGCGGTCGCGGCTCTCTTTGACCGCTGCATCCGGGAGCCCCACCGTGGTGAAGTTCCAGTCGCTGCGGGAGGGATTCAGGTCCACTTCCACTTCCACGAGGTGGGCGTCAATTCCGTAGACGGTCGCGCTCAGCGTTCTAAACATCGTTTTACAATGGTGCGCAGTTGAGAACTGGGCGAATTATGGCATTGGGTTTGCGAATGCGCAAGCGCCTGTTGCGGGAACTTCCATGGCAAGCCGAACTTCCAGCCCCAGTTTCTACGGGCCTGCCACGTTTTCGTAGCCGAGTTTGAGCAGGGTGCGGCAGTCCAGGCAAAACAAGGTTTCGCCACCGGAAAGCTGATATACGCGGATACCTTGACATTTGGCACAGGGAGCCGTGGGCGAACAGGCGTCCGGCTCCGGCGGGAGCCCGATGGCATCCATATCCAGACCCGGGCCAGCGCTCGGCAAGGGAGATGTCGAAAGCTCAAAGCTGCTCTGGCACTCACTGCAAACGTGGTTAAAACAACAGTTGGGCGTGCAGGAATAGAAAACTTCGGTGGATTGGCAGGAGGGACAGCGTGCTTGCACGGTTGTGAGCGTCACAAATTCTCCTTGCAGTTCTGCCCCAAATAATACGCCAGCGGCATGAAAAAACCAAAGATCGGGCTGGCGCAGATACCTGCCGGGCAAACTGCCGGAGTGGTTCCGGAGAGCAGAGGGTTGTAAATCCACCCCGGAAAATGGCTGCTGGCCTTCGTGAATCTACAACATAGCTTCCTTGATAAAATATTGCCTAGGCTGAAATCATGCATCGTCTATTGCCTTTTTCGTTACACGCAATCGTTTTCAGCGACCCCTTCAAAACTCTTCATTCTTTGCCTTTTCAATGCAAGAATAGAGCGGGAAGGATCGGTGTGACGATCCCGGGCCAGTCTAGTTAATATTCACTTCTCGCCAGGGGCCGGATGGATAGCGAGAAAATGGACACCGAAAAAAAGATCGAAACCTCTCGCCTCCGCTCTTTTGAGCTGTTTGCGGGACTGACGGAGGAGGAACTCGCTGTAATTGCCCAGGACTGTGCCGAGGTCACTGTTAGATCGGGCGCCATCCTGATCCGACAAGGGCAAGTGGGTAAGGAAATTTATCTCCTGGAAGAAGGCTCGGTAGGAATCTACCGTGGGGAGGCGAACCCACCCCAATTTCTTGTTGTGCTCCAGGCCCCCACGCTTTTCGGCGAGATGGCGCTTGTGGACCCGGAACGAATTCGAACAGCTAGCGTGAAAGCCCTGAGCGATCTGCGCCTGTTGACTATACCGATCGATGCCTTTCTTCCCCGTGTCAAGCTCTTCCCATCACTGAAAGAAAAGCTGCACCAATTGTTTGCCGAGCGCAGCTAGATGGTGTATTTCCGGCAAGGGTGCCTCTGGCCGTACATCTCTCCGGCTCGGCCACATCCATTCCCATAGAAATCAAGGGGAAGCTGGTATAATCGTTTCTGGATGTCACCTTTGCATGCCACCGCAGGAAACGCGCAACAGGGAGAAAACGCCCCGATCCCGAAGGTTTCTGTCATCATTCCCACCGTGTTGCGGGAGGACTTGCTGCGGGATTGTTTGGAATCCTTGAGGCAGCAGGCCTTCCACGATTTTGAAACCATTCTTATCTCGAACGGAGCCGGGAATTGGGCGAACAAACTGGCCGCCGAGTTCGGCTGTACCCTGGTAGCCTTCCCGGAAAACCGCGGCTTTGCGGCAGCAGTGAACGCGGGCATAGCGCTGAGCCGGTCTCCCTATGTTGCGCTGCTGAACGATGACGTGCGCCTGGAAAAAAACTGGCTGCAGCTGACCGCTGCTTTTCTGGAGACACGGCCGGATCTATCCTTCTGCTGCGGGAAAATCTACCAATCCGACGGGGTCTTGCTGGACAACGCCGGAGACGCTCTGTCGCTGGGCGGCTCTGCCTGGAGGCTCGGCTTCGGGCGGCAAGACTCCGCGTCATTCGCCGCTCCCCGGCAAGTTTTTGCGGCTCCCGCCACTGCCGCGCTCTTCCGGCGATGCTTGTTTGACCAGATTGGCGGGCTGGATGAAGATTTCTTTTCTTACCTGGAGGATATCGATTTTTCTTTGCGGGCCGGACGATCAGGCAGCCGAGGGTTCTACCTGCCGCAGGCTACTTGCCGGCATCAAGGAAGCGCATCCCTGGGAGAGTCCAACCCCACGGCGGTGTTTCGTCTTCTTACCCAAAACCAACTGATGATCTTGGCGAAACACTACCCGTGGCGGTTATTGCTGCGCATGGGGCCTCGTATTGCCTGGTCCCAAATGCTTTGGGCGGCCATGGCTATCCGCAAAAACAGGATCGGCGCTTACCTGTCCGGCGTGGCTCATTTTTTCTGGCGCTTCAGGAAAACGATTCGGAAGCGCACTCGCTGGCGCTTGGATGAGCTGCAAAATTTTGTTGCTTCGTTAAGGGAATCGGAGCGTGAAATCTACGAAGACACCACTGCTGCGGACCGGGACGGGCAGGACACGTTTTGGAGGTTATATTTTTCTCTTTTCCCCCCGTCTCCAGGGCACAAGTCTTCCGTGAATCCTGACCTGGGACATCTGCCCGGCTGATGAGCGGGGTGTGTGCTTCCGGGGTACGTGCATATCTCAGTTTTTCGGTTCAGAAACATGATCTCGGTCATCATAGTCACTCACAACTCCGAAGGCCAAATTGGCCAGTGTTTAGCGTCCCTGGAAAATTCCGGCGCAGAGGTCGTGGTGGTCGATAATGCCTCAACGGATGGGACGGCGGCTCTGGTTCGGCAATTTTCTGCCTCCGTAAAATTAATTCAAGCTCCCCGCAATCTGGGTTTTGCGGCGGCGTCCAATCTCGGGGCCCGCAATAGCACCGGCAGTTCGCTTCTATTCCTGAACCCGGACTGCGTCTGCCTTGGAGATTTGCAATGTTTGGAGGAGCCGCTCCAGAACTCGGAAAAGACCGTTGCCGTCGCGGGCCGGTTAGTCGACACGCAGGGTCAAGCACAAATCGGGTTCAATGTGCGCCGCCTGCCGACCCCTGCTTCCTTGATCTTTGAACTATTATTACTGAATCGCCTTTTTCCGAATAATCCCGTAAACAGGAAGTATCGTTGCCTGGACCTCGACCCGGAGCGGCCTGTGGAAGTGGAGCAGCCCGCAGGAGCCTGCCTGCTGGTGCGCCGCAAGAGCTTCGCGAGCTGCGGTTTTTTTGATGAGGCCTTCTTTCCTTTGTGGTTTGAAGATGTGGATCTCTGCAAGAAACTGCGTCGGCAAGGAGGGGAAATTCTGTTTTGGCCGAAAGTCGTATTCCAACACGCCGGCGGACATTCGGTAAATTCTTTGACTTTTTTGGAAAGACAGATTTACTGGAACCATAATTTGCTTTACTATGTGGGGAAGCATTTCCCTTGGACGATGGCACTGGCCATCCGAGCAGCCTTGATGTGGGGTATGGGCCTTCGGTTTTTTGCAACTCTGGTGGGTATTGCGCCAACCTCACAAGCTCTGGTCGCCACTCGCAGGGAGAAGCTGTTCGCCTATTTTCGGGCGGCTCTGCTTTCCTTTTCGGTGTGGAGGCAAGGGGGTGCCCGCTGCCATTCCGGCGTCGCATCCGCGGAGCACAACGGCCGGGAATCTGTTTCCCGCCTCGGTTCGGATAAAAAAAGATGGGCATAAAGAAAAATACTGTTTCGGTGACGGTGGTGACGCATAACAGCGAACCCTTCCTCGCCCGTTGCTTGGATTCCTTGCTGGCGCAGGACTGGGCCCCGCTGGAAGTGATCGTAGTGGACAACGCCAGCCAGGACGGGACTGCTTCGATTCTGGCCGGTTATCAGTCACGCCTGCAGACCACCTTCAATTCCGAGAATCGCGGGTTTGCCGCTGCGCAGAACCAAGCCATTCGCAAGGCAAACGGCGACTGGGTCCTGGCTCTCAACCCGGATGTAGTGCTGGATTCCGATTTTGTCTCCCACCTGGTCCACGCGGGCAACCGCAACCCGGGTATTGGAACGGTCTGTGGCAAGCTCTTGAGCGCTTCCCCCAATTTTGAGGTTTCTCCCGAACGCCGGCTCGATTCGGCGGGGATCTACTTCACCCCCACGTTCCGTCATTTCGACCGGGGAATGCATTTGCCGGACGGAGAAGAATACAATGGCGCCGCCTTTGTCTTTGGCGCGACGGCTGCTGCTGCTCTCTATCGGAACCGCATGATTCAGGACATCACCGTGGAGGGAGAGTTTTTTGACGAAGATTTCTTCCTCTATCGGGAAGATGCCGACGTCTCCTGGCGCGCCCAACTGCAAGGGTGGCAGTGCCTGTACCTTCCCGAGGCGGTCGGTTATCATGTGCGAAGGGTTTTTCCCGGCCGGCGGCAGGAGATTCCGGAAGAGATCAACCGGCATTGCGTTAAAAACCGTTTCCTGATGCGGATCAAGAACGCCACCCTTCCGCTGTATCTGCGCAACTTTCTGCCAGCCACGGCGCGGGACATCGGCATTTTGGCATACTGTCTCCTGGCTGAGCGGAAATCGCTGGGAGCGTTTTCCTTCGTGCTACGCAACTTGCGCCGCACCCTTGCCAAACGCCGGATCATTCAAAAGCGCCGACGGGTCTCCAACTCTTATTTACAAAATTGGTTCCGATTCCGGCCTGTCACCGCCCCTGTGGGAAACTCTCTTTCCCAGCAATTACAGGTTCCCGAGTTCTCGAGTTCGCCCGCATGCTCTGCTTTGCCCTTGCCGACAGCCGGAGCACAGTCCGGCCAACTCACACAACTCTAGCCATGAAGATCGCCATACTCGGCACCCGTGGCATCCCGGCAAACTACGGCGGTTTTGAAACCTTTGCGGAAGAGCTCTCCTGCCGGCTGGTCCAGAACGGGCATGCGGTGGTTGTCTACGGGCGCACCAATAACATCCGCCATACCGGCAGTGAGTACAAAGGCGTTCGGCTCGTATTGTTGCCGACCATCCCGCACAAGTATTTCGATACTGTCGCTCACACCTTCCTGTCCGTCTGGCACGTTCTTTTTCAAGATGTGGACGTGGTGCTGATCTGCAATTCCGCCAATAGCATTTTTTCTTTTATTCCCCGCCTGGCCGGGAAGAAAACCGTGGTCAACGTGGACGGGCTGGAACGCAAGCGGGCAAAATGGAACTGGGCGGGAAGAACGTATTATCTGCTTTCCGAGTGGCTTTCCACCTTCCTTCCGAACGCCATGGTGACTGACGCCAAAACGATCGCACAATACTACCTTCGGCGCTACGGCAAACATTCCTATTTCATTCCGTATGGCGCGGATGACCGGCGTCTTTCGAGCCAGGCTGCGCTGGAACGCATCGGCCTGGAGCCGGAGGGCTACTTCCTTTACGTGACACGATTCGAGCCGGAAAACAACCCGCTGCTGGTCGTCCGAGCTTTTGAGCAAGTGCAGACCGGTAAAAAACTGGTGATCGTAGGAGACGCCCCTTATGCCCGCGACTACATTCAAGAACTGAAATCCACTTCCGATCCCCGTATTCTGTTTCCCGGCGCTATCTATGGAGCAGGATACCGGGAGTTGCTGTCCCATGCCTTTTGCTATATCCATGCCACCGAAGTGGGCGGAACACACCCTGCCTTGATTGAAGCCATGGGATGCGGGCGGTGCGTCCTCTATCTCGATACGATAGAAAACCGCGAGGTAGCCGGTGACACCGCTTTGCCATTCCAGAAATCTCCAGAGGATCTTGCCGCGAAGATTCATGCAGTGCTCGGAAATCCCGGCCTGCGGGAGGAACAGCAAACACGCGCCCGAGACCGTGTTCGCAACCACTATCGATGGGATCAAGTGACCCTGGAATACGAGCGGCTCTTTCGCGAACTGCTGGGGCAGAGCAACCCGCAGCAACTTTCAATGAACAGGGAAAATTCAGAATTGACCAAAACTCGTTCGTGACCCATTCCTCTTGCCCGCATTGCATAAACAAAACCAAGACTGTTTCTTTCAACGCGACCATTCAGCACGCCCGCACGGCTCGCGCAGTGGGTTGACATGAAATCCTCCCGGCAAAAGGTTCTGGCAGTTTTCGGCACGCGTCCGGAAGCCATTAAACTGGCTCCGTTGATCCATACGCTTGAATCGGACCCCGTTCATTTCTCCACCTGTGTTTGTGTCACAGCGCAGCACCGCAGCATGCTCGATCAAGTGCTCGCCACTTTCCAGATTACTCCCCAGTACGACCTGCAGGTGATGCAAGACGCGCAGGACCTGTTTCAAGTAACGGTCCGTTGCCTGGAACGGCTGCGTCCTATCCTGGAGCAGGAAAATCCGGATTGGGTGCTGGTGCAGGGAGATACCACAACGACCTTCGCAGCCGCGCTGGCGGCCTGCTATCTTCAGATTCGAGTCGGTCACGTGGAGGCCGGCCTGCGCACAGGAGACAAGTCCCGTCCCTTCCCCGAGGAAATGAACCGCCGTCTGGCTTCCCATCTGTGCGATCTCCATTTCGCTCCAACCCCCCAATCCAAGGAAAACCTGCTTCGCGAGGGAATTTCCGAGCAGAGCATCCACGTCACCGGAAACACGGGGATCGATGCGCTTTTTTACGTGCGCGAGCGGTGTATGGCTGCCCCGCCCACCGTTCCGGGACTGGAGAAGTGGAAGGGCGAGCGGCCGCTGATTTTGGTGACGGGCCACCGCCGCGAAAGCTTTGAGGAAGGATTCGAGCGAATCTGCCAAGCACTGCGACAGATTGCCCTCCGTGGCGATGCGGATATAATCTATCCGATGCACCTGAATCCCAACGTGCAACAGCCGGTGAGGAACATTCTGGGAAACCTGCCCAACGTCTTCCTGATTGATCCCCTCGACTATGCTCCCTTCGTCGCCCTGATGAACCGCGCGCATTTCATCCTGACCGATTCCGGCGGCATTCAGGAGGAAGCGCCCTCGCTCGGCAAGCCCGTGCTGGTGATGCGGGAAGTCACGGAGCGCCCGGAGGCTGTCGCGGCGGGCACGGTAAAACTGGTGGGAACCGCGCCAGAAAGGATCGTGGCGGAAGTGGCGCGGCTACTGGAAGACCCCGCCGAGTATGCACGCATGAGCCGGGCTCACAACCCCTATGGCGATGGAAAGGCTAGTGGGCGGATCGCCCGCATTTTGGCTTCGCACGCAGCGCAGATTAGGAGATGATTCCCCGGCTGGAATTTAGAGAGCGGTTTCTTCGGGTCTTGCTGGGCTGCCTTACAGGTACATGCCTCCATTGACGTTCAAGACATGCCCGGTGATATAGGCGGCTTCGTCTGAGGCCAGAAACTTCACGGCATGGGCGACATCCAGGCCTTGTCCCAGCCTGCCCAGCGGGATGCGGGAAAGCAATTTATCGCGAACCTCCGGATTAATCGCATCGGTCATGGCGGTTTCGATAAAGCCGGGAGCGACCGCATTGACGGTGATCTTGCGGGAGGCAACTTCTTGCGCCACCGCCCGCGTCAGCCCGATCAACCCCGCCTTGGAGGCCACATAGTTGGCCTGGCCTGCATTTCCCATCTGGGCAACGACAGAAGTGATGTTAATAATCCGCCCCTGGCGGCGCCGCAGCATACCCGGCAGGACCTGCTGAATGCAATGGTATGCAGCGGTCAAGTTGGTTTCGAGCACTTCATCCCAGGCTTGCCGCTTCATCCGCATCACCAGCCCATCGCGTGCGATGCCGGCGTTATTCACTAGAATGTCGATCTTGCCGAATTGCTCGACGGCCTTCTGAAATGCTTCCTTGATAGAATCTTCCCGTGAAACATCCAGAGCAAGCGGAAGGGCACGAACCGGTTCGTTCTCTTTGTTGATCTCACCGGCGAGGCTCTGCAGCTTGTCCAGGTTCCTGCTGGCAACGACAACACGCGCGCCCGCCTCGGCCAGAAGCAAGGCACAGGCCCGCCCGATGCCTTGTGAAGCTCCTGTAACGAAGGCGATTTTGTCATCCCAGGACATTACAAATCAGCGTCCAAAGAAATGCCGAGCCCGGCAAACCCAATGCCGTCTGAAGCGGCATCCCATGAGCTACCCACCGCCCAAGGCGACGAGAGCTTTATCAAGGCTCTTTTCATCCTCCACGTTTACTGCCGGAATTTTGCGGTCTATCTGCCGCAGCATTCCGGTCAGCACCCTGCCCGGCCCCACCTCAACAAATTGCTCTGTTCCCAGGGAAAGCAAGCGACGAACGCTCTGTTCCCACAGGACCGGAGAAGGAATTTGGTCGATCAGGCCCTGACGGGCCTTCGGGCCGGTTTTTACTTCCTCGGCGCGCACGTTGTTCACCAACGGAAACCTCAAGTCGGAAAAGCGCACCGATTGCAGTTCCGGGACCAGCCGCTGCTGGGCCGGTTGCATCAGCGAGCAATGGAACGGAGCGCTCACCGGCAACTGCAACGCTCGCTTGGCCCCAGCCGCCAAGGCGCTCTCCATGACTCGCTGGACTGCGCCAACATTTCCCGCAACTACAATCTGCCCGGGCGTATTGAAATTGGCCGGCGTCACCACTTCCCCGTTGGCGGCGCCCCGGCACAACTCCTCCACCTGATCCCGTGTCAGGCCCAGCAAGGCGGCCATGGCGCCAGTCCCCGCCGGAACGGCCTCCTGCATATATTGCCCGCGACGGCGCACGATGCGGAGCGCATCGGAAAAGTCTATAGACCCGGCAGCCACCAAAGCGGAATACTCCCCCAGGCTATGCCCGGCGACACAGGCGGGCGAGATTCCCCTTTCCTGCAACACCCGGTAAGCCGCCACCGAACAGGCCAGAATCGCAGGCTGGGTGTTCACCGTCAATTGCAACTCTTCGGCAGGTCCATCCCAACACAGGCGGGAGAGAGAAAATCCCAGGGCGTGGTCGGCTTCTTCCAAAGTCCTGCGGGCGACAGCGTACTTCTCGCTCAACTCTCGCCCCATCCCGGGAACCTGGGAGCCTTGTCCGGGAAAAAGGAAGGCGAGTTTCCTCATCGTGATCCATTCCCCTGCGGAAACAAATGGAAAGAGATTCCGTGCGAGGCGCTCAACTCAGGGTGTGTCCGGACGAGGGTGCGGCGTGGCCCCGGCGTTTGGCGCCCGTAGCGTGGCTGAGCATCCTCAAGTCCGCGTCAATTTTTTCATTGATGCCCCCGGCGGCAAATTCTCCGGCGACGCGGATTGCATTTTTAATGGCGTTGGAGTTGGAGCTGCCGTGGCAAATGATGCAGATTCCTTTGACTCCCAGCAACGGAGCGCCCCCATATTCGGAGTAGTCCACCCGTTTGGAAAAATCAGCATAGGCTTGCCGGGATAGCACATATCCGACCTTGGAAGCGATGGTGCTGGAAAGAGCATCCTTCAACAAATGCCGGAGGGCTTCCACCATCCCCTCGCTGATCTTCAGCGCCACGTTTCCGATAAAGCCGTCACAGACGATGACGTCGGCATTGCCGTTGTAGAGGTCCCGGCCCTCCACGTTCCCCACAAAATTCAGCGGCAAATGCCGCAGGAGCCGGTGCGCCTCCCGTGTCAGCTCATTGCCCTTGGATTCCTCAACTCCGATGGACAGCAAACCCACGCGGGGCTTGGAAACGTTCAGCATGAGGCGCGAGTAGGTTTCCCCCATGACGGCAAACTGCCGCAACTGTTCCGGCTTGCAATCGACGTTCGCGCCGACGTCGATCATGACGGCGACGCTTCCGTTGGAAGTGGGAAACAAAGCTGCCAGACCGGGCCGCTCGACGCTGGGCAGCGTGCCCAGGACAATTTTGGCCGTAGCCATCACAGCACCCGTGTTGCCGGCGCTGATGAACCCCTGTGCCCTGCCCTCGCGCACCAGACGCACGGCCACTCGAATGGAGGAGTCGCGCTTCTGCCGGACCGAGCGGGCGGCGCTCGCATCCATCGCAATGGTCTCACTGGCGTGCACCACCTCAATCGTCAAGCGGCGGGTGGAGTGGCGCTTTATTTCTTTGCGCAGCAACTCCTCTTTGCCCACCAACAGAATGGCGACGCCAAACTCGCGGGCGGCCAATATCGAGCCTTCCACCTCGCAGCAAGGCGCAGTGTCGCTCCCCATGGCGTCCACAGCAATTGTAATGGGTTGAGTTGACATCCGTGAGAATGGTCGGTTGGCGCTTCTGAGCGGCCGCGTGCCGCTGTCAGGATGTACAGCTACTTGGCTTCTTTGACCGCAATCACTAGCCGCCCTTTATAGTAGCCGCACTTCTTACATGCGTGATGGGAGAGCTTTTTCTCATGACATTTGGGGCAATCTTCGAAGAGCGATACTTTCAAAAAATCGTGCGCCCGCCGCTTCCCGCGCCGCGAATGAGAATGTCTCCGCTTTGGATTAGGCATTCATTTCCTCCAGGTCGAAACACAAACCTTGCCATATTGTATCGACAGAACGATTTATTTTACCTGGAAATGGCAGGAAATTCCTATTAGAAAGTATAACCGCCCGCCCGCAAGGCTGCCGGGGTCTCACCATCCTGCTCGAACCAGCCTGCACGAACCATCAAAGTCGCTTGGCTCGAAACGGCTCGCCTTCAATCCTTCCACTTTGCCAAAGGAGCCCAAGACGGGTCTCCCAAAGAAGCTTTGCAGCCGCAGGCCGCGAGATTGAGATTTTGGCCGCAACTGGGGCAGAGCCCGGAGCAATCCTCCCGGCAAATGCCCTTCATCGGCAGGTCCAGCAAGACCTGTTCCTTGATGACCTCTTCGAGCAGCAGCCCGTCTCCGTGGTAAAACCCGATCTCGAGTTCTTCCTTGCTCACAGAGACCACTTCTTCCTTGGCGATCGTGGCAACCGGGTTATAGAACAGATCAAACTCCTTCTCAATATCGCGCCGGCTCGGTTCCAGACAGCGGGCGCACGAGATTTCGACCGTGGTTCGCAGCAGACCTCGCAGGCGAATCGCGGAAGCCAGCAGTTCCGCGGAACCGCGAATCTCCAATGGTTCCGTCTGGATCACATCGTTGCCGAAATCGATTTTGCCCGGAGGAAGCGTTTCCTCAAATTCAATGGCCTGTCGTTCCAATTCATGGACATTCAGGAACATATGCGCCTCCTCCGCTGCGGGTTCCCCCTCTCAATTATATGCGAAAGCGCTACTCGAACGGCAATCCGACTCAAACCGGGGAATAGCGGCTCCCGGAACTGGAAGAAGGGGTGGCAGCGGAATACCCGCCGATCAATTCGCGGTGCAGCTTCTGAATATAATGGTCGGTCATTCCGGCGATATAGTCACAAACGACCCGTTGCTTCGGGGCCCGCTTGGCTTGCTCGGCATGCCAGGCCGGCATTCGTTCCGGATGGTCCAAGTAAAATTGGAACAGGCTTTCCACCACACGAGTTCCCTGCTCCTTCTCCGCCTGAAAAGCGGTGTGGAGATAGAGCCGGTGATACAGATATTCCCTCAAGCGGTTTTTGTGCTGCTGGACATCCTCGCTGAACCCGATGAGCCGGTGAGGATGCCGACGAACCTGCTCAGCGGTTTTTGGTGAAAGTTTCTCCACTTTTGCCAGCGAGTTTTCCAGTAAATCAGTCACCAAGAGATTCAAAATCCCTTTGAGCGTCTCGTTAAACTTCAACTTGGTGGCAACCTGAGGATAGCGGCGCTCGACGCCAGAGTAGAACTGCTCAAAAATCGGCAGTTGCTCTCGCATCGAGTCGAGCGACAGCAGCTTGGCTTCAAAGCCGTCGTCCAGGTCGGCGGTGTAGTAGGCAATTTCATCGGTTAAATCGATCAGCTGCGCTTCGAGCGGCGGCCTCTGATCCAAAAGATACTCCGCCAGCTCCGGGTACTGCTCCGGCGGATAGTCGCGGGAGTGTTTGATAATGCCTTCCCGCACCTCGAAGGTAAGGTTCAATCCCGGAAACGCCGCGTAGCGCTGCTCGAAACTCTCCACAATCCGCAAAGCCTGCCGGTTATGATCGAAGCTCTCCCCGAACGTCTGCATGATTTGATCCAGACTTCTTTCTCCCGAGTGTCCGAAGGGAGGATGCCCAATGTCGTGAACCAGAGCC
>JADFGZ010000391.1 GCA_022567475.1 Acidobacteriota bacterium | reverse complement strand
GGATTTTGGGATGCTCGGCCAGTAAAGGCAAGGCCAGTGGATTGGCAGGGTTGATGAAAATGCTGGAGAAGGCGCCGCCAGCCGGGACGGTAGGATCAGAATGAACATAGAGCGCATCACGCTGCGGGAAATCCGCATGCCGTTGCTCGCCCCCTTCGAGACCAGTTTCGGGCTCACCACGGACCGCCGGATGATCCTGCTGGAGGTTGCCGGAGAGGGCGCCGCCGGGTGGGGAGAGGTCACCGCCGGAGAAGGCCCCTTCTACAATGAGGAAAGCACGGAGACGGCTTGGTATGTGCTGCAAAAGTTTCTTGTTCCGGAACTGCTGCGGAAGCCGGTTCGCTCGGCTGCCGACGCCTCCGAGCGATGGGAGCCGGTCCGGGGACATCGCATGGCCAAGGGTGGATTGGAGGCGGCTCTGTGGGATTGGGAAGCTCGCCTTTCGGGCCGGTCGCTGTCTGCCTTGCTGGGAGGAACCAGAAAGGAGATTCCGTGCGGGGTCTCGATCGGCATCCAGGAGAGCGTGGAGAAGCTGCTCGAAAAAATCCGTGTGGAGGTGGCTGCCGGCTACCAGCGGGTGAAGATCAAAATCAAGCCGGGGTGGGACCTTGCCGTGCTGGAGCGGGTGCGGGAACAGTTCCCGAGCCTTCGCCTGATGGCGGACGCCAACTCCGCCTACACGCTTGCGGACCGCGCGCACCTCAAACTGCTGGACCGCTTTTATCTCATGATGATCGAGCAGCCTTTGGCGCACGACGACCTGCTGGATCATGCCCGCTTGCAGAAGGATCTGGAAACGCCGGTCTGCCTGGATGAGAGCATCCGCACCCTGCGCCATGCCGAGCAGGCTATCGAGTTGGGCGCCTGCCGGATTATCAACATCAAGCTGGGACGGGTGGGCGGCTTCCAGACGGCGCGCCAGATTCATGATTGCTGCCGCGATGCCAACGTTCCGGTGTGGTGCGGGGGGATGCTCGAGTCCGGCATCGGCCGCGCACACAACATTGCCCTCGCCACCTTGCCCAATTTCAGCTTGCCGGGAGATGTCTCCGCCAGCCGGCGCTACTGGCAACAGGATGTAATCACCCCCGAAGTGGAGGTCACGCCCGGAGGAACCATCCAGGTGCCGGAGGGAGACGGCTTCGGTTACGGGCTGCGGCTGGACCGGATCGAGAAGCTGACCGTCCGGAAGGAAACCTTTCCGTGAAAACTGCGCCCGGGCCGCGCGAAGCTGCCGCTGGCCGCTCGGAACATTCCTTTCCGCCCTTTCCTCGGCGCGCCTACCTCACCATGATGGCGGCGACCTTCTTGTGGTCGAGCAACGTCGTGGCGGTGAAGTTTGCGGTGCAGGAACTGCCCCAGGTGACGGTTGCCGTGCTGCGCGTCACGCTGTCTGCCGTGACGCTGGTTTTACTCCATCTGCTGCGCGGCGGGAGCCTGCGTCTCGGAAAAGGCGAGCGGTGGAGTTTCCTGAAGTTCAGCCTGTTCGGCCTCTCCCTGAGCTTTCTTTTTTTCACGGTCGGGGTGAGCTATACCAGCGTCTCGCACACGGTATTTGTCGCCGCGCTGGGTCCGCTGGTGGTTCTCCTGTTCGCCAGATGGGAGGGCCAGGAGCGTATCACTCCCGTGAAAGTGGCCGGACTGCTGCTGTCGCTGGCTGGCGTGCTTTTGCTTGTGCTGGATAAGACGGGAGGTTCCGGTCCCAGTTGGCAGGGCGACCTGCTGGTCATGGCGGGCATCTGCTGTTTTTCTTTTTTCACGGTGCGCAGCAAGAAATTCGCTGCGGCCTACCCCACCCTGCAGTTCACCACCCTTGCCTTCCTGGCGGCGGCCGTCTGGTTTCTGCCGCTGCTTTTGTGGGAGTTGACCCGGCTGCCGTGGAGCGAGATCACATGGGTCGGATGGTCCGGGCTGCTCTATTCGGCGACCTTCGGCTCGGCAGGAGCCTACCTGACCTACTATTATTCGCTCCGCTTGATTTCCGCATCCCGGGCTGCCGCTTTTCACTACCTGCAGCCCGTGCTGGGCGCCGTGCTGGGAGTCCTGTTTTTTCAGGATATTCTGACGGCAAAATTCGGGACAGGGGCCGCGCTGATCCTGGCCGGAATCTTTGTAGCCCGGCGCCGTTGAACGGCCCCGGCGAATTCTGCGCCAGCCCTTTATTTACTCCAGTCGCAGGGCAACGCTGCGGCATTCCTCGGCGGAAAATTTCTTCTTGACCCGATACCGGATGGTGGTTAGCATAATCTCAGATTGACGGGTCAGGTTTGGTAATTTCGAGAGTTTGGCGGAAAGCAGTGCATTAAAAACCTGGATCGAAGCCAGGCCGTGTTGCATCCAATAACGGGAGTTGGCGCGTAATCGTATCTCCTGAGAATCTGTTGGCGGGGTTCCGGCAGGCATAGATATAAATGAAATAAAGCTGTCCTACCTTTATAGGTTCAATTCTGGGGAGGGAACATGGCGAAAAAGAAGAAGCGGAATCTGTGGAATGCGTTGCTGCTTCTCTTGGCAGTTCCAATCATTCTTTATGCTTTACCTACAGGACCTATTTCGGGCGTCACCGGCGGGTTCGGTGAGCCCACCTGCAGTCAAGCGGCGTGCCCCCTGGGCATCGCCCTAGACTCCGGTCCCGGCAGCGTTGCCATTACAGTTCCCGGCACATATAACAGCGATGAAACTTTTTCAGTCACCGTCACCGTCAGCGATCCGGACCAGCAGCGCTGGGGATTTGAGCTCAGCGCCCGCACATTGAACGGGCAGCAGGCGGGCAATCTGATCCCCGGAACCGACGGCAGGTCCCAGCTTCTGAGTTCCTCCAATGGCATACAGTACATCGGCCACACTGTGCTGGGGGTCCGGCCGGGTACAACAGGAGGGGTGAGCTTCGATTTTATGTGGGAAGCCCCGGATGTCTCCGCCGGCACTGTGATTTTCCACGCCGCCGGCGATGGCGCCAACAACGACTTCGGACCTTCTGGAGACAACATCTATAAAACCGAGGCGATGTCGGAGCCACCGCAGGTCTCCGGCCAGCCGCCTTCAGTGAACGACGGTGGAATTGTCCATAGCGCTGACTTTTCCGCTGCTCCGGTCAGTCCCGGCTTGATTGCGTCCATCTTCGGAACCAACCTGACCAAGGATGGCGCAACGGAATTAACCTTTTTCGGCAGCGACGGCAAGCTGGCCACGACCCTGGCCGGGGCGAGTGTGGAGGTCAACGGGATTGCCGCGCCGCTCTTTTTTGCCTCTCCAGGCCAGATCAACGCTATGATCCCGACCGAGTTGACGGGAGTCAATTCCGCCACGGTCGAAGTAACAGTGGATGGCCAGACCAGCGCACCGCAAACGATCTTTGTGGACCCTTCCGCCCCCGGAATTTTTACCATGGACTCCAGCGGCATCGGGCAGGGCGCCATCTTGCACGTTAC
>JADFGZ010000390.1 GCA_022567475.1 Acidobacteriota bacterium | reverse complement strand
ACGGTCGAAAACTGCCCGTGTGCGATGGCCGGAGATCGTCATGGCTACTTTTTCGGGGACGCCTGCGCGAAGAAAGTTGCGGATTGCCGTGCGCCGCAAATCATGTGGAATCTTCCCGGCGACACCGGCCAGTTGGCAAGCCCGGTTCCATCGTTTATAAAATGTCCCGATCCTTGCCTCGTTCTTATGGAAGATCAGATCGCAGCCAAACCTCCGAGCCGTGATCCGGCGCTGTATGATCTCCCGCAGGGAGTCTTCCAGGGGGATCACTCTGCCGTGGCCCGTCTTGGCATCTTTTGCATGAAGCCGCAACATCCAGGTCTCGCGGTCGAAGCAGGCCCAAGTGAGTGACCGAATTTCTCCGGGGCGCATCCCCGTCCAGTAGAACCATTCCAAAAAGTCGGCAATGTCTTGGTCTCCGAGATTGGACATAACAGCCAAGAAATCATTTTTCGCAAAGAATCCTTGGCGTGCGTTATCCTCACGCAACCTTGTAAATTCCGGCATAGAGCTTAGATGCCGGCGCCTAACCGCTAGACGGAACGCCTCACTCAGAAGGGTCGTTCTCCTGTTGACTGTTGCTGGGCTGTGGCCTTCTGCAAGGCACTTCTCGATATAGTGGCTCACGGTTCTCTCGCTAACGTCCACGGCCCGGAGGTCTCCGAAGCGTTGCCGCACGATCCGCAGATGGCCCAGGGTTTGGCGCAAGCTCTTTAAGTCCCGGAGCTTAAAATCCGATTCCAAACTATCGAGCAAATCACCCACCGTTAAGCGGTCCTGTTGAGGCCCCACAAACGCTCTCAGGCCCAACGAGTCTGCACCGATTTCCTGTAAGCGTCTCTTGAGAAGTTTTTCTGCGATCTTGCGGTCACTAGAGCCGCTGCTTTCCCGGACTTCCTTTCCTCTGTGGCAAAAAGCAATCCACAAAAATGAGCTATTGGGACGTTTGAAAATCCTTCCATTGCCTCTCATGGTTAGGTCTCCTTTCCTTGTTTTTTGTTCCTATTGCGAATTTTGAACTTTGCACGTTAGGCTATGTCAATGTTTTTTTTAACGCCCCGTCCGCTGCCGGACATACTTTTCTATGCCCGCTTCAGAAAAGAGCAACCGGCGGCCAATCCGGACAGTGAAAGGAAGCTCTCCCGCCTTGCGATAAAGCCAGTCTTGAGAAACCCCGATCTTCTGCGACGCTTCCTTGACCCCCAGGTTGCGCCCTGCTGGCGTGCTGGGGTTTCCGTTACTATTGGCACCCAGCAACCGACACAGCAGCAGCGTGTCCAGCTTCGCAAGCTGCCCCCGCAGTTCGGGGATTGCCTCGGCGGGCAGGCTGCTCGCCTTGCCGGGATCTTCTAGCAGGTCCGCCAGTTTTGGAATTGGAAACAAGCTCATAAAGTTGGCCGTCAGCTCAACGCGCTCCGCATTCTGGTTCCGGCATAGTTACTTCCTAACGGTCCGGGAGTTCGTAGCCGTACATTTTCCGCTGGCTCTCCTTCTGCTGGCGGCGTGATTCCGCGAACATTTCCTCGTTCTGTTTCCGCCGCTTTTCCAATTGAAAGTTATTTAGAAGGCGGTTGTATTCAACCTTGGCGGGAGCCAATTCCTTTAACGCATTTTCCAGCAGGCCCGACGCCACTTTGACTTTCCCGGCTGCTTCGCGGATCTCCTGGGATCGGGTGCTCTCCCACCATAACCCCTCGGGGGTGCCGTACGTGTTCCAGGGTTGCCGACTCGGCTTATTGCAGACGGCCCTATAATCGGCCTCGGCTTGCTGGTATACCCGGACCGCCTTCTCGTACTCTCCCGATGCTTCGTTCATCGCCGCTTCTGCCGCCAAGACTTCCCTAGGGCGGTCGTCCGGCATCTCCGGCTCCGGGGCCCTGAGCTTAGCCCGTTCCTCGGACGTGTAGAGCTTCCCGCGTTCTGCTTGCGGTATAGTTTTGTGTTTCATTTCTATCTTCCTCCGGCTGTCACGTTCGCTGGCAGGCTCCTACAGATCTTCAGCACTTCGTTTTCACCGCGCACTTCATTTCCCCTGTCTAGGAAATTCCCAAAACTCGCAAACTCTTTCATGAAAATCAAAGGGACCGTCCCCGTGGGGCCGTTGCGCTGCTTCGCGATCGTCAACTCGGCCATTCCTGCAACGTCCATTGGCACCGGCTGATTCGCCATGCGCAGGTAATATTCTTCCCTGAATAAAAATGCCACTACATCCGCGTCCTGCTCAAGCGACCCGCTGTCGCGCAAGTCAGAAAGTTGTGGCCTGCGTCCATGCATCTCGGGCGCACGGGAAAGCTGAGAAAGGGCCACCAGTGGAACTTCCAGTTCTTTCGCTGCGATTTTTAGACTGCGGCTCAGGACGCTGATTTCTTGGTTGCGGTTCTCGGCCTTCGGCGGTGTCATCAGTTGTATGTAGTCCACAATTAGCAGTGCCAGCCCGTGCTCTTGTTTGATCCGGCGTGCTCGTGCTCGAAGTGCCGCCAAATTCAACCCGGGTGTGTCGTCAATGAAAATGGGCGCACTGGTCAGTTTTGAAATTGCCGTTGTGAAACGCGCCCACTCCTCACGACTCAGATTTCCGCCGCGCAGTCGGTGCGAATTCAGCCGGGCTTCCATGCAAACCATCCGAGTGAACAAGGCACGTTTTGACATCTCCAACGAGCAGATCAGGACGGGCAGTCGGAGCAATAGACCGACATGGCGCGCCAGGGAAAGCGCCAGAGCGGTCTTCCCCATCGAAGGGCGGCCGGCGATGATAATCAGGTCGGAGGGTTGCAAGCCGCTGGTCAGTGTGTCCAATTGACGGAAGCCGGTAGATACTCCGGGTTTGATCCGCTCACGCTCGACAATCCCATCCAGTGATCCGTAATCAGCCTTGAAAATTTCTTCCAATGAGAGCGGTCCTTGCTGGATGGTTTCATTGGCGATGTCCAGGATTCGTTCCGTAGCGCGTCCGATCTTGGTGTCGGTATCTTCCGTTGCGTCCAAGGCATCGCTTGTGATCGCATCTCCAACCCGAACCAGTCTGCGGAGTGCGGCCTTCTCTTTCACAATCCGGGCGTAATGCTCAATGTTGCTCAGGCGTGGCTCACCGTCCGTGAGCGACGATATGTAGCCCGCGCCCCCAACCAGTTCCAGTTCGTCATGGTGGGCGAGTTCCTCAGCCAGGGTTACGAGATCAACTGGGCAGTTTCGGTCCACCATTTCGATCATGCGACGGAATATTCTACGGTTGCTGTCGAGTGAGAAATCATCCGGCGTGAGGAGGATAGCCGCCTGGTTGTAGGCACTCCCGGACGGGTCGTTCACTATAGCGCCCAGCACGGACCTCTCGGCGTCGATGTTCACTGGCAACGGTTCTGTTACTCTACTCACTGGCGCCCTCCGCTCGCTTCTTTGCGTCGCTGCCCGGCGGGACAGGAGCAAATCTGGTACGCCTCCAAA
>JADFGZ010000101.1 GCA_022567475.1 Acidobacteriota bacterium | reverse complement strand
CGAGGAGGGACGGTCAAGAAATCGCAGAGTGGAACTTGTCAAACAATAGCTCTTTGGGGCGCGATTCCTGTCACCTGTTCCGCGTGAATATTGGCTGCCTTCCAGGTGGTGGTGTTCCTGATTGCGGTGGGGGTGATTTGAAGGATGCGGAAATCCGTAGGGGGGGGTAGACCTACCCCATTCCAAACCTGCACCATCGGCGACGGAGGTTCAAATCCCCCTGGGGACGCCATTCTTCTGCAAGACGTTGGAAGAGGTCAATCTCAGAGAGGTTGCTTGGCCCGGATCGCCTTTGCGCGGGCTTCCATTTCTTCTGCCTCGTCTTCCCGGTCTATTTCCCGCAGCAGGGCGGCGTAGTTCTCCAGGATGGGAGCCACGTTAGGATGTTCCGGCCCCAGTTCCTTTTCCCAGATCGCCAGGGCCCGCCTGAAATTCGGTTCTGCTTCCTCGTACTTTCGCTGGGCAACAAGCAGCATCGCCAGCTTGTTCAAGCCGATCGCCACGTTCGGATGCTCCGAGCCGAGAGCTTTCTGCAGGATGGCCATCGAACGGGCGGCCAGCGGCTCGGCTGCCGCGTAGTTCCCTTGGGCTTGGTACACGGACGCCAGATTCCCGAGGCTTAAGGCAACGTCGGGATGTTCCGGCCCGAGGGCCTTTTCCCAGATCGCCAGCGAGCGCTGGAACAGCGGCTCGGCCTCCGCGTACTTGCCCTGGGCAAGATACAGAGCCCCCAGGTTGTTGATGCCGGGGGCCACATTGGGATGCTCCGGACCTAGCGTCGCCTCGGCGATGGCCAGCGCCCGCCGGTACAGCGGCTCAGCCTCCGCATATTTCCCCTGGGAATTGTACAGCCCTGCCAGGTTGTTGAGACTCTGGGCCAGGCGAGGATCCTCCGGCCCGAATTTTTCCGCTTCCCCGACGGCGGCGAAAAACTGCTTCTCGGCCTCTTGGTTGTCGCCTAGCTGATAGGCTTCCACGCCGGCGTTGGTGTGCTCTTCCCAGAGATTGGCTTGGGCGAGGGCTTGTGCCGCTATCAGCGCCACGCAAAAAACTCCAAGCCAAAAAACTCCAAGCAAAGATAATCGGGCACGGGCGCCCATTTGACCTCCCTCTATTTTAACGCTTGAGCTCCCCCACTCCTTGGAGGACGCGAATCGCAAGCCTCCTCTGCTTATAAACGTCTTTGCCGTTGAACTCAAGAGCGTTCGCGACGCAGCAACTGGGGGAGACAAATTTCCCTGGGAACGCCATTCTTCTATTGCCCTTTTTGAAGATCAAACCGAATGGCTTTCTATAGGCGGGGAAAAGAGAAAAGAATGGAGTCCTCAACGGTTCAGATCAAAAAAATATTCTGAGCAATTCGTCGTGCTCGGCGGAGTTTTGCCTAACAGGTTGTTGAAAAACGTCATTTGTCCGCTCCCTCACAGCCTGCCCTGAGCCATGTCCCGAGCCATGTCCCGAGCGATGCCGAGGGAGAAGCCGAGGGATTGCCGAAGGGATCGCGGCTCGGAATGGGCGTGCTGATTTGGCTGCGCTTGCCGAGCCGCGCGCGCCTGTCCCGAGCCATGTCCCGAGCGAAGCCGAGGGAAAAGCCGAGGGATCAGCAAGCGGACCCATACACCAGTTTTTCAACAAGCTCCTAAGGAAATTTGCTCAATGTGCGAGTTCAAAAAACCTGGTCGTCGTGATGCGGCCTGTCCGCTCACTGAGATGGCGGTGGAACGTTTTCTTCCTGCTGCGCAATACCGGCGGGGCGATCACGGGGCATGGTGAAAGAGAAGCGGCTGCCTTTTCCGATTGCGCTCTCCACCGAGAGCCGCCCGCCGTGCAGTTCCACCAACTGTTTGGCTATGCTCAATCCCAGCCCGGCGCTCTCCTTGGTGCCGCTCGTAGTCTCACCCAGTTGCTGGAAAGCTTGAAAAATAGCTCTTTGGTCTTCGGTGCGGATTCCAATCCCCGTGTCGCCCACAGTCAGCCGCACCGCCGCTTCTTCCGGCTTCGCCGCGATCCATACCCGTCCTCCTTCCGGAGTGAACTTCTGCGCATTGCTTAATAGGTTGAAAATGATCTGCTTGAGCCGCACCCGGTCTGCCCACACAGTCAGTCCAGCTTCTATTTCGCTTTGGAACAGAAGCTTCTTCATCTCCATCAGCGGGCGGACCGCCGTGAGCACCTCCTCTACCGCCGGCTTCAGATCGATATTGCTCCCGTTGAGGCTGGTATTCCCGCCCTCAATTTTCGTCAAATCCAGAATGTCGTTGATCAACACAAGCAGGTGTTCGGAGGACATCTGAATGTTTCGGATAAAACGCTCCTGCTTGGGGGTCAGCGGGCCGGTCGTTTGCCTAGCCAGGAGTTCCGTAAACCCGGCAATCGAGTTCAGCGGAGTCCGCAACTCGTGGCTCATGCTCGCCAGGAAGGCGCTCTTGCTGCGGCTGGCGGCCTCCGCAGCATCTTTCGCGGTCTCCAACTCGCGCGTGCGCTCTTTGATTCGCTCTTCCAGCACGTTCTGGGATTTCCTGAGCTTTTGGTCTTGATCGTAAATCTGATCCATCATCTCATTGAAGCGGTCCACCAGCAGCCCCATCTCGTCACCCGTTTGTTTGGTGGCTCGGATGGCGTAATTTTTTCCTCCGAAACCCGGCTGGCAGTCTCGGCCAGACCCATCACCGGCGCAGAGATGAGGCGTTGCAAGCGCGAGGAGACCAACAGTGCGACCAGCGAGGAAAGCAGCAAGACGACGGCGAAAATTCCCCCGTAGGTCTTCACTCGGACGGATACTTCTTCCATCGTGCTCTTCAGATACAATGTGCCGACCTGCTCCCCGTTCAGCAATACGGCGGAAGTAAGGGTCACGGAATTGCGTGCCACTTCGGTTCCCTGGGGCGGCGGTCTGGGAGGAATCGCATCGCCCGCGCCTTGGCGCAGGTAGGAGGAGAAGACCCTGCCTTCGCGGTCGTAGATGACGCCCGTAATCACTCTGGGGTCCCCTCGCAGAGCCGCCAGCACCTCGCTCCCCGTCCTCTCATCGTCAAAGGCGAGCGCCGGACCCGAGCTTTCCGCGATCAGATGGGCGATGGTGGACAGTTCCTGTTCGACGTTCCGGCGATAGGCGTTCAGCTCGTAGAGGAGAAAGCCCGTGCAGGCAATCAGCAGCGCGATGCCGGTTGTCGTCATGATGATGACGATCATCTTCCTGCGAATCGGAAGATTTTGCAGCAGGCCCACCTTAGTTCCTCCCACTCGCGGCGCTCTGGCCGCGCACGGTGGCCAGCCGGAGCAGCCTGGAGCTGATTTCCAGTCCCGCCTGTTTGGCGACGTCCAGGTTGATTTCAAAGCGGACCTTGCCGCTTTCGATCTTGAATCCAATCATCCCGCCGGTTTCGGCGAACCGTTCCATGTCGCCCACCGTAAGAATGCCCATATCGCGGGCTGCTTCGGCGATGTTGCTCATGCGAAGCCTTTCCGACCGCGACACAAAAAGAATATGACAGGGCTCGAGTTCCGACAACTCGGCGAACCGCCTGATTTGTATTTCACGACCCTGTATGCTTTTGCCAGCGAAAGTTCTTTCCAGGATCGGCCCAAACGGGTCCTCCCCCAACACCGCCACCACGAACGACGAAGCGGCTCGATCCTCCGGCCATTGGACGAAAGAAAGAAAATGGTACATCATGGAGGCCTTGACTTCATAGGCGAGCGCTTCATCGGAATTCTGGGCGGAAACCTGGGCTCTCGCCGCCTCTGGAAGCGGAATCGCGAGCAGAAGGATCATTGCCAGCCAGGCAGAGATCCCGCGCAGGCATCGCCGCCTGCTAATCGTTCGAATGGAAGTCAACTCATCCACGGTTTAAAACGTCCACGAAAATTTTGCATACAGGCCCCGTTTCACCTGAGTTGGCTCAGGGCCGCCGCCGAAGTCTATAAATTCCTGGTGCCGCGGCTTCAGCAGATTCTGTAACACCACACTCAGGAAAAGGTGTTCTGTGGGCCGCCATCCCAGCAGGCTGTCCAGCCGCGTGTAGCCGGGAATATCCAGGGTAGGCAGGCGGCTGACATAGTACAGGTGTGTATCCCACTCCAGGTTGGAGGGCAGGTCCAGGGAAGACCAAAGCTGCGCCTGGTGTTCCGGGCTTTCTCCCTCAATATCTGCCTCGCGCGCTGCATCCACACTGGTGGGTTGGCGGTGCAATTGGATGTCCAGCCAGGAATAGCTCGCCCTCAATTTCCAACGGCTGGCTGCCTGCCAGGCGACGGTGGCCTCCAGGCCATAGGTCTCCCCCTCCAGTTGGTTATCAAAACGCAGCGGAACTACAAGGTGGGGTGGCGGTGGACTGCTTTCGAAAAAAGGGCTCGCTGGCTCGGTGGAGAGGAGATCGCTGTAGAGATTGTAAAAGGTCGCTACATCCAGTGAAACGTGCAGCGATGGTTGGTAGCGGTATCCCATCTCGTAGGCCAGGACAGTTTCTGATTCTACGTCCAGGTTTCCTAACAGGGAGAGAATCGTGAGCGGCCCTTGCGGATTGGGGATCACGGCGAGCCGAATTCGAACGTCTTCAATGAAGCGGTTCGGGGTCCGGACTGCCCTAGTGACCGCCGCCCAGCCCGTCTGGCGGATGCTCGGCGTCCACGCCAGCCGCACGCTCGGCTGAATTTCAAATCCCGTGGAATCATTCTCTTCCAATTTGAACCCTAGAATCAGGCTGAGCCGGTTGGAAACAAGCTCGATCTGATCCTCCACGAATCCGCTGAAGAGATGGTCGCCTCGTTCGTTCGGGCTGAAGGTGAGCACAAAACTATTTTGGAGGTCATCTTTGGTATAACGGTATCCGCCCCCCCAGACGATGTTGTGCCGCTCTCCCCAAGCAAACTGGTGCTGGAAGTCCAGGTCGAAAGTGTCCCGGACTTCTTCCAGCAGGAGTTCTTTACGCTCGGCGCGGTCGTAGTAAAACTGAAGCTGCGTTGTGGAAGTGGGGGAATAGTTGTGCTGCCAGCGGCCAAGCAGGTGCCCGCCGTTGAGCTCACGGCGGTTATCTACGGTGGATTGAAAAGGAGGGGAAATGGCAGCAAAGGTCTGGGTCACGCCAGTGTCGGCGTGATAAATGTCTCCTTGCATCGTCAGCGAATTGCCGCCGGGCCCGGACCAATCCATGCGGAACCCCCCGCGCAAAGAGTCCCAATCGTCGGCTCCTTTCCTGCCATCCAGGCGGGTCAAGCCGTCCCGGTTGAAATACTTTGCGTAGAAGCGATAGAAAGCCTCCTGGCCGATTTGCCCTCCATACCGCACGCCCCCAAAGCCTTTTTCCACCGACCCGAAACCGCCGGTGAGGAGCCCTCCTTGCGTGTCTTCCGCGCGTTTGGTGATGATGTTGATCACGCCGTTGGTCGCGTTCGCGCCCCACAGCGTCGCCCCGGGCCCGCGAATCACCTCGATCCGTTCCACGTCTTCCAGCAGCATGTCCTGCACGTCCCAGTTCACTCCCGCAAACAAGGGGGAGTACACATTCCGGCCATCGATCAAGACTAAGACCTTGTTTGCAAACAAGCCGTTAAAGCCGCGGGCACTGATCGCCCATTGATTGGAGTTTAACTGCGCCACATTGAGGCCCGGAACGCGACGCAGCGCTTCCGGAATGCTGGTGGCCCCGGAGCGGCGAATCTCCTCCTGCGTGAGCACATAGATGGCCGCCGGGGTCTCCGACAGGGTTTGACTCCTTTTCCCCACAGTGGAGACTTCGACCATCATCAATTCTTCCAGGCTCAATTGGGCGAGGTCCTGAGCAGCCCAAGCCTCCACTCGGAATTCGTTCAATACCAGTCCCGGCAGCCCTAGCAGCGCCAGCCATAGGCAAATTGCCAGCCTCATGGCTTGACCCTTAACAACAACGACCAACCGGGATGAAATCATCCTCATCAGAACTATCCTCCTGTAAGCTATAAACCACACGGCCCCTTAGGCTTGCGAAGCGGAGTATGGCGCAAGCAACAAGTTATCTAAAAACTTAATGATATCCAGGAGAGACTTATCGACCGAAATCTGTATCCTGTTGAATTATTTATAACTAATAATCGATGCCACAGTTGCCGGATGAAGCGCTGTAGCAGGGATCCCCCTAACCCCTTTTTTGAGCAGAAGGAGGTTTTGTATCAGAGAGAGAACGAAATCTTCCCCACGGCTGAGCAAATCAATTGGGTACTGCGGGACTTCCGTATATCGTGAACAAACTGAAATGTGGAGGCCGTGTTATTGCAGCAGGCGCTGCAATTCCGCCTCCAGCAGATCTAAATGAAACGGTTTAGCGATATAGGAGGTGAAGCCAGCCTCGAGCATTCTCTCCCGGTCGCCCTGCATCGCGTAGGCCGTCAGGGCAATCACGGGAAAGGTGGCAAAGTGGGGTTTCTCGCGGATTCGCTGGATGAACGCCATGCCGTCCAGCTTCGGCATCTGGATGTCTATCAAAGCGAGGTCCGGTTTGGCCTGCTCGATTTTCTGGAGTGCTTCCTCGCCATTGCTGGTCACGATCGCTTCGTATCCCAGGCTGATGAGCATCTCCTCCAGCATTTCGCGGTTCATGGGATGGTCATCGGCAATGAGGATTTTCTGCAATTTCGAACTGCCATCGCTCCTTTTCATTTCATTACAAGTATATCTTAACCGGAATTTTCTCTGTCACGCTTTTCAGATGTAACAACATACGCTTGTCAGCCTGCCGACTTAAGCGAAATCGCCTCGCCGGGGGCGGCCTGTTTTGGGATGCATAGCGGCTTCATTTGCCTCTTCTGGATGGGCTGTGGGGTTCTGGCAATCCGCCGGATATCTGCCGGATCATTAAAATGGCGCGTTCTGTTTGGAACCTGGACCCAAGATCACAATTCCACGCCGTGTCAAACTAGAGTGCTGCCATCGGCGGGCTTCATTTTCCTATTCAGGTGCTATATTGCATAGTAGAATAGGACCAGTCACCAAATGGCGGGGCTATGGGAAACGGATTTTGCGCTACTCGTCAATATTACTATTATTCTCTGGCGGTGGCCGCTCTGGTGTCCAAGCCAGACACTAGTAGATTCCTAAAAGTGCGGAACCGGTTCTTGGCAGGGCGTTCTGCAATGTATCCAGTAATGTATTCAGTGTTGACAACATTATTGCTGTGGATGGCAATCGCACTGGCCGGGGCCGGCTACCTGCATGCAGCCAGCCAGGAGGCATCAAACGCTGCACCACAGGCCGCCTCCCAATACAGCGCCGTACTGAACCGCTACTGCATCACCTGCCACAACGAGAAGCTCAAGACCGCAGAGTTGGTTCTGAGCAAGCTGGACATCGCCAACCCTGGCGCGGACGCCCCGGTATGGGAAAAGGTGGCGCGTAAACTGCGGACCGGGCAGATGCCTCCTGCGGGGATGCCGCGGCCGGAGCAGGCTTTCTACGGCGACTTTGCAGCCTACCTGGAGACGGCGCTGGACCGCGCCGCCGCAGCCAAGCCCGATCCCGGCAGGCCGGCCGTCCATCGCCTGAACCGCGCCGAGTACACCAATGCTGTCCGCGACTTGCTCGCGACGGATATCGATGGCGCATCGCTTCTTCCCGCCGACGATGCCAGCCGGGGCTTTGACAACATTGCGGATATTCTTTCGGTCTCGCCGCTCCTGGTGGAGCGTTATATGTCGGCGGCGCGCAAAATCAGCCGCCTCGCCGTCGGCGACCCCGATGTCCGCCCCTTCACTGCGGAATACAATGTTTCCAGGCGCCTCGTGCAAAACGGCCGCATGAGCGAGGACCTTCCGTTCGGGTCGCGCGGGGGAACTGCGATTCGCCATCACTTCCCGCTCGACGGCGAGTACCTCATCCAGGTCCGCTTGCAACGAAACAATGACAACTACATCCGCGGCCTGGGCGAGCCGCACCAACTCGATGTCCGGCTGGATGGCGCCAGGCTCCAGTTGTTCACGATTGGCGGCGAGCACCAGGGCAGGTCGAGCCCGGTTTACTCTTTCATCAATAAGGATTACTTGGGAGACCCCGAACAGGAGAAGTATGAGTTCTCGGCGGATGCGGGATTGGAAGTCCGTTTCCAGGCGAAGGCGGGCGTCCGGCTGGTGGGGGTCGCTTTCCTGAAGCAGCCCTCGGAGCCGGAAGGCGAGCTGATGCCGCGCCAGTTCTATGATGAGCTCCTTTCGTTTAAGGGCGGCGACCCTGCCGTTGACAACGTTTCGATCAGCGGCCCCTTCCACCCCAAAGGGCTGGGCGACACACCCAGCCGCCGCAAGATTTTCGTGTGCAGCCCGGCCGGCATCGCTGACGAGGAGCCCTGCGCCAAAAAGATTCTCTCCACGCTGGCGCGCCGCGCTTATCGCCGGCCTGTCACCGAGGCAGACGTCCTCACATTGCTCCAGTTCTATCAGGTGGGCCGCAGCCCGGGCGGCTTTGAAGCGGGCATCGGGACGGCGATTCAAGGAATACTGGTCAGCCCGGAGTTCCTGTTCCGCATGGAACGCGATCCGGAGCGCAGTAATGAAAAGGTTGCGCCCGGAACCGCATATCCGGTCAGCAACCTGGAGTTGGCCTCCCGGTTGTCGTTTTTCCTCTGGAGCAGCATACCCGATGACCAGCTTCTGGGGCTGGCCGAGCGCGGCAAGCTCAGCGATCCCGCAGTGCTGGAACAGCAGGTGATGCGGATGCTTGCCGACTCCCGCTCCAAGGCGCTGGTCGGGAACTTCACCGAACAGTGGCTGGGCCTGCGCAAACTGGCCACGGTCTCTCCGGACCCGAAGGTGTTTCCCGGTTTCGACGACAACTTGCGGGAGGCGCTACAGCAGGAGACGAAACTTTTCGCCGAAAGCATTGCGCGGGAGGATCGCAGCGTGCTGGACTTCTTGCGCGCCGACTACACCTTCCTCAACGAACGGCTGGCGCGGCACTACGGGATTCAGAAAGTTTACGGCTCCGGCTTTCGTCGCGTGACGCTGGCTGACGACGCGCGGAAAGGCTTGCTGGGCCAGGGCAGCATTCTGACGGTGACTTCCTACGCCAACCGAACCTCCCCGACCTTGCGCGGCAAGTGGGTGCTCGAAAACATTCTGGGCACGCCTCCCCCGCCGCCGCCACCGAATGTTCCGTCCCTGAAGGAAGAAAACGGCGGCAACGGCCGTGTCCTGACAATGCGCGAGCGATTGGAGCAGCACCGCGTGAATCCCGCCTGCGCCGCCTGCCACGCGCGGATGGACCCGCTGGGCTTCGCACTGGATAACTTTGACGCCATCGGGCGGTGGCGGACCATCGAGGGCACGACGCCGGTTGATCCTTCGGGAACGCTCCCCGACGGCGCCAAGTTTCAGGGTCCGGCCGAGCTTCGGCAGATGCTGCTGAGCCGGCACGAGCAGTTTGTGAGGACCGTTACGGAAAAACTTCTTATGTACGCCCTGGGCCGGGGGCTAGAATATACCGATGAGCCGGTCGTCCGCGGGATCATGCGGGAGGCCGCTCCGGGCGATTACCGCTGGTCGTCGCTTGTTTTGGGCATTGCCAAGAGCACGCCATTTCAGATGAGGAGGTCGCGCGAGCCATGATGATTTTCAAGAAGGTGATCCCGCGCCGCACGTTTTTGCGAGGGGCCGGCGCCACGCTGGCGCTGCCCTTGCTGGATGGGATGGTTCCGGCGTTCGCCGGAGCGCTGGACGCAACGGCGAAGCCGGCGGTCCGCCTCTCCATTGTCTTCGTTCCGAACGGCAGAATCATGGATCATTGGACTCCACAGGGGACTCCACAGGCGGAAGGTTCCCATTTCGAGTTGCCTTCCACTCTGAAACCGCTGGCTCCGTTTCAGGACCGCCTGCTGGTGCTGAGCGAGCTGGCCAGCAAGCCGAATGAGCAACTGCTGCGGTCGTCGATTGGAGTGGACGCGGGACCGCATGCCACCGCCAGCGGCATCTTCCTGACGGGTGTTTATCCGCAGCCGAACGGGCAGGCGGGAATTTCGGTGGACCAGATCGCCGCAAAGGAGCTGGGCAAACACACCCAACTGGCTTCGCTCGAACTCTCCCTGGAGTCCGGCGAGACCGGCGGCGGCGGCGACGGCGCCGACAGCGACGCCTACCTCAATACGATGTCATGGCGCAGCGCCACAACGCCGCTCCCGGTGGAAAACAATCCGCGCAGGGTGTTCGAGCGCCTCTTCGGGGAGAGCGACAGCACCGACCCGGCAGAGCGTCTCCGCCGCATGCAGCAAGACCGCAGCATTCTCGACATCGTAACGGGGCAGGTGTCCCGTCTCGCGGCGGGACTCGGTCCGGACGACCGCGCCAAACTCACCGAGTATCTCGACGCCATTCGCGACGTCGAGCGGCGCATCCACATGGCCGAAAAAACAGGTTCCCGGGAACTGCCCGTGATGAAGCGGCCCGCGGGCATGCCAGCCGATTATGAAGAGCACGCCAGGTTGATGTTCGATTTGCAGGTGCTGGCCTATCAGAGCGACATGACTCGCGTCATCACCTTCGCCATGGCGCGCGAAAAGAGCGAGCGGGCCTACCGCGAGATCGGCCTGGAGGAAGGGCACCACGCCCTGACCCACCATGGCTACAATGCCGCCATGATGGCCAAGTGCGTCCAGATTGAGACCTACCAGTCCCGGCAGTTCGCCTATTTCCTGGAGAAGATGCGGTCCACGCCCGACGGCGACGGCTCCCTGCTGGACCATTCGGTCATTCTGTTCGCCAGCAGCATCAGCGACGGGCACTCGCATTTCCGCGGCAACCTGCCCGTGGTCCTGGCGGGCGGAGGAGCAGGCCAAATCAAGGGAGGCCGTCACATCCGGTATGCCAAGGATACGCCCTTGGCGAATCTGTTTATGACCATTTTGGATATGACCGGCGTTCGGGTGGAGAACTTCGGCGACAGCACCGGGAAACTGGAGCTGCTCTCGGTTGGGTAAACGCCGCTGAGAAAATGTGCTCGCCGACAGTTGAATGGAGGAAGAACGACGGTGGAGATCAGAGGTAAAGTGAAAAGCCTGGGCATTTGGTGGATGGCATCTGTTTTGGCAGTCGCCACCCTAGCCGCCGAAGGCGATCTCCGTCTGGTGGAAGCGGCCAAGAACAGCGATCGCGAAGCCGTGCGTTCTCTCCTCCAACAGCAGGTCGATGTGAACACGCCCCAGCCGGACGGCGCAACGGCGCTGGCCTGGGCGGCCCATTGGAATGATCTGGAAACAGCCGATCTATTGCTTCGCGCCGGCGCCGACGTGAACGCCGCGAACGATTACGGCATGACGCCTCTCTCGCTGGCGTGCAGCAAGGGCAGCGCCGCCATGGTGGAAAAGCTGCTCCAGGCCGGGGCGGACCCGAACGCTGCCCAATGGACGGGGGTGACGCCGCTGATGGCCTGTGCCCGCGCAGGCAGCGCAGACGCGGTGAAGTCGCTGCTGGCACGCCATGCGGACGTAAACGCGAAGGACACCCGCCGGGGGCAGACGGGGTTGATGTGGGCCGTGGCCCAGCAACACGTGGAAGTCGTCCGGCTGTTGATCGAGCAGGGAGCCGACGTCAATGCCAAGTCGCATATGCCGGGCGGGTTCACGCCCTTGCAGTTTCTTACCTACGGAGTGCGTCGGCGCGATCCCAGCGGTCCCGACAAGCTCGAACCGGGCGACGTCCATCCGGACCCTTCCAGTTCCAGGGGCGGTTTTACTGCGTTGATGTTCGCCGCCCGTCAAGGAGATGTGAACTCTGCCCGCCTGCTGGTGGATGCGGGGGCGAACGTGAACGCCGTCTCGCCGGATTACGGCAGCGCATTGGTGGTGGCGGCCTCCAGCGGCCACGAGCTGGCGGCGCTGTTTCTGCTGGAGAAGGGCGCGGACCCAAACGGTGCGGACATTTGGGGATTTGCGCCGTTGCACTACGCGCTGGCGGATGGAATCACAGCCATCGGCATGTCCCGAAAAAGAATTCCCACCGACCGCTATTGGTTGCGGTCCAACATGCCGGAGCTGGTGAACTCGCTCCTGGAACAGGGAGCAAACCCGAACGCCCGCGTCGGAAAGGGCTTCCCGCCCTTCAACTACCCGGCGTTTGTCCGCACCACCGGCAATTCCATGCCGCAAATCAGGCAGCCCGGCGCGACCCCGTTCTTGCTGGCAGCCGCTTCCTTCGACGCCCGCCTCATGCGCCTGCTGCACTCCCACGGAGCCGATCCGCTGCTCACCACCGATGAGGGCACCACGCCGCTGATGGTGGCTGCCGGGATGGGGCGGCTCGACGACCTCACCGAGGAAGAAAAGAAGATGGCTCTGGAAGCCGTCAATCTGGCGGTGGAGCTGGGCGGCGATGTCAATGCGGCGAACGCCAATGCAGCTTACGTCAATACAGCTTACATCAATGCCTCAAACCAGGACGGCCGGACCGCGCTGGCGGCGGCGGCCTACCTGGGAGTGAATTCCATTATCCAGTTCCTGGCGGACCAGGGCGCTGATCTGGAGGCGACCGACAGGTACGGACAGACGGCGCTGAGCATCGCGCAGGGCATCCCCCCGAAGATCAAGGGGAACGATAAACGCTTCCGCAGGGGCAGACCTCGTAAAGATACGGCGGCCCTTCTTCTCAAACTGGGCGCCACCCCACAACCCGCTCCAGCGACGGGTTACTAGAGCGTTTTTACTGCTGCTGTATCCTCACCTGGCTGTCATCCCGAGCGCAGCGAGGGATCTGCTCTTCTCTCTTTGGAACGACCCACCACTCGGAAGAAAAGCAGATCCCTCGGTCCGACAAACCGCGTCGGCCCTCGGGATGACATTCTCAGGGGCGCAGTGCAGGATACAGCAACTGGAGAACCGCTCTAATGATCCAGCATTGCAGCTTAGGACATCCCCCGCGCCGATTGCTCTTGACTTATTGAAAGGCGGAGTGCTAAGGATAGTATAAGGAGGATAGGTATGCGGACGACATCTGTGCGTACCTCA
>JADFGZ010000389.1 GCA_022567475.1 Acidobacteriota bacterium | reverse complement strand
TCTGGTGGGACTGTCTGATGAGAAAAAATCATGGAACGGCGAGTGTAGCTATGGCAGATTGTCTCAGGGGAGGGGGTCACCCCAAACCACTGTAGTCGATTTTGTAGATGGTCAAAACCTCATCAACACGCCCGCGGATAATCTCTGACAAACGCGTATGCCTCGCGTGTTTTCTCGCCAGGAGAACTTCGGTTCTGACACTGCTCTCTGAACCGGCACGGCTGCCATTATGACCAGGTTGATGTAGCGGTGCTTCCGCAATCTAGGGTTGTTAACGCTACCCTATCTCAACAAACAAAGTGGCTTATTCTATATTTGTCACACTTCAGAACTGCTAAGGCCATTTCTTCCAGCAACATATTGAACATTATCGGGTGATGCTGATCCCACCAACAGGCGATTGCGGAAGCACCAAGAGAGCGATCTTCCCAAGTGATTGAGCCTAGCAGTATGGCGAGTGCATTAAAAGGCATACGCTGCGGGTGCTTCCCGAAACGCCTAATCCACCCACTTCCGAACGATAGCGACTATTTCCAGCGCTCCATCGCCTGCCGGTGCAGCGACTCAGGAGGGAGCTCGGCCAGCTCCATACGGACGCCATTCAGGTCGATGATGTTCGACAGGATGGCCTTCGTGCCGCTGACGCGCGTTTCAGCAACGTTTGCTCCCCGTTGCTTGAACCTCGCTGTGGCCACATCCATGTTCTCCACGTGCACGCCGAAGTGATTGATTCCCGGTGGCCGTTGCGCGTTGGCGGGTTGCAGCTCCACGAACGTGTTTCGGCTGATCTGGACATAGACCAGCGTTGGCTGCCCATTCTCGTCGAAGTTCCGGAATGCCTCTGGAAATCCCATTGTCTTTGTGTAGTACTCAACTGCCTCGTCCAGGTTAGGCACGCTGATCCCCACATGATTCAGGCCAACGATCCCGCGGTTCTGATTCTGGGCAATAGCAGCCTGGACGGCCAGGCCAACCAGAATCCCCGCGACGAATAAAAACAGACCGCGCATAAACAGCTCCTTTCAGAATTCGCGATTCACGATTCGACAGATTCAACCTCACGCGACAATACCTTCATTCTTCTCCTCATTGCAAAACACTCGATCCTGTTGCGTTGGGAACATCCTTCCGCAGACTTCAATCTCCAAACCAACCAAAGTCTACCCGGGATGCGTCGGAGCCTTCGCCCTGATCCAATCAGCCGACGTGTAGGTTCCTCAGGCCGGTAAAATGCTCCGGCCCTCGGAATGACAGCGCGCTGGAGGGTGGAATACCCCAGCGCTAAAAATGATCTAGTCCAGCGGTTCCAGCCGCGCAATTCTTCCCAGATGGCTTTGCCCATACCAAATGGCGACTGAAGTAGCAGAGTGGTCTAGATCAATCTTCTGGATTTGCATATACCCATCCGACGATCCCGGGTATGTTGTGACTTCACCGGTTTCCGGATTCAGCCGAACGACATACTCCGTAAACTCTCCGCCGCCCCATACTTCGCCGTTCTTGTCCACTCCCACGACACAATATATCCCACCCAAAAACGGTTCGGAAGCAACTGGCCATTCCTGTATCTGCTTCGTCTTGGGGTCGAACATGCCGATCTTGCCGACGTAGTATTCTGCAAACCAGAACCGATCCTGGCTGTCGACATTGCCCCGGCGGGTCCCGGCATCGGGAGTGGGCGTTGGATAGAGTTCCCATGCGCCGGTCTTTCCATTCAGAACTCCAATCACGCTTAATTGCAGGCTGGCCAGATACAAATTCCCGCGTGAATCTGGCTCATAACCATAAAACCTCATGGGCCGGTCAGGGTAAGGGTACCTTTTAATCTCGCCTGTCTTCGGATCCAGCCGGGTTACTTCGCCTCCCGAGAGGCCGCGTGGATCGCTAGCGGTTCGTGGCTGAGTCCTGCCCCAAACCATTCCGTCAGACGCGACAGGCCCTCCCCCTACGCCCTTCCATACGGTGAACTTTTCTGTTTTTTTGTCGAATTTCGCGACTCCTCCTGATACACCCATCCACGGATTTCCTTCCGGACCAATTCTGATTGTGTTGGTGGTTTGATGCTCGGGGTGATCGGGGTTTGCTGTGGGCGATAGCCACTCCTTAAACTCGCCGGTCCGTGGATTGAGCCTCCCGATGTAGGGGTTGCTGTGATCGGCATACCAGACCATTCCGTCCGGGTCTACGGTCGCATCGTGCGGCTGGGCCTCCCGACGAGGCAAATCCCATTCGGTGAGGATCACCTTCGTAGACCTTCCTGTAAGGCGCGGCAGCGTCTTGAGTTCAAATGGCCATGTGCCATCCGGGCGGGAACCCAGATTGATGGAGCTCAAAAACTCCGCAAATTTCTCCGCTCCGGGTTTCATCGGGGCCGGAGTTCGGCGCTTATGGGTTAGAGTGATGTCACCCGGTTCGTGAAGAGCGGCCTCGGTGTAAGTCCACATTCGCCTCAAAACCGGCAGCCAAGCATTGCCTTGATACTTGCTCTTCATCACCACGGTTAGGGAGTGGCAGCCGATGCAAGGGGTCCCGAACTTGAAATCATCGAATACCCTTTTCTTAATCTCCGGAACACTGAGCATCCAGTCCGCATTTGTCATCTGGGAAGCGAGATCTTTCGTCTTCTGAAGCTTCAGATCGAGCTGGGTCATCTGATGGGCTTCTACCTTGACGACACCCGGGTCTTCCAGGTCATATCCGATGGCGCGCATCTTGAGGCGGTAATTGCCGGGCTCGAGCCGGTCGCTGGGAAAGCCGTAGCGGCCCTGGCTATCGCTGACCACCGTTACGGTAATGTGGCTTCCCTCTTTCCGGGCGCTGACCAGAACCCCTTCCATCTGGCCCTCTTCCTGCGAACTGACCACCCCGCTTAAGGCCGCAGGATCTGCGCTGTATAATTCACCACCCCACAGGACGAGAATACCCAGTAACCAGACAACTGCCTTACTCGGTCGAGCCTTGGTTTTCATAGCGAATTCCTCCTTGTTTTTTCACCATTGCGACGCCGGTCCATCCAGCTCGACCTGAGCGCCGGTGGGCTGCATGTCCCATTCCCGGGCTAAGGAAGGAATCAAAGGGACTGTCTTGCCGCCCACCATCGTCATCAACACGCGAATCTTCAGTATGTTGTCCACGGGAGCAGTCAGATAGTTCCTCTCGAGGACTATCCGGTCTGCTCATTTGCCCGGCTCCAGCGAGCCGAGCACATTTTCCCTCTTGACCCCATACGCCGCAAAGATTGTGGCCGACTTTAACATCTCTTCCCGGGAGACAGCTTGCTGCGGTGCGATCGCATTTCCGTCTTGAT
Source organism: Acidobacteriota bacterium (assembly GCA_022567475.1). Classification (GTDB taxonomy): domain Bacteria; phylum Acidobacteriota; class Terriglobia; order 2-12-FULL-54-10; family 2-12-FULL-54-10; genus JADFGZ01. Next base: position 177 of record JADFGZ010000389.1, on the reverse strand, counting down.
CCTTCCGAGCAACGCCATTATACAGCACATAAAAATAGGTTTGGTCGGTGTATTCACTCAGGGGCCGGACAACATGAGGGGTCCCGTGTTATTGTGCTGAAGAAGGAGTTCTGTTTGGCTCGCAACTGGCTTTTGGTTTGTTCCAGCGAGGAGGAGAAAAATGGCGCAATCGGGCAA
>JADFGZ010000100.1 GCA_022567475.1 Acidobacteriota bacterium | reverse complement strand
GTCTTCACTCTCTTCTTCGGAGTCATATTCCAAACACCCTCGGAGGGAATTCCTCGATCGGTTTTCATTTTTGCAGGGATAATCACGTGGCTTCTGTTCGCCGAGGCGTTCTCCAGCGCGAGCAATAGTCTCCTGAAGGACAGGCACATCTTTGAAAAGCTCTATTTTCCTCGGCTCATCATCCCACTGTCTTCCGTGGCTTCCCCTATACTTGACTTCGCCTTCGGCCTCGCTACCTTGATCATCATGATGGCGATCAATGGGGTTCCACTTGTGGCTTCTATGCCGCTGGTCTTACTGTTCGCCTTTCTGGCGATATTACTTGCGCTAAGTGTAGGCATCTGGTCCTCGGCGCTGAATCTCCAGTTCACTGACTTTCGCCACCTTACGCCTCTTGTGATTCTGGTGTGGTTTTACGCCACGCCTATCTTCTACCCGGTGAGTGTTATTCCGGAGCGATGGCAGCCGATCTACCGGATGAACCCAATGGTCAGCGTTGTCGAGGGCCTGCGCTGGGCCCTATTTGGAACTTCCGCACCAGACCCATTCTATTTTTTAATATCGTTCTTGCTATTTGTGCTTCTAATGATTGCAGGGCTTGCCTACTTCATCTACTTCGAATCAACATTCGCGGAGAATCTATAGGCAATGACCGGTTCTGCAATTAGAGCCGTGGATTTGGGAAAGCGCTGTCAGCCGAAGCGCTAACCCTTTTTGAGGTTGACCCGCGCGGCTCGGGGAGGCACGAAGCGGACCAGGGCGTTTTTGATCTCCTGATGCGCCGTTTGTCGATTCAGCGATTCGCGCTGAACCACGTCCACGAACTCCACCATCTGCCGGTGCATCTTTTCCATCTTCTCCCGCATGTTGAGCACCACCTCCACGCCGGCCAGGTTGACGCCCATGTCACGGGTCAGGCTCAAGATCAACTCCAGCCGTTCGACGTCCTGCTCGGTGTACAGACGCGTGTTCCCCTCCGTGCGGGAAGGTTTCAGGAGCCCCTCGCGTTCGTACAGCCGCAACGTCTGCGGGTGAAGCCCGTAGGTTTCCGCGATGGCGGAGATCATGTAGGCAGCTTTTTTTCGCTTGGCCATGCCGTTTCCTGTGCGCCTTCCTCTGCTTTCCCCGCCTAAAGCTGCCGGTAGAGGTCGTTGCGGGGATTCTCCGGGTTGAGATGAGAAAATTCCCGCAAGATTTCTTTGGATCTCTCGTCGGCAATCTTGGGTATGTGGATGCGCACCTCCACATACTGATCCCCCCGCTTGCCGCTTTTCAGGGAGGCTACGCCTTTTTCCCGCAGACGGAACTTCTGGCCGCTGGGAGTGCCGGGAGGAATTTTCAGCAAGGCGCGGGCATTCTCAATGGTGGGAACCTCCACTTTGGCTCCCAGCGCTGCTTCGGGCACCGTCACCGGGATCACCGTATAGATGTCATCTCCTTTGCGCGTAAAGAAGGGATGGGAATTTACTTTGGTGATGATGTAGAGGTCCCCCCGCGGGCCTCCCTGCGTTCCGCTGTTTCCCTTGCCGGGAACCCGGACGCGGTATCCGTCCTGCACCCCGGCCGGGATCCGCACCTCCAGCGACTCCGGCTCGGACAAACGTCCTGCCCCTTTGCAGGGAACGCAAGCGTCCTGCAATCTGCCGGTTCCTTGGCACCGTGTGCAGGCGACGTTGAACCGCAGGTTCACTATGGTTTTGTCGGCGCTCCCGCTGCCTTCGCACTCCGGGCAGAGCCGCTCCCTTCCGGTGGTCCCTTTCCCGTTGCAGGCGGGACAGCTTCTTTGGCGCAGGATGTTCAGCCGCACGGTGGTTCCCCGGATGGCGTCCCAGAAACCGATGGTTGCCTGGTATTCCAGGTTGCTTCCCGGCTCCGGACGCTGCGGCGGGGTCTCGCCGCGACCGAACAACTGGGAAAAGATGTCCCGGAAGCTGCTTCCACCGCCTGCTCCGGCTCCCTGCAAATCAGAGAAATCAAAGCCCGAAAAATCGACGGGCCGCCTGCCCCAGGGATTCGCCTCTCCGGGTTGGAATCCTGCTTCGCTGTAGTAGCCGAGACGGTCGTACATCTGACGTTTTTTGGGGTCGCTCAGCACGTCATAGGCTTCCGAGACCTTCTTGAAGCGGTCCTCAGCGCCCTTGTCGCCGGGATTCACATCCGGGTGGAACTTCCGGGCCAGGCGCTTGTAAGCCTTCCGGATCTCCTCCGGCTGGGCCTTTCGGCTGACGCCCAGCAGCTTGTAGAAATCATTCTTGCCCGTCATAGGTTCGGCCTCCACGGTTTGCTTTCAACCGCGCGGTGCAACAAGAGAGGCGGGTCCAGCGTTACTTGTCCTTATCCTCATCGGCATCCACGAATTCTGCGTCAATCACCTCGCCTTCCTCTTTCGTGCCGGTTTCATCGGTGCCCGAATCGGTTGCTTCCGGCGGTGCATCTGTTCCCATGCCCGGCCCGCTGCTGGCCTGCTGATACATGGCCTCGGCCAGTTTGTGGGTGGCCTTGGTCAGACGCTCCGCCGCTTGGTTGATCTCATCCGTCTTGCCTGCGTTCAGGGCCTGTTTGGTTTGCTCGATGGCGGATTCAATCTCCTGCGCCTCTTCCGCGGAGATCTTCTCGCGGTTCTCCTTGAGCAGTTTCTCTGTGTTGTACAGCAACGAGTCGGCTCGGTTTCTGGCTTCCGCCTCGTCGCGGTGCAGACGGTCCTCCTCGGCGTGCGCCTGCCCCTCCGCTTGCATGCGCTGCACCTCGTCATTGCTGAGGCCGCTGGAGGCCGTGATGGTAATGTCTTGTTGCTTGCCGGTTCCCATATCCTTCGCCGTTACGTGCACGATGCCGTTGGCGTCAATGTCGAAGGTGACTTCGACCTGCGGCACCCCGCGCGGCGCGGGCGGGATTCCCACCAGTTGGAACTTGCCGAGGGTCCGGTTGTCGCGGGACATGGCGCGCTCGCCCTGGAGCACGTGGATCTCCACCGAGGTCTGGTTGTCAGCCGCCGTGGAGAAAATTTCGGTCTTGCGGGTGGGGATCGTGGTGTTGCGCTCAATCAGTCCCGTCCGCACTCCTCCCAGCGTCTCGATGCCGAGCGTGAGCGGAGTGACATCGAGCAGCAGCAGGTCCTTCACTTCGCCGCCCAGCACTCCGGCCTGAATGGCAGCGCCCACGGCCACCACCTCATCCGGGTTCACTCCCTTGTGAGGGTCCCTGCCGAACAGCTCGCGGACAATTTGCTGGACCCGCGGGATGCGCGTGGACCCGCCGACCAAGACCACCTCGTCGATGTCGGATGGCTTTAAGTTGGCGTCTTGCAAAGCCTGCTGGCAAGGTCCCACCGACCGTTGCAGGATGTCCTCCACCAGTTGCTCGAACTTAGCGCGGCTCAGCCGGAGGCTCAAGTGCTTCGGTCCGCTCGCGTCGGCGGTAATGAAAGGCAGGTTGATGTCGGTCTCGCTCACCGTGGAGAGCTCCATTTTGGCCTTTTCCGCCCCCTCCTTGAGTCGTTGCAATGCCATTTTGTCCTTCGCGAGGTCAATGCCTTGGTCCTTTTTGAATTCTTCGACAATCCACTCGATGATCCGTTGGTCGAGATTGTCGCCTCCCAGGTGCGTGTCGCCGTTGGTGGACTTCACTTCCACTACGCCTTCGCCTACCTCCAGAATCGAAATGTCAAACGTGCCGCCGCCGAAGTCGTAGACCGCGATGGTTTCGTCCTTCTGCCGGTCCAGACCGTAGGCCAGGGCGGCTGCCGTGGGCTCGTTCACAATGCGCATTACTTCCAGCCCGGCAATCGCGCCCGCGTCTTTGGTGGCCTGCCGCTGGCTGTCGTTGAAATATGCGGGAACGGTGAGCACCGCCTGGGTCACCTTTTCACCCAGATAATCCTCGGCGGCCTGCTTCATTTTCTGCAGGATCATGGCAGAGATCTCCGGAGGGGCCAGGTCCTTCTTGCCGTTGCCCACTAATATACGGACGTCTCCGTTGGGCGCCTGTGCCACACGGTAGGGCACCATCTTCATCTCTTCGGAAACTTCCAGGTACTGGCGGCCCATGAATCGCTTGATGGAATATATGGTATTCTCAGGATTGGTGATCGCTTGGCGCTTGGCGACCTGCCCGACCAACCGTTCGCCGCTTTTGGCGAAGGCAACGACGGAGGGCGTGGTCCGGCTCCCCTCGGGGTTGGGAATTACTTTTGCTTCACCGCCTTCCATTGCAGCCACCACGGAGTTCGTGGTTCCGAGGTCTATGCCTATAAGCTTTGCCATTTTGCCGAGCCTCCTCAATTCTGTGTGGCGTTCCGCAATCTTGGAAACAATTGCAGCAAACTGCCTGGCGTCTGGATTTGGGTGGCCTTGCGGCCTTTAGTAATATGCTAGTATATGAGTTGAGTGGGCAGTTGTCAAGTTTCGCAATTTCTTTGTGTGTTATTTGAAAACTAATCATCTTATTTGTTTTCATAATGATAACTAAATTTATTCAATTACTTATTGCTATTTTTGCGCTAATTCCACTCGGCTGCACTGGCAGAGATAGCGGAGAGCGCCCCCAGCTTTTGGTCGCCGCTGCTGCCAGCCTGTTGAAGGTCAGCCACCCTTTGGAGGCGGCTTTTCAGCGTTCCGGTGCAGGGGAAGTTACTTTCAGCTTTGCTTCTTCCGGGCAACTGGAACAACAGATTCGCCAGGGCGCGCCTTTCGACGTATATATCCCGGCTGCACACTCCTTTAGCCAATCCCTGGAGCAGGATGGATTTGTAGAGGGACAGGCTCAGTTGTTCGCTCTGGGACGCTTGGCGGCCTGGTCCCGGCAGTTTGAGATGGAGTCGTTGGAGGAGTTAAGGGAGGACCGAATCAGGCGCGTTGCCGTTGCCAATCCGCGGTTTGCTCCCTATGGAGTGGCTGCGCAAGAGGCCTTGCAGGCGTCAGGATTATGGCAGGCGCTCCAGCCCAAACTGGTTTACGGGGAAAGCGTGGCGCATGCCTTTCAGATGGCGGAGACGGGCAATGCGGAGGTGGCTCTGGTTGCGGTCGCTTTGGTGCAGGACGCTGGCCGCCCTTATCTTCCGATCGAGCAGAGCCTCCATCGCCCCATCGAGCAGACTGCTGTGGTCCTGAGGAGGTCGGAAAACAAGCAGGCCGCCCAGGCTTTCGTCGAATTCCTTTCGACCGCGGAAGCCCGGCGAATTCTCGAAGAGTATGGGTTTGGCCTGCCATGAGGAAGCAGGAAGAAAAACACCATCTCCCTTTCTGAATTTCTGATTGGGCTATAATCTTCCCGGAACAACTCGACGGGTGGGCCGGGGTTTCCCGGAACCGGTCCCGCTGCGGATGGCTATCCATTAAATCCAACGATGCCCAGCGTGTTTCACCAAATTGACTGGTTTCCCCTGTGGCTGTCCCTGCGGGTTGCGGTCCTGGCGACGGCCATCTCGCTGGGCGCTGGGCTGGCGCTGGCCTACATCCTGGCGCGGTATCGTTTCCGTGGCCGGGAGGCTTTGGATGCGCTGGTGACGCTGCCTATTGTCCTGCCGCCGACGGTCCTGGGCTATTACCTTTTAGTGTTGTTAGGCCGCGATACCTTCCTCGGTCGCGGTTTCGAGGCCGTTTTCGGATTTCCTCTGGTCTTCACGTGGCAGGCTGCGGTGGTCGCCGCCACATTGCATAGCATTCCACTGTTGGTGAAGGCGGCGCGTGCGGCGCTGGAGAGTGTGGACCACAACATGGAGAACGCCGCCCGCACGCTGGGAGCGTCGGAGTGGCGCATCTTTTTTCAGGTGACGCTGCCCCTGGCGCGCCGCTCCATCCTGGCGGCAACGGTTTTTGCTTTTGCCAGGGCGCTGGGGGATTTTGGGGTGACCATCATGATTGCCGGCAACATTCCCGGCAGGACACAGACCATGGCCGTTGCCATTTATGATGCCGTGCAATCCGGTGATACGTTGCTTGCCAACCTGATGGTGTTGATCATCTCCGCGCTCGCCATCGGCATTCTTTATTGGACAAACCGCCTGCAGGGTGAGCGATTGCTCTAGTCACGTTCTTGCGGCAACGGCTCACCGTGTGCCGCCGACGGAACGGCCCCCGCGAGCAAACGGAGCAGGGATTGGCTCTGTTAGAACTGACAATTCGGAAACACTTTCCCGCCGCCGGGTCCTCTCCGGGTTTCGACCTGGATGTCAGCATGGAGTGCGAAGCCGGCGTTACGGTCCTGTTCGGATCGAGCGGCTCCGGCAAGAGCCTGACGCTCGATTCGCTCGCCGGTTTCCTGCGCCCCGACCACGGCCGAATCCTGCTGAACGATGAAATCTTATTTGACGCCGGGAGCCGCATCTGCCTGCCTCCGCAGCGCCGGGGCATCGGCTACGTCTTCCAAACCTATGCGCTGTTTCCGCACATGACGGTGGAGCAGAACCTGGCCTTCGGCATCAAACGGCTGCCGGGACTGGAGAGACATCGCCGTCTTCACGAAATGATGGAAGTGTTTGGCCTGACGGCTTTAGCCGCCCGGCGGCCCCAGGACCTTTCCGGAGGAGAGAAGCAGCGGGCCTCGATTGCGCGCGCGCTGATCGCGCAGCCCCGGCTGTTGCTGCTCGATGAGCCGGTGCGGGGTCTCGATTATCAACTCCGCATGGACTTTTACTCGGTGCTCCGCAGCATCCGGCAGAAGTATCGCATTCCGATTCTGCTGGTCACGCACGATGTGACCGAAGGATTTGTTCTGGCCGACCGCATGGTCGTCTATCAAGCGGGAAGGATCGTTCAACGAGGAGTGCCCGACGAAGTGTTTTACCATCCGCAGAACGCTGCCGTGGCGCGGTTGCTGGGCATATCCAATATTTTCACCGGCACGGTGGAGGAACTGGACTCGGCGGCGGACTGCTCCCGTATCCGCACCGCGATGTTTCCCGTGACGGTGCCCTACCTGCCCGGACGGCTCCGCGGCGACCGTGTCTCGTTTTGTATTCCCCACCAGCACGTCCTGCTGGCGCACCCCGGCGCGGCCAAAGGCGAGAGAGGAGGTGCGAGGGAGGGCGAGAGCGGCGGCGAAAACCGGATTCCGGTCCGGGTGGTTGAGGAAGTTTCCACGCCCACGGCGGTCCGTTTGCTGCTCCGCGTCCAAGGTGGGCCAGACACAAAGGACGGCAACCCGCCGCTTCAGATTGAGAGCGAGCTCACCCGCTTGGTCTACAAAAGGATGGGCGTTGCCAAGCAGAAGGACTGGCTGGTGACCTTCCCCAAGGACTTCATCCACGTATTTGGGGAGCAGGCGGAGTAGGGAAGCCTGTTGATTGGGTTGCATACCGACTAGTTAGGGTGAAGGAAATCCGGCGTTACATTGAATCTGACCACGATGAAGTGTTTTGGTAGCCACGGCGAGCGTGTTTCTTTGCCGTGGGTCTTTGTTTTCTTAGGTAATGCCCACGACGAGAAAAAACGCTCGTCGTGGCTACCCGCGTCCTCAAAGCGGTGAAATCGAAGCCATGATAGCGCATCCCACACCAGCAGGTCCCCTAAATCTTCGTTGATCGCCGGATAGCCGACAGGCAAGAATGCCTGTCCTACCCGCCCACAGAACTTCGTTGACCCTCCTTTTGCTCTCTGCCACAATCGGATTAGCCGGGTGCATTGTCGATCCACCCCGGCGAGAGAAGTGCAACATGAAGACGCTTGAGGAATATCTCCAGGATGCGGAGCGCGCCCACGGTCACCTGTGCGCCGGGCAGGTGCTGGGCGTTCGCATGGCCATGCTGGGTTTGAGCCGTTTGGGCATCGACGACCCTGTCCGGGAGCGGAAACGCTTAGTCACCTTTGTCGAGATCGACCGTTGCGCCACCGACGCGGTGGCCGTGGTGACCGGATGCAGGCTCGGCAAGCGGGCGTTGAAGTTCCGGGACTGGGGGAAGATGGCCGCCACCTTTGTTGATCTCAAGGGGAACAAAGCCATCCGTCTGGTGGCGAGGGAGAGTTCCAAGCAACAGGCGCGCTGCCTGTTTCCCGAAGTTGCCGACAAGAACCAGCAGCAGATGGCTGCCTATCGCCAGATGTCCGAAAAGGACCTTTTCGACGAGGCCTGGGTGGAGGTCGAGCTTCCGCCCGAGGAGTTCCCCGGATATAAAGGCGAGCGAGTGGTCTGCGAGCAGTGTGGCGAGGGCATCAATTTCAAGCGGGAAGTGCGCCTCAACGGAAAGGTGCTCTGCCGCGCATGCAACGGCGAAGCCTACTACCGGCCGGTGCCCTCGCCCTGAATCACGCGGGAAGAAAGCGGGAATTCCCTATGTCTATGTTCCAGCAAAGACCCTCCGATGAATTCCTTGAGGATGAACTGCTGCCGACCATCGCGCTGGTTTATGTCCCTCACGAAAGCGTCCCCAATTTCTACCAGCGTTGCTACGAGTACGTAGAGCCCTGGCAGTGGTCCTCGGAGGCTGAACGGGTTGAGACGGGAATTTGGATCTTCGCGCCCAGCATAGAGGCCCTGGAACCGCCTGGCGTGTTGCGGTAATGAGACGACCCTCATGCTGGTTTTCCGGGGGGCTTCCTTCCTACAGTAGATTCTTTCACTCGCTGGGAAGAGCAATGGCAGCGGTGGGGGCAATGAACCTTCCAAAAAAAATCCCGGCCTGCAAATTCTCTTTCCTGGCGGTTGCGCTGTGCCTGCTGGTCTGCGCTGGCTGGGCCGGGACTGCTGAACGTAAATCGAGTGAACAAGCATCTGCTGAAGATGAGTACCAGCGGCGGCGCGCAATCATGGTGCGCGACCAGATTCGCGCGCGCGGTGTTCAGGATGAAAAAGTTCTCCGGGTGATGCGCGAGGTTCCCCGCCATCTGTTTGTTCCGCCGCATCTGCGGGCCGCAGCCTACCAAGACAAGCCTTTGCCTATTGGGAACGGCCAGACCATCTCCCAGCCCTACATGGTTGCCTTGATGACGGAATTGTTGCAGCCGCAGCCGGAGGATGTTGTTCTTGAGATTGGGACCGGCTCCGGCTACCAGGCCGCCGTCGTTTCGCGTCTGGCGAGGCAGGTTTACTCGATTGAGATTGTGCCCCGTTTAGGATTGGCGGCTGAACGGCTTCTGGAGCGGCTGGGTTTCGCTAATGTTCGTGTGCGAATCGGCGATGGCTACCTCGGATGGCCCGAGTATGCGCCGTTTGACGGCATCCTGGTGACGGCGGCTCCGCCGGAGATTCCCGCCGCGCTGACGGCCCAACTGAAACGCGGCGGGCGCATGGTAGTGCCGGTGGGGAAGGCGGGGGAAACCCAAAAGCTGATGGTGCTTGAAAAAAGCGAGACTTCAGACCACATCGTGAGACGCACCGTGATTTCCGTCCGCTTTGTTCCTATGGTGAAAGGCAAGGGACGTTGAATTTTTTCCTGGGGCAGGGAGTTGGGAAGCCAGCTTTTTTGAGAGACCATGATGTCGTTCTGGCAAATGCTTCGCACGCTGACCGGCGGCTCGGTGAGGATGGAAATCTCCGGTGAACCAGAGCAAGGTGCTTCTGCCGGGCCACAAGACCCACAAGATGATGATGCAGAAGCATCTTCGGAGCCAATCCAACTGGAAGTGACCGACGTGCTGGACCTGCACCCGTTCGCCCCTCGCGATGTGAAGGCAGTGGTCGAAGCCTACCTGGAAGAGGCGCGGGCCAAGGCCTTCTCCACCGTTCGCATCATCCACGGCAAAGGAGCGGGGGTGCAACGCTCGATGGTTCGCTCCCTTTTGGCGCGGACGCCTTTTGTGACCTCCTTTGAGGATGCGCCGATGGGGGCTGGCAGTTGGGGCGCCACGGTGGTATGGTTTTCGCGTGGATCGCAGAAGCGCGAGGATCGTAAAGAGGCGGGCGGAAACTGATGTTGATTTCGCGCAACCAGCGGATGGCGACTTCGAGACACGTTATGAAGAAACCAATAAATGACGCGAGGCAAACCAGCCGATTGCGGGCGGGCATATCTTTGCCGCCTGCGCCGCCTGCGAAGAGAATCCATCTAATTTTATTGCTCTTGCTGATCTTTGGATTCGGCGGATTCGGTGGATTCGGCTTATCCAACCTGCATGCGCAAGCGCCGAGGCTGGTTGTCATCATCGTCATCGACCAGCTTCGATCCGATTATCTCACGCGCTTCCGCTCCCGGTTTGGGCCGGGCGGGTTCAATCGTCTTTTGCGGGAAGGATCGGTCTTCGCCAATTGCCAGTATGGTTATGCCGCAACGGCGACCGCTCCGGGCCATGCGGTTCTGGCCACCGGTTCTTACCCCCGGCACAACGGGATTGTCGGGAATAGCTGGTATGACCGCGGCAGGAGAAGCAGGGTACCAGCGGCGGCGGACGAAGCGTATCCATTGGTCAGGAATTTCGTGGCTGAGAATTTTCTGGCTGGAAGTCCGGAAGCAAGCTCGGGGGGAGCATCTCCCTGGGCGCTTGAGGGCACAGCGCTCGGCGATGAGCTGCGCCTCTCCAACGGGGGAGATTCCCGCGTGGTTGCCGTTTCCATGAAGGACCGGGCCGCTGTTTTTGCGGGGGGTAAAAATCCCAATGCGGTTTTCTGGTTCGATGTCGCTGCGGAAGGCTTCCTCACCTCCAGCTACTATACGGCTTCGCTGCCGGGGTGGCTCGTTCAGTTTAACAGCAATCACAGCCTCGAAACCTACACGGGCAAGCAGTGGAACCCTTTGGAAGGGGGCGCCTTTGAACGCCGTTTAGAGTTGGAGCAGGGGCCGGAGGGCAGGGAGAAGTTCTGGTTTGATTTTGGCGCCACACCGTTCGCCTCTCAGTTGCAATTCGATCTGGCAGAGGCCGCCGTGGAAGCCTACCAATTGGGCGAAGATCAGGCTGCGGACCTTCTCTGGATCGCTCTTTCTTCTCCCGACTACCTGGGTCACCAGGTAGGTCCGGATTCCGCTCTGATCGAGGACATGTTTTTGCGCATCGACCGGCAGATGGAGGAGTTTTTCAGTTTCCTCGACCGCCGCGTCGGGTTGCAGAACGTGATTGTGGGGCTCAGCTCCGACCACGGAGTCGCTCCTCTGCCGGAGCAAGCGCAGGCCGCTCGATTGGGCGGAGGACGCATCGACTCCCAAAAGCTTACCGGTGAAATCAACGAAACCCTGGTCTTGCGGTTCGGCCGGGAGGATTGGATCGAGAGTTACGTTTTCCCCTGGATTTATCTCAATCACGAGGCCATGGAGCGGCACAGTCTGGATCAGGAACTGGTAGCCCGCACGGCAGGAGAAGCAGCTCTTGAACAGGATGGCGTGGTTGCTTATTACACGGCGGGTCAGTTGGCCGGGGGCGCTGCCGAAGATTCCATGAGGGCGCTTTACGCCCGCAGTTATTATCCCGGGCGGTCAGGCGACCTGGCATTGCGCTACGCCCCGTTTTTTGTGGAGGCGTTTCCCGGCGGCGGCACGGACCACGGATCTCCCTACAGCTACGACCGGCGAGTTCCGCTGATTTTGTGGGGAAGCCCCTTCCGCGCAGGGGTGTTTCATACCGCGACGAGCCCGGCCGATCTGGCCCCTACCCTGGCTGCCGTGTTGCAGATCAACCCGCCCGCTGCGGCTACCGGAAGAGTCCTGCGCGAGGCGCTCCTGCCGCCTGCGTCTGCCGGGAAGCAAGCAACAGCCGCGCGCATCGAAGGCGTTCCTCATGAGTAAAGCGCCCGACATGGCGGTAGAGTTTGCCGGGCTGCGGCTAAAAAACCCTGTCATCGCAGCCAGCGGCACATTTGGTTATGGGGTGGAGTTTGAGCCGCTGCTGGACTTGAATGAATTGGGCGGTCTGGTGGTGAAAGGCCTCTCGCGCGAGCCCATGGCGGGCAACCCGCCTCCCCGTTTGGCGGAAACTCCCTCCGGCATGCTGAACTCCGTTGGCCTGCAGAACGTTGGAGTGGATGCCTTCCTGCGGGAAAAACTTCCGCGGCTGGGGCAACTCAACACTGCGGTCATCGCCAACGTCTTTGGGGAAACGACGGAAGACTACGTGGAGGTAGTTCGGCGTCTGGAGGCCGCAGGAGGAGGCTTGGCGGCGTATGAGCTGAATCTCTCCTGCCCCAATACGAAGCGCGGGGGGATCACCTTCGGAAGCGACCCTGCGCTGACCCGCGAGGTCACCGCAGCCGTGAGGAAAGTCTCCCGCCGCCCTTTGCTGGTGAAGCTCTCGCCGAACGTCACCGACATTGTCCCCTTTGGGCAAGCCGCCGAGGCCGCCGGGGCCGATGCACTCTGCCTGGTCAATACGTTTGTGGGGATGCAATTCGGGCTGGCCCCAGGTCAGCCGCCAATTCCCGCAAAAACAGCGGGTTTTTCCGGTCCCGCCATTCGTTTCCAGGCATTGCGCTTGGTCTATCAGACGGTCCGCGCGGTTCAAATTCCCGTCATCGGTATCGGAGGGATTCTCTGCGGCGCCGACGCCGCTGAATTCCTGCGCGCCGGGGCGGCCGCCGTGCAGGTGGGAACGGCTAACTTCTACGATCCGCGGGCGACCGTTCGTATCGTCCGGGAACTGGAGGCCTGCTGCCGCAAGGCGGGCATCCGTCACGTCCGCGAGCTTTCCAACAATTCCCAAGAATCAGAAAGAGATTCCCCAAAAAGCCGGGCGTAACATTCCTTCCTTCTTCTTTCCTTGCCGGTTGTTTTGTGAACGAGCCAAAGGGGGTGTTCGTTCGAGGATCGCCTCGAGACACTACTGAGGGACCCTGCTGGGCAAAAAAGCAGAGTGTCACGCAGACTTATCTGCCCGAGCCTCTAAAAACTTTTCCTGGCACTGGCGAGAGCAAAAATGGAGCACTTCGTTGCGGTATCTGGATTTCAGAGAAAGCTCGGTGGAAACATAGGTCCCGCACTGGGGGTCCTTTTTCATTTCTCCCGTAATTACTTTCGGTTCTGGCGAGGGGCTCCGACCGCTTGACGCGAAGGGACGCTTTTTGGATTCTTGCATGCGGGATGCCCCGCCGAGCAGGGCGCTCCACAGGAACCGAACCAGCCAGGCAACCGCAATAAGGAACAGAATCCGAAGCATGAGACGCTTGCCCGTTTACCGCAGAAGATAAGAAGGAAACAGAGGCAAAATAAAACTCCCCGCTGATATATTTATTGCCGGCTGCCGCGCTGTTGCTGTATCTGTAACCATGCGGGACAGAGGTGCA
>JADFGZ010000099.1 GCA_022567475.1 Acidobacteriota bacterium | reverse complement strand
GTTGGCCCCGGCGCGGCAAACCACCACATCCGCCCTGGCAAAAGCCTCCGCCATTTTCTCGATGTAGGGGAGAATCTCGGCACGGAGTGAATGTTTTTCATACGCTTCCTTCACTGCATTATATTCACTTTGTCCGGTTTGATGCACGAGGAATAGATTCTCCTTGTTCCGGGCCAGCAGCGGCAAGGCTTCCACCGCCGCCCGGTTCAGCGACCGAGCGCCCTGGCTCCCTCCGAAGATAAGCACCGTAAAGGGCGGGTGATGGCGTTTCGGCTCCGCCGCAAAAAACTCCCGCCGCACAGGGACTCCCACCACCGAGGGCGCCGCCGAAGCAAAGTAAGAAGCCGTCTGGGGGAAAGCCAGGAAAGCGCTGGTTACATAAGGAGCAACCCAGCGGTTTGCCAAGCCGGGAAACGCGTTGGGCTCAAGCGCCGCCAGGGGAATCCCGGCAATGCCCCCGGCCAGCATCACAGGCCCTGCCGCGTATCCTCCGACTCCCAACACCACGTCGGGCTGGAATTTTTCCTGGAGCCGGGAAGCTTGCCACAGGGCGCGCGGCAACCGGAGAAAGTTGAGCAGACGGGTCGCGGGCGGCTGCCCTTGCAGCGCCCCCACCTCCACCCACTCCAGCGGAAAGCCGGCTGCGGGCACCAGTTTGTTTTCCACTCCCCGGGCCGTTCCGGCAAAAAGCACCTTGTGAGACGAGCTGCGCTCGGAAAGCTCCTGGGCCACTACTAAGGCGGGAATGACATGGCCCCCCGTTCCGCCCGCAGCCAGCAGGAGTCTCATAGGTCTGTTTCCATCCGCCAATCGTTATTCTGTGTGTTGGGTAATGTTCAGCAGGATTCCGGTGGCAACCATACTGAAAAACAGGGAGCTTCCCCCGTAGCTGATAAAAGGCAGCGGGATGCCTTTCGGGGGAATCAAACCCAGCACTACGCTGACATTCACAAGAGCCTGGCCCACCACCATGAAGGTTAACCCGGCGGCCAGGTAACGCCCGAAGTCATCCGGCGCCAGCAGGCTCGCGCGCCATCCGCGCCAAAAATAAAGGGCGAACAAGCCAAGCAGCAGCGCGGCTCCCGCCAGGCCCAGCTCTTCGGCCGTCACAGCGAAAATAAAATCGGTATGGGGAGCCGGCAGAAAAAACAGTTTTTGCTTTCCGTTCATCAAGCCCAACCCCGCAAGCCCGCCGGTTCCGACGGCGATAAAAGATTGGATGATTTGAAACCCGCTCCCTTGGGGATCGGCATAGGGATCGAGAAACGCCAGGATGCGGTTGCGGCGGTAGCCGACTTGAAAAATCAAAAGGTAGAGCGCGGGCAGACTGGCCAGCAACAGATACGCGAAATACCGCAGATGCAGACCCGCCAGGAAAAACATCATGGCCGCGATCAGCACAATGACAATGGGCGTTCCCAGGTCCGGCTCCCGCAGGATCAAACCCACCACCAGGCCTACCAACGCAAGGGCGGGCAACAAGGTGCGGGTAAAATCATTGATGTATTGACGGCGTTTCTCCAGGAAGTACGCCAAAAACAGCACCAGCATCAGCTTGGCGAACTCCGAGGGTTGCAGCGAAAAAGACCCCCACCGGAGCCACCGGTTGGTTTGTTGATGAGCGTCGGTCATCAGCACGGCAGCCAGCAGCACAAAAGTGAAAAAAATACCGGGGAAGATGACGGCCGGGTGCCGCAGGTGGCGATAATCGAGACGCATCAGAAGCAACATCGCCGCAATCCCCAATCCAGCCCAAGCCATTTGCCTCCCCAAAAAAGTGTAGGGGCTCCCGTACTGGTCGGCGGCCAGGAGCGCGGAACTGCTGAAGACCATCACCAAACCGAAGAAAACCAGCGAGAGGGTCACGGCAAACAGAATGCGGTCGGTTGAATAACGCTTGGCCATCCTTTTCCTTTTTCCTCTTCCTCTTTCCTCGCCCCTTCTCTCTTTTCTGTTTCCGTCGTCCCGATGCAGAACCAGACTGCGCGGGCGGCCTGCTTTTAACGCAGCTTTTTAACGCAACTTCAGCGTGGAAAGCGAGAACAACGCCAGCACCAAAGCCGCAATCCAGAAGCGGATGATGACCTTGGACTCGCTCCAGCCTTTCATCTCAAAGTGGTGATGCAGCGGCGCCATATGGAACAGCCGCCGCCCCCACAATTGAAAGGAAGCCACCTGCAAGATCACCGACAAAGCTTCGGCCACAAAGACTCCCGCGATCAGCAGCAGCAAAATCTCCTGCTTGATGATGACGGCCACCGTGCCGATGGCGCCACCCAGGGCGAGCGAACCCACGTCGCCCATGAAGATCTCCGCCGGGTGGGAGTTGTACCAGAGGAAGCCCATGCAGGCTCCGACCATCGCGCCGCAAAAGATGGTCACCTCCGCCACCTGCGGAATGTATTGCAGCTCCAGGTAGCGGGCAAAGACGGCGTGTCCGGTGACGTAGCACAGGACGGTCAGCGCTCCGGCGGCGACGATGCTGCAACCGGCCGCCAGCCCATCCAACCCATCGGTGAGGTTGACGGCGTTGCTGGTCCCGACGATGACCAGCACCACAAACAGAAGAAAGAAGCCAAAGGCCAGCGGATAAGTGTAGGGGTTCTCCATCAAGCTGTGGATCAGCAGGTCCGGCGTGAAGCTCTTGAAGAACGGCACGCTCAGGTTCGTTGAGTAGTTTCCCCGTATGGTCAAAAAGACCAGCCCCATCCCCACCAGAAAACTGATCAGGATTTGCAGATAGAGCTTGGTTCTGCCAGAGAGGCCCTGGCTGCGCTGGCGGCGAATCTTGTAGTAGTCGTCCAGGAATCCCACCAACCCGAACCCCAGCGTGGCCAGGATCACCATCCACACCAGGACATTCGAGAGATTCGCCCACAGCAGCGTCGGCACCAGGATAGCCACGTTGATCAGGACTCCCCCCATGGTCGGGGTCCCGGCCTTGTCCTGGTGCGAACGGGGACCTTCTTCCCGGATGTACTGCCCGATTTGAAATTCCTTCAGGCGCGCGATGAGCCAGGGACCCACCACCAGGCAAATCAGCAGGGCCGTCAGGCTGGCAAGGGCAGTCCGGAAGGTCACGTACCGAAAGACACGGAACGGCGTGAAATAAGGGAAAAGCTGCTCGAAAAAAAGATAGTAAAGCACTGGATCGCACCTATCGTTAACGCTGCGGCAAAGGGTTCCTTTGCCAGACCTCCCACACTCTTTCCAGATGCACCGTTCGCGAAGCCTTCAACAACACCACATCTCCCTCTCGCCATCGGTCCTGCAACCCTTGCGCCGCTTCCTCGGCGGAAGCAAAATGAGCCAGAGCTTCCGGACGCACCCCGGCCGCCCGCGCACCGTCGGCAAACGGACGCGCCCCGTCGCCGACCGTAAAGAGCCCGTCAAAGGAAAGCTCGCCCAGCCGCTGGCCGCAGCGATAATGCAGCGTCTCGGAGGACGGACCCAATTCCCGCATCTCCCCCAGAACCGCGAAGCGCCGCCGGGCGTCGAGCGAGGCAACGGAAGCCAGCATCGCATCCAGCGCTTCCGGGTTGGAGTTGTAGCAATCGTTCACAACCATCGCCCCGTTCGCCAGCCGAATCATCTCGCCGCGCATGGGAGCGGGCCGCAAGGATCGGACGGCTTCCCGCAAGGAACCCGGCGGCAAGCCGAAGCAATAGCAGGCGGCCAGAGCGGCCAGCAGATTGAGCACATTGTGCCGCCCCAGCAGAGGCAGGTGAAAGGACTCCCCGGAAGACTCTTTTTCCGTTACGCCTGCTATGGCGCCGCTGGCGGGCACTTTCCCCTTCCCGGCAGAGACGTTGCTCTTCCAGGACAAGCCCGGCGGCACAGCCTGGAATGGTTTCGCCGGGACCGTGAACCGAAACCCTCCGCTGCCGTTTCGTGCCAGGTCCTGCGCCTGGAAATGGGCTGGTCCCGAAAAGCCGAAGTAAAGGACGCGGCCTGGAAACCGTTCGCCGAAGGAGCATACCCGGGGGTCCTCCGCGTTGAGAACGGCCCAGGCATGGGACCCGAGCGACTCCATCAACTCGAACTTGGCGCGAGCAATCGCCTCCACGTCCGAAAAAAACTCCAGGTGAACGGCGCTGACGTTGGTCACGACCCCCACGTCCGGAGCCGCCAGTCCTGCCAGCAACCGAATCTCGCCGGGGCCGGACATGCCCATCTCAAAAACGCCCACCTCCGTTTCCGGCTGCAGTCGCAGCAGCGAAAGCGGCAGGCCGAAGTGATTGTTGAGGTTCCCCTCGTTGGCGAGCACCCGAAAGCGCGTGCCGAGCAGCGAGGCGATCATCTGCTTGGTAATGGTCTTCCCGGCGCTGCCCGTCACAGCCACCAGCGGCCCTCCCCAGCGGCGGCGCACCGCTGCGGCCAGCCTTTGCAGCGCCTCCAGAGGATTCTGCACCCCGAGCAGTTTCGCCTGGCTGCCGGCAGGGAAATCCTCGCGGCGGGAGGAGATGACCACCGCGCCTGCGGCCCCGGCGGCCAGCGCTGCCGGAACAAAATCATGGCCGTCCAACCTTTGTCCTTGCACGGCGAAAAACAGCTCGCCGGGTTGAATCGTCCGCGAGTCGATGGAATAACCCGTCGCCCGCAAATTTGGCTGCGAGGGCGGCGCTGTCTCCATCATCCGGGCGATTTCACCGAAGCTGAGTTCCATGACGTTATGAAGAAGGAAGAAGACTGAAGTCAGGAGTCAGGAGAAAAACGTTTTCCACTTTCCTCTTTCCGTTCTGACTTCTGTCTTCCTCGACTTCTAGCTTCTTCTTTTTGCTTTTTGCCTTCTGTCTTCTGACTCCTGACTTCTCATTCACTTCCCCGCCGACTGCCCATTCGACTTTGCCTGCTCGACATTAAATCCAAGCCCGAGCAGAACCCTCCGGGCTACCTCCCGGTCGTCGAAGGGAAGCCTCTGATCTTGAATAATCTGACAAGTCTCGTGCCCTTTGCCAGCCAGCAACACGGTGTCGCCCGCGCGCGCCTCCCGCAGGGCCAGCTCAATGGCCTGCGCACGGTCCGGCTCCACCGTGTAGTTCGTCTTCACCTTTTGCAAGCCGACGATCACGTCATTCAGAATCCGGATCGGGTCCTCCGACCGTGGATTGTCGGAGGTGAGCACGACCCAATCGCACGCTCCGGCCGCCATGCCCATCAAAGGCCGCTTGTCGCGGTCTCTGCCGCCCCCGCAGCCGAACACCAAAATAACCCGGCCCTGTGTTGTCAATTCCCGCGCGGAGGAAAGCATGTTTCGCAGGGCGTCCTCGGTGTGGGCATAGTCGACAAAAACCCGAAAAGGCTGCCCCTGATCGACGGCCTCCATGCGTCCGGGAACACGCACCGGCAGGATTCCCTGCGCCATGGCCTCCGGGGAAACCTCGAACGTAATCGCCGCGGCGATGGCGGCGAGCAGATTATAAACATTGTGGCGTCCGATCAAGGGTGAGCTGACTTCCACGGGGCCCGCAGGCGTCGCCGCCGTGAATTCCAGCCGCTCCCGGCTCCCCGCCCATTTCCGGACGGTGACATCGGCCGTCGCTTCCACTGCGTAGGTAATCACTCGGCTGCCCGTCTTGCTGCGCAGAGTGGAACAGCGAGCGTCATCTGCATTGAGAACCGCAAATACCGGCGCTTCGCCTTCCGGGGAAGCGAGGAAAAGCTTCTCCTTGGCGGCAAAATAGCTCTCCTGATCCCCGTGGAAATCCAGGTGGTCGCGGGAGAAATTGGTGAAGACGGCGGCATGGAACGCGCAGCCCGTGACACGCTCCAGCGCCAGGGCGTGCGAGGAAACTTCCATCACCGTGGACCGTCCTCCCTCATCGGCAATCTCCCGCAACATTTTCTGAAGATCCAAAGACTCCGGGGTCGTGTTCGGCGCGGTCCGGCGCCGCGTCTTCTTCCCGGAACCCAGACGGTAATCGATGGTCCCGAGCAGGCCGGGTTTCCAGCCGGCAACCTCCAGAATAGAGGCCAGCACAAAGGCCGCCGTGGTTTTGCCGTTTGTCCCGGTGATGCCCGCCAGCTTGATCTGCCGGGAGGGATGCCCATAAAACCGGCTCGCCGTCAGGGCCAGTGCCCTGCGGACATTGGCGACATGAATCCAGGCAGAGGGTCCCGCAGCCGGCTTCTCAGCCGGTGGGGACTCGCTGACAACAGCAGCGGCGCCCCGGCTCAGCGCTTCCGGGATGAAGCGGTTCCCGTCTTGTTCCAAGCCGCGAATGGCAAAAAAAACCTGTCCCGGCGAAACCCGCCGGGAGTGATACTCCAAGCCGGTGACCGGCAACTCACGGTCGCCGAAAATCCGGGCTCCAGAGACCGGCTGGAAAAGCTCCTGAAGGTTCATTCCGTTTGGACCGCTGGAACAGCATGAGCCGCTGCATCGGATATGCGGGGCAGCGCTGAAACCCCAGCTTCCCGCAACCGGCGCGCTCCTCGCTGGCTGGAAAGACAAAACAACACGTTCGATTATACCTCCAGACCCCATGCCCAGCTAACCGGCGGCTGGAACCGTTGTATCCTGCTGCGCGGACCCTGCGACGGGAAGGCGCATCGCAGGCCGCTTGTTTTTCTCTGCCTCTGCCTCTGCCGGCTGCTGCTCCCGCGTCCTTCCACCGACTCGAAACCGCACAACGATCTTCCTTCCCTCCGGCAAGGAAAGGTTCGGCAAGGGGAATTGCTCATAAGCAACGCCGCTGCCCACAACCTGCAGCTCCAAACCCTTTGCCAGGGATTGCTCCACGACGGCCCGGACTGTCTTCCCCAAAAAGTTGGGAACCGTCAGGCTGGAATCGAGCGTCACGAGAGTGCCCGGTCTCATTCTACCCAGCGAGCCATTGTATGTGCCCGTGGACGGCTCCCGGCGAGCGAGAGGCAGGGACGCCGCCACAGCTACAGACCCCGGCAAGCCATCCCCGGCTAGCCCCGTTCCCCGCCGCTGGGAAGGGAGAATGGATGGGGACCTCACGGGGAAATCCGAATCCGCTGCGGCGAGGGACGGAGCCGGGGCGGCCTCCCAAGGTTCGGTGGCCGGGACATTTTGGTAAGCCAGGGCTTGCTCGGCGATGCGCTTGAAAATCGGCGCAGCCACATTACCGCCCCCATGCTTTTCCCCCCGGGGAGAATCGATCACGATCAGGATGGTGAATACGGGGGATTCAGCAGGGGCGAATCCGACAAAGGAAGCTACATAGTCGGTCAGGGAATAGGTGCCGGTGGCAGGATCAATTTTCTGCGCGGTGCCCGTCTTGCCGGCAGCCGTGTAACGCGCGAGCTGCGCTTCCTGTGCGGTGCCGTCGGTGACCACCTTCACCATCATGCGGCGCAAGATGGCTGCCGTATCCTCACCGATGACCCGCCGGGAATCCCCGGCTTCGCCCTTCCGGAGGTTGCCGGCAGGAGCCTGCTCCTTTACGATGCGAGGCCGGAACCACCGGCCCCCGTTCACGATGGCGGAGGCAGCCGACACAAGCTGGATGGGCGTGACGCCGATCTCTTGCCCCATGCTGATGGAACCGATGGAGACTCGCGACCATCGCTCCGGAGGCTTGGTCAAGCCGCGGCTCTCGCCCGGAAGCTCGATCCCGGTGGGAGCGCCAAACCCGAAGTCCCTCAGATACCGGTGCAAGCCCTCGTCTCCCAGCCGCATCGCCAGCTTGATGATTCCCACATCACTGGAGTATTGCAGAATCTCCCCGACGTTCAGCAGCGAAAAGGGCTTGTGGTCCCGGATGGTATGCCCGGCCAGGGTGATCTGGCCCATCTGGCAATCGATGTATTCTTCCGGATGGGCTAGTCCCTCTTCCAGAACCGCCGCCGCCGTAAAGATCTTCAAGGTGGAGCCAGGTTCAAAGGCCGCGCTGACGGCCATGTTCCGGAACGCCTCCGGGTCGGTCTCGCCATAGGTGTTGGGGTTGAAGGTGGGCCGGCTTGCCATTGCCAGAATCTCCCCGGTAAATGGATCCTGCACGACGACACTGCCGGAAAGGGCGCGCGTTTGCTCCATCGCGGCATCCAACTCCCGCTCGACAATATATTGGATATTTTCATCCAAGGTCAGGACCAGATTTTCTCCGGCTTCCGGCGGCCGTCCGGAACGGCTGAACCAGCGTTGCCGCGCATCCTTTTCGATAATCAACTGGCCGGGACGCCCCCGGATGCTCTTCTCATAACGGAGTTCGACGCCTGCCAGCCCGTTGTCGTCCATGCCGACGTGGCCGAGCACATGAGCAGCCATCTCCCGCTTGGGATAAAACCGCTTGCTCTCCTTCTGAAAATAAACGCCCTTCAAATTCAACTGACGGATGCGGTCAGCCTCCCGTGCGGACACCTTGCGTTTGATCCAGCGGAAGAAACGAGTCCCCTGGAGCTTTCGCCGCACTTCGGCCGGGTCCAGGTCCAGCACCGGAGCCAGCAATTTTGCCGTGCTTTCCGGATTGGGAATCTCCGTGGGAACGGCGAAGACCGATTCCACCTCAATGCTCATCGCCAACGGCCGGAGGTTCCGGTCGTAAATCATGCCCCGCACGGGGCTCACCTCCACGGTGCGCTCTTGCTGCCGCCGTGCACGGCGAGTGAAGAAATCATATTGGAGGACTTGCAGATCAACGAGGCGGGCAAAAACCAGGGCAACCCACGCGAGCAGGATGGCAGGGACGACGATCAGATGGCGTCGGGGAAGTGGCTTCATGTCCCCTGGCAGTCGAGCGTTCCAAAATAAAAGTCCGTCACGGCTCTCGCCGGGAGTTTCACGCTTCCCGGATTCTCCGCGAGTTTTCTAAACCACCCGTACGTGAAATCGCCCGTGGCAGCTCCCGTAGCAGTTATCGTTAAGGCACCACTAGGGCAACATTCTTTGCCTGCGGCGGAAGCGGAGCAGCCAGGCGGCGCACCCTTGCCAGCACGGAAACTTCCGGCGCCAGAGAGGAGGCTTCCCCGCTGACGATTTGAGCGGGAGAAAGAGATGTCATCCCCAATTGGTTGCGGGCAATGGTGTCAATGCGGACAGGGTCGCCGAGGGAGGCTACCTCCAGCCGCAGTTTGCGGTTGGCCTCGAGCGTCTGCTGCTTCTCCCGCTGCAGCCTCTCGATGCGGTAGCCGTACTGCACGCATTCGAAACTTTGCCACGCGGAAAACAAAACGGTCCCAAAGCAAAAGATTGCCAGCAAGGCGATGGAAAGGCATTTCCGGGCCGCATGCGGGTCCGCCACCGGCACGAGCCGGGAATTGTCAATCGGCATTACGAAACAGATATCCTTCATTCCACAGTTCTCAACAAACGTTCTCAACAAACTTTCTATGAATCTCCGGTCTCCCCTGCGGCTTCCGGCGACCCAGCCGGGGAGCTTTCCGGCAGCCGTTCGGCGGCCCGCAAGCGCGCGCTGCGGGACCTTTGGTTTGCCCACACCTCGGATGGGGCCGGACGGACGACATGGCGCGTCAGGTTCCGCATCCGGCCTGCCCGGGCCCACTGCTGAAACTGCCGCTTCACAATACGATCTTCCAATGAATGAAAACTGATGATGACCAACCTTCCTTGCGGAGCCAAACACTCCGGGGCAGCTTGCAAAAATGCTTCCAGCAATTCCAGTTCCCGGTTCACCGCAATCCGCAACGCTTGAAAGGTTCGCGTTGCCGGGTGAATCCGTTTTCCGATTGCTCGGGACGCGGCCCGCCTGCCCCCCAGACAGGCTTCGATCAGGTCTGCCAAATGTACCGTGCTCCGGATTGGCCGCGCCCGAACAATCGCTCTGGCGATTCTCTGCGACCTCCTTTCTTCTCCAAATTTGTAAATCAGGCCGGCGAGTGCGCGCTCGCCGAACCGATTTACGATCTCCGCGGCAGTGAGGCGCTCGTTCGGATTCATGCGCATATCCAGCGGCCCCTCCGCCTTCAGGCTGAAACCTCGCCCAGGAGTTTCGATCTGCATCTGTGAGTAGCCGAGGTCAGCCAATATTCCGTCCACCCCAGTTAATTGGAGCCGTCGCAGGAGCTGGAACAAGCCGGTAAAATCTTCGTTCACCAGCGTGAGCTTGTGCCTGTACGGTAATAACGCCTCCTGAGCGATCTCGATTGCCAGCGGGTCTTTGTCCAACGCGATCAACCGACCCGTGGTCAAATTCTCTAAAATGGCCCGGCTATGGCCTCCGGCGCCCGCCGTGGCATCCACATAGACGCCTTCGGGCCGGATGGCCAGCCATTCCACCGCTTCCCCTAACAAAACGGGGATATGCATCGGCTGTGCCCTGGGAGCATGCTCCCCGCCGGAAGCGGCGTCTCCGCTCCACCGGCTTCCTTGAATGCCTTACCTCATCCACTCGAAAGCTTCGCAGCAAGCCCTGCCGCTCACAGGGCTCGTGCCGGGTGCTGCCTGTGGCAGCTCCGGCTTAAATTCCCAGCTCATCCAGAATCCGTTCGTCGTCCGGCGTAATCGGATTATTCTGAATCTCGGCCAGGAACCGCTCATTATTCCAAACCGTCAGATACGTCAGATTGCCCAGCACGGCCACGTCGCCTTTCATCTCTGCCGCTTCTCGCAGCACGGACGGAATCAACAACCGGCCTTGTTTGTCCCACGTGACGATCTGCCCAAAATAATTCGTGCGATCCAAGAATTTCCGCCTCGTCCGGTTGAAGGTCGCATTCCGGGAGAGCTTCTCTTCGATCTGAGTCCACTCCTCGAGTGGATAGATCCGCACGTACTGTCCGTCGAGGCTGGTCACGCAGAACTGTTCCCCATAGGTGTTCTCCAGTTCCTCTTTGAAGGGCACCGGGATTTTCAGGCGCCCTTTCTCATCGATACGGGCTGGATAGTTTCCTCGTAACATTAGGACGGCCGCCGGGGGGACGGTATTAAAGTTTTAGTCCAATTTTTTCTACTTATTTCCACTTGCACCCACTTGATACCCCAATAGGCTGAATGTTGTCAAGGAAAATGTTATTAAGAAATTCCCATGGAAGGGCGGAGTGCCTTCCGGGTTGTTCCAGATATTGTAGCTTCCCTGCCCGGGAGAGACTATATCTTGGTAGTAATTGGGTAGCAATCGGGCAGTAACTGGAAGGATACGATGTCCTGAACGCCCTGAGGCGTCTTTTATTTGCGGGAAGGGGTCAACAGGCTCCCCAGGGGAAGCGTCGCCAAATCATTCCAACCGTTCTCCGGGGTCTGCTGCACGAGCGAGAGCGACTCCAGATGAAAGGCGCGCTCTCCGGCGAAGCGGCTCCATTGGCGAGAAACATCTTCGAGCACCGCATGTATGCCGGCTTCATCCAGTTCCTGCGCAATGGTGACGTGCGGAACATAGGGGTAAGGCTCCACGCACTCCAGCCCGCCGCAGTTCAAAGCGTCGTGCAGCTCAACCAAAAGCTGGGACCCAAAAGAAAGGGAAAGATACACGACTCCTCTGACCGGCCAGAAAGTAGCGACGCCGTCGATGCCCACCTGAAAGGGCTCCCACTGGGCACACCTTCTTTGGATCGCCTGCACCGCCTCTTTCTGCGTCGCCTGCAGCGGACGAGGCGGCAAGATCGACACGTGCGCCAGCCAGTCGGCGAAGTTCGGATTCAGCCGCTTGCGAAAACCGTCCACGAAATCGCGCAACCCGCCAGAAAGGTAGGCAACAACCGAGTAGTTCAGCTCCGACATCCACCCTAGCTTATCGGATGAGGAATCTTTTCCTCAAGCAAATTTCGAAAGCAACACCTCGGGGGGGTGTGCTTTTTGCCACCAAAAATTTCCCCTCAAAAACCATTCCGCTGAACGCTTCCTAACCCACTAGGACCGGCCCGCCATTGGGCTTCGCAACAAGAACAGCCCCAGGGGCAATTCAGGCAACATTCAACTATAAATAATATTTATAAAAACCATAATAATTATGAATTTCACAAATGACCCCATCCGGGCATTTAATTAACACTGAGGGTTTTTGCAGGCGAGGATGGCAGGGATATCTCACTGGTCCGCTTGGTCCGCAACAACTCCAGCCGGTGTATCGCAGGCAGCGGACAGTTTGCCCGGCAGCGGGTAAAGCCTGAGCTGGAAGTTCAAAAGCTGTCCGGCATCCGAAAAAGTTTGCTGGCATTATTATTCTGAAAAATAGAAGGGGCATACAAATGGAAATCTTTTATGAAAGCGATGCGCGGCCGGACCTGTTGCGCGACAAGGTAATCGCCATGCTGGGATATGGCAGCCAGGGTCACGCCCAGGCGCAGAATTTGCGGGACAGCGGATTTACGGTGGTGGTGGGATTGTCTCCGGAAAGACCCTCGGCCCGGCAAGCTGTTGCGGATGGCTTTGAGGTGCTGTCGGCGCCGGAGGCGGTGCGCAAGGCCGACCTGATTCAAATCCTGGCGCCGGACGAGCGCCACCGGGAGCTGTTTGAAAACGACGTGCGGCCCAACCTGAAGCCCCAGGCGGTCCTGATGGTCTCCCACGGTTTCAGCATCCACTTCAAACAGATTATTCCCCCGCCGACCGCCGACGTGGTGATGGTCGCGCCGAAGGGGCCGGGCCATCTGGTGCGGAGAGTGTACCAGGAGGGCCGCGGAGTTCCTTCTTTGATCGCGGTGGCGCAGGACGCCTCCGGAAAAGCGCAGGATTATGCTCTGGCCTATGCCTATGGCATCGGCAGCACGCGGGCGGGCGTGGTGAAAACCACCTTCCGGGAAGAGACGGAAACGGACCTGTTCGGCGAGCAGGCGGTGCTCTGCGGAGGGCTGACCTCTCTGATGAAGGCGGGCTTTGAGACGCTGGTCGAGGCCGGCTACCAGCCGGAGATGGCTTACTTTGAATGCATCCATGAAGTGAAGCTGATCGTGGACCTCATCTACGAAGGCGGGCTGGCACGCATGCGCGACTCCATCAGCAATACAGCCGAGTTTGGCGACTTGACGCGCGGACCACGGCTGCTCGGCCCGGAAGTCCGGGAACGGATGAAGAAAATCCTGAGCGACATCCAGGACGGCTCGTTCGCCAAAGAATGGATCCAGGAAAATCAGGATGGCTGCGCCAACTTCAACCGCCTGCGGGAGAAGGAAAAGGCGCATCAAGTGGAAAGCGTGGGGCAGGAACTGCGCGGCATGATGTCGTGGCTGCAAAAGAAAGAGCCGGAAGCGCAAAAGGAAACGAAGAAGGGGAAAAAGACCGGGCAGACGGCAGCCC
>JADFGZ010000388.1 GCA_022567475.1 Acidobacteriota bacterium | reverse complement strand
CGCAGCTCCGGCGCTAATAGGAGAAGCGCCAGAGTTTCCAGCGCTCCAGATGGCGCCGACAGCAGGAGGAACCGAGCAGGAAATCACCGTGGAGACCGATCTCTATCAGGTCGTCTTTTCCACGCGCGGGGCGGTGGTGAAGAGTTGGAAACTGAAGGACTATCTCGACCCCGAGGGCAATCCGCTGGAGTTGGTGCATACCGAGGCGGCGGCTCAAGCGGGCGAACCCTTCTCCCTGTGGGTTTCTGAACGGGCCCTCCGGGATGAGATCAACACAGCGCTGTTCATCTCCTCTGCGAGGGGCCGGTTGCCGGTTCCCGGCACCTTGACGTTTGAGTACAGCAGCGGCCGGGTCGCCGTCCGCAAGCAGATCATTTTCTCCCGCGACAGTTATGTGGTGGAGACCGAGACCTCGCTCTCTCGCGACGGCAGAGCCATCGGCCACGGGATTGCGTGGCCGGGAGCCTTCGGCGAGATGCGAACGGCGGGGCCGGGTATGGGAGGGATACGGGTCATTTACCGGGAGCCGGAGGGCATGGTGCGTCTCGACCCCGGCGACGTGGAGGGAGAGGAAACTGTAGCCAGCGGTCCGTTTCGATTTGCGGGAATTGAGGACCATTTTTTCTCGGCTGTCTTTCTGCCGCAGCAAGGCCCGCTGCGGGTGACCGCCTTCCGGCACGAGATCAGGCTGCCCGGCCAGGACGAGATGAGCCCTGCGATAGGGGTGGCCGTGGGGAGCGGGGCTTCTCCGGAGAACAGCATGCGGTTATATGTCGGGCCCAAGGCGACCGACGTGCTGGCCGAGGTGGATGCCCTTCTGCCGGAGTTGGTGGACTATGGATGGTTCGGGTTCATCGCCAAGCCCCTGTTTATGGGGTTGCGGTGGGTCCACGACAACATCGTCAGCAATTACGGCTGGTCCATTGTCCTGCTGACGATCTTCATCAACATGCTGCTGTTTCCGCTGAAGCTCAAAAGCCTCCGCTCCATGATGAAGATGCAGCGGTTGCAGCCGCAGATCAAGGCCATCCAGGAGAAGTACAAGCAGTACAAGTTTAACGACCCGCGCAAGAAGGATATGCAGAGCGAGACCATGGCCTTGTATAAGAAGAACGGCGTGAACCCTCTCGGGGGCTGCCTGCCGATGCTGCTGCAGCTTCCCTTTTTTATCGGCTTTTACAGGGTCCTGATCTCCAGCATCGAGATGCGGCAAGCCCCCTGGATTTGGTGGATTCAGGACCTTTCGTCGCCCGAATCGTTCTCCATCAAGGTGCTGCCGCTGCTGATGTGCGGCACCCAATTCCTGTTGCAAAAGATGAGCCCGGCCACCTCGCCGGACCCGACGCAGCAGAAGATCATGATGTTCATGCCCGTGATGTTTCTGTTCTTCTTTTGGGGTCTGTCGAGCGGCCTGGTGCTCTACTGGCTGACGGGCAACCTGATGGGGATCGCGCAGCAGGTGTACATTAACCGCATCGAGATGAAGCACTTGATTGAGGCCAAGCGAGCCGCCTCGGGCAAGAAGAAAAAAGCTCTGGTGGGGAAAGTGGAGAAATAGGATGGCAGCATTGGATCTGGGAAAAGTGAAGCCGCAAGTGGAGCAGTTGCTCGGCCCGCTGCTGCAGCAGGCCAGGTTCGACCTGCAATTTCAGATGCAGGCGGGAACGGAGAGATATCGCGACCTGGGAAGCCCGGAGTTGGTGGTGAATTTCTCCGGCCCCGACATCGATCTCCTTTTGGAGCGCGGCGGCGAGCTGCTGGAGGCGCTGGAACAGATCGTCACCAAGTCTCTGCGCCTGCCGCTGACCGAGCAGGGCAAGATCGTCTTCGACTGCCGGGATTATAGAATATTGCGTCTCGACGAGCTGCGGTTGATGGCCGAGACGGCAGCCGAGCGAGTGGCCCACGGACGCATGCCCTTTTCTCTGAACCCCATGAGCTCCCGCGACCGGCGCATCGTCCACTTGGCCCTGAAGGAAAACCCGGCGGTGCGCACCGAAAGCGATGGCGGGGGTCCCTACCGCAAAGTCGTCATTTATCCAGCGGAAAACAAATCAGAGCCGCGACCGTGAGGGAACGGTCCCATATGTGTGCCCGGCTGGAGCCATAGGATTCCAGCAGAAGCTCTGGGGAGGAAAAGTTATGCGGTTGGTTTTGATAAGTTTCCTTCTTCTGACAGCCCCCGTTTTCGTCCACGCCCAAGCTATTCCCAATCCCAACTTCCGCGAAACCGCCGTCATTCCCTATTTTCACAAGGTGAATCCGGACATCGTCTCTTTTCAAACCTTCTACAAAAAGGTTTTGGACGAGCAGTACACCCTGCTGTTGATTCGCGGGGGCGCTCCCATTCCGGGATGGGACAGTGTCAGCTTCCCGATGCAACACTTTTGGTGGAACCAGGACGATTTGTTGGGTTTATTTCTGGCCGAAACTGCCAACCCGGATCGAATCTGGGAGTTGGCGGTTCTGAAGAGTAATTACGGGACCAGCGTGGTAGGGGTAGACCGTGCGGATTCCAGTTCGATTGTCCTTTGGCGCACGGTGTCCGATTACGGCATTCGTGCGGAGTGGCTGAAACTCTTCTTCGATATACGGTCCCAGCGGTTGCTGGGAAAAGTCCGATACTCGCCCGTGGCTGTCGGGAAAATTGTCTGGCGATCATGGAGGTCCGTTCCCATGGCTCGCCGGGAGGGGCGGTTGCGACAGTACTTTGTGGGCAACTCGGGGAAGAAGCCGCTGGTGGCGGTATGGGAAAGGACGGGGCCCGCTCTCGTCACCGGAGCGGAGGAGCAGGAAGTGCTCGCCCACGTTGCCGATTACGTGCAGCAGTTGCAGGGCACCGGTCCGTCCGCTCCATATGTGCAGGAGTCGGCTTACCGCACCGACCACCGGGATGCTTCGGTTATCTTTCTCCCGATTGATTCTGCGGGAAAATTCTTCGTCTCTTTTGGCGCTTCGCAAGGTTCGCGTGCTACCGTGGACGTGGCCGAGCGGACCGAAGAAGGCTATAAGCTATACCCCTTCCCACAGTCCAGCCTGGAGGAGCACAGACGCGCGCGCCCCGAGCGAGACGAGCAGCAAGGCCGCGTAATGGATTGGACGATCGAAGAGAGAATTGGGCCTTACCAGATCGTTGGGGACCGCTTCTGGTTTGGCAAAACTTTCTACGATGGGGAAGGCTATTCCGGGGTCGGTGGGGTCGGTTATTTCGATCCCGAGCAAAAAAAGTACGTGATCTTTTCACCACCCGCTCTGGCCCCTTGGTCATCTTCCGCCTTATTTCTGGGGGGGCCAGGGGACGCCGTCTGGATAGGCTTGGTTCGCAATCCCGAGGGTGGGGACTACTCTGGCGGGCTCCTGCGATACGAGCTTGCCACAGGAAGTACAAAGAAATACGACCTGAGGGAGATCGTGCTGGCGATAAAACCTTGGGGAGGCGCCTTGTTCGCGGGTACGTCCAACGGTATCTACGTTCTACGAAACGATCAACTGCAGCATTTTGTAATCGAGCCTGGCCTCGACGGTGAG
>JADFGZ010000387.1 GCA_022567475.1 Acidobacteriota bacterium | reverse complement strand
ACCCCTGGCCTTCAAGACCTTGTCCAGCACTGCGCGTCCGGCACCATAGGCATCTTCAAAGGCTTGGCGCTTTTCTTCGCGCGTCAGGGTGCGGCCCAGGGCATGGAGCTGTTCGAGCGTAACTCCCGTAACATAGGTCCCTGCGTAAGCCATCAACCCTTTGCTCAACAGGCCGCGGCCTGCTGGAATCTTGCCGGCCAATTCGCGGGCCAGCGACCGCCAGCCGAGAGCCGCCGCCGCAATCGCCGTCAACTGCCCTTTCTGCTCGCGGAACCCAACGGCGGAGTCGCTGGAGGCGGCAATGATAAAGGCGAGACGCATTTGATTGGCCGTCAGAAATACGGTGCACGAAGCAAACTCCGTGGCTGCCCAGGGCAAGGAGAAGGGTGTGGGCAATATATTCGGGACCGCCGTCATCATCGCAAACAGGGCGCTCTCGAACGCTATCGAGTGAATCCAGCGCTGCTGTGCAGGACCCCGGAACGGCAGGAAGTTCTTGGCCAGAGGCAGCGCCAAGTCCCATCTGTCCCGCAGGATTTCCTTCACGAAAGTCCGCGAATCCACCCGGCCAAAAATATAGACATAGGGAGAAAGCGGCCCAACGCCTTCGGTGACGCCTGGAGAGCAGACCACCAAATCAAAATCGCGCAGCATCTGTTCCTGGGACGGGCTGAGCGGATAGAGGAAGGGGAATAACCGTTGACGGACCTGCTCGGCTTTGTGCCGGCCAAGGGAGGTGGGCGCGAAAAAGGCTTCCATCCGGCTCAACTCCTCCGGAGTGCCTGCGACGAGCGCCAGCGAGAGTGCCCGGTCTGCCTCACGGACAAGCTCTTCCGGATTTAGCTCTCGAAAGGCCTTGGCGACCTGGCTCAAAATTCCAGGCATATTTCCTCTCCCTTTCTTCTTTTATTATAACGCGAATCGTAAATTTGGGAGACCTGTTCTGGAATCGGCTAGTTGATACTCAGAGTCTTCACGGCAAGAGGGGCAAATCGGAAACCGGGTGTGGGCGAATCCATCGCCCGCGGTTCATTATGACTGCCGGTTTGCTGAATAGAAAAGCAGGCGCTCTACTGAGTCCCTTTGGCAGCGGTGGCGCAGGTCGCTGGTTTTCGCGGCGGGGGTTACCGTTTCGGGGTTTCGCTCTGACCCGCCAGCATCACCAGCGGTTTCGGGGAAGCCGCGCCTTCTTCATTAAAACGTTCCAGCGCCTGCGACATGTTCATGGAGCAGAATTTCGGTCCGCACATGGAGCAGAAATGCGCGTCTTTGTACCCCTCCTCCGGAAGCGTTTCATCGTGCATGGAGCGGGCCGTGTCCGGGTCGAGGGAAAGCTCAAACTGCTTGTTCCAGTCGAACTGGTAACGGGCGCGGGAGAGGGCGTCGTCGCGGTCGCGGACGCCGGGACGATGGCGGGCCACATCGGCAGCGTGGGCGGCAATCCTGTAGGCAATCATCCCCTGGTGGACATCTTCCTTGTTGGGAAGGCCCAGGTGCTCTTTGGGGGTGACGTAGCAGAGCATCGCAGCTCCGTACCAGCCGATCATGGCGGCTCCGATAGCGGAGGTGATGTGGTCATAGCCAGGGGCAATGTCGGTCACCAGCGGCCCCAGCGTATAGAAAGGAGCCTCGTGGCACAGTTCCACCTCTTTGTCGACCTGGAGCTGAATCTGGTCCATGGGGATATGCCCGGGGCCTTCCACCATGACCTGCACGTCGTACTCCCAGGCTTTGCTTGTCAGATCACCCAACACGCGCAGCTCGGAAAACTGCGCCTCATCGCTGGCGTCCGCCAGGCATCCCGGACGGAGGCTGTCGCCCAGCGAGAAAGAAACGTCATGCTTGCGGAAAATCTTGCAGATGTCATCAAAGCGCTCGTACAGGGGATTCTGCCGGTGGTGGTGGGCCATCCACTGGGCCAGGATGGAGCCTCCCCGGCTGACCACGCCTGTGATTCGTTTGGTGACGAGCGGCAAAAATTCAATCAAAATTCCGGCGTGGATCGTCATATAGTCCACGCCCTGCTCCGCCTGCTCTTCGATCACCTCCAGAAGGAGATCGGCGGTCAAGTCGGGCACGCTGCGAACCCGCGTCAGAGCCTCGTAAATAGGGACCGTGCCGATGGGCACCGGCGATTTTTCGATGATGGCTTTCCGAATTCCCGGGATATCGCCGCCGGTGGAAAGGTCCATGACGGTATCGGCGCCGTAGTGGACGGCGGTGTGCAGCTTATCCAACTCCTCCTCCCCCTGGGAGCTGACGGCGGAGTTGCCGATGTTGGCGTTGATCTTGCACCGGGAAGCTACGCCGATACACATCGGTTCCAGATTCGCGTGATGGATATTGGCCGGTATGATCATGCGGCCCCGGGCCACCTCCGCCCTGACGTGTTCCACCTCCAGCCCTTCGCGCTGGGCTACATACTGCATTTCTTCCGTCAGCGTTCCCATTCGGGCGTAATGCATCTGCGTGGGGCAATTCTCACCCTCGCGCTTTTTCAACCATTCAGTGCGCATCGTAAATCCCTCGATCTTCCATCGGTGGTGTTGATTCGGTTCCCTGCTCCGGAAAGACTATTCTATCCCAATTCCGGCTGGGCGTTATCCAAGGTTCTCAATTAGTGTTCTCAATTCGGTTCCTAACTCGGGCGTCTGTGTTTCAGTTGCTCCAGCAGTTTGCCGTCGACCGGCTTGCGGCCCGCGAATCCCTCATCGGTATTGTGCCAGAACTGAATGCTTGGCTCGCCTGATTTCCAGCAAAGATACACCTCGCGGCCATCCACTTGGCAAGGAAAATCCACCAAGCCCGCTTCCAAATCTTTCAGCAAGCATCCGGAGTCTTCAATCTTGCGGGCAGTATTCTGCAGCCGGGAAATCCATTGCTTCTTTTCCTGCTTGCGCCGGGAGAAGTGCGGCACATCAATCATCCGCCCCCCCAACAACGAGATGTCTTCCACCATGCGCGCATACTCTTGTTCAATTTCCGCCAGTTCTTTCCTCGCGCCGGTAGCAATCTCCAGCCATCGCTGGAGTTGCGGCAGAAGCTTTTCCGCTTGCTCTAAATCAAAGAATTTATCCGCCATTGGCTTCGATTCCGCCGGCTCTTCGCGCCTTGCAGCAAAAGCCGGTTCCTCACCCAGCAGGATTCTTCCGCCGGGAGTCAAAATGATGTCGCCACCCATTTCATCATCCGCCGTGCCGTTGTGCAACAAGAATCTCATCGAATGGACATTCCGGAAATCCGCTGGGCTTTTTTAGCCGGAGTTGCTAGGCTGGTGCGGTTGCAATGGAAAGCCTCCTGCACCGCACAGGGGAACGGCTGGAACGACCCCGGCCTTAGCCTTGCAGCGGACAGGCCACACATCATGAGCAGCGCATCGGAATACCCGGAGGAATCCCCCCCCCAATACCCCAAGCAATACCCGAAGAAAGACCCAAAGAAATACAAAGACACACGGCGAAACCTTCTGATGAAGCTGGCCTACGACGGGACAGATTTCAGCGGATGGCAAATCCAACCCCGGCAGGTCACCATTCAG
>JADFGZ010000386.1 GCA_022567475.1 Acidobacteriota bacterium | reverse complement strand
CTCTTCTTCCGGGGATGTCTCGCCTCAGATCGAGGCCGCCTTTTGGAAGACCCTGGAAGCAACCTTGCAGAGTTGGGATCAGATGCGCGCAGAGGAAGCCAGGCTCCTGCAAGCAGATTTGCGTTCGCATGTAGATCGGGTCGCTGTTTTTGTGGAACGGATGGAACAGATGAGGACCGAAACCGTCCCCCGAGCCCGTCAACGGCTCCAGGACCGCCTGCAGGCGATTCTGGGAGAATCGGGCCTCGACCCTGCCCGGATGGCGCAGGAAGCCGCCTTGCTGGCTGACCGTGCCGATATCAGCGAGGAGATCGCCCGGCTGAAAGCGCATACCGCGCAATTTCGAAAACTGCTCGATGAGGAGGCCGATGCGGGAAAGAAACTGGATTTTCTCTTGCAAGAGATGAATCGGGAACTGAACACATCGCTCTCGAAAATCACGGCCCTGGGTGAGAACGGGCTTCCGATGACGCAAGTAGGTCTGGAGATTAAGGCGGAGGTCGAGCAATTACGGGAACAGGTGCAAAACCTGCAATAGGAGAGCGGCATGCTGCGCGGCGCGGCCAGAGGCGTCCCGGAACTATGAAGACAGGCATCTTTATCATTTCAGCCCCATCGGGTTCCGGAAAAACCACGCTGGTGGGAAGGTTGCTGCAGGAGCTGGACGGACTTCATTTCTCCGTCTCCTATACGACGCGGCCGCCGAGGGGACAGGAACAAAATGGCAAGGAGTATTTTTTTGTGACCCGCGAGGAGTTCCAGGAAATGGTCCGGCAGCAGGGGCTGCTGGAATGGGCCGAGGTCTTTGGGAACTACTACGGGACGGCGCGCCGATTTCTGGATGAGGCCCTGGAAGGAAAAAAAGACCTGCTACTGGATATTGACGTGCGAGGGGCCGTCCAGGTGAAGAAGAAGATTCAGGAGGCGGTCTCCATTTTTATCCTGCCGCCCTCCCGCAAGGAGCTGGAGTGGAGACTACGGCACAGGAGTCAGGATTCCGAGGAGGTGATTCGGAAGCGGCTGCAGGACGCGGCCCAGGAAATACAAGGTTATCATCAGTATGATTATATTCTCATCAACGATCAGTTGGAGCGCTCCGCCGAGCAGTTGCAAGCCATTGTGCTGACGGAGAGGTGGCGTCTGCAAAAGGAATCGCAGGCGCAGCCGGAGCCCAAGGCCTTAGAGTCCATGCGGGCTCTGGCGGAGAGCTGTTTGAAAGAGCGTGTGCAAACACGAGTCCAACCGATCCTTGCAACTTTTGGAGGCTAATGAATGCCGGATAGCACCGACAACATCGACAGCAAATATCGCTTTATACTCTTGGCTGCCAAACGGGCCAGGCAGTTACAGGGCGGGGCCAAATCGCTGATACACACCACGGTACGCAAGCATACCAAGATTGCGCAAGAGGAACTGAGCGCCGGTGTGTTGCAGTTTGAATTTCCACCGCTGCCGGATTCCGAGGAAGACCTGAAAAAGAAGGCTTCCTCTAAAAAGAGTAAGAAATGACGAGCAAGAAGGGAAGACCCTTGCACAAGGGCAGGGAAATGCACGGACGGGCAGAACCCGAAAAGTAGAACTATGAAAGTAGCCGTTGGCGTCACGGGCGGGATTGCCGCTTATAAGGCGGCGGAACTGGTGCGCGAGTTGCAGCAGAAGGGCCTCGAAGTGCAGGTCATCATGACGGCCCACGGGCAGGAGTTCGTCCGCCCGCTCACCTTTGCGGCCCTCACCGGACAAAAGGTCATCACCGATATGTTCGGTTCCGGCCAACAGGACGCGAACGTGGAAAGCGCCATTGAGCATATTGCGGTGGCGCAATCCATTGACCTGCTGGCCGTGGTCCCGGCCACGGCGGATTGCCTGGCGAAGTTTGCCCACGGCGTCGCGGATGACTTCCTCTCCACTCTCTATCTCGCCACAAAGGCTCCGGTCGTGGTGGCTCCCGCCATGAATGTAAACATGTGGGAACACCCGGCCACGCGCGACAACCTGGAATCCTTGCGGAAGAGGGGCGTTTCTATCGTCGAGCCGGATGACGGCTACCTGGCCTGCGGGATGACCGGCCCCGGACGCCTCGCCGCGACGGAAACCATCCTGCAGCGAATCCTCGAAACGCTCGGCGTGCGGGAGGACTTGAAAGGGGAAGTGGTGCTGGTGACCGCCGGGCCCACGCGAGAAGAGATCGACCCGGTCCGGTATATCAGCAACCGGTCGAGCGGCAAGATGGGCTATGCCGTGGCTGAGGCCGCGCATCGCAGAGGAGCGCGGACGCTGCTCATCAGCGGGCCTACCGCTTTGCAGCCGCCTCCAGGGGTGGAGTATATCCCCGTGACCACGGTGGCCGAGATGCGTGCCGCTGTTCTCGAACGGCTGCCGGAGGCTTCGATTTTGGTGAAAGCAGCGGCTCCAGCCGACTACCGTCCCCGGAAGCGCGCCGGACAAAAGATGCGGAAGACCGGCAAGGATCTGTCGTTGCTCCTGGAACCCACCGAGGATATCCTGTCCGAGGTTGCCCGCCGCAAGAAAGACCAGATTGTGGTGGGATTTGCAGCCGAGACGGAAAACCTGGTGACCAGCGCCCGTGCGAAGCTCGAAGCCAAGCACCTCGATTTTGTGGTGGCCAACGAGGTCGGCAAAAACGGAAGCGGTTTTGATTCCGACTTCAACACCGTGACCATCCTGGGCCGCGACGGACTGGAGCGGCAACTGCCGCGCTTGAAAAAGATCGAGGTGGCCAACGAAATTCTGAACGAAATCGTCAGAGTTCAGTCCCATGGAAAATCCTGAGAAGGCACTGTCGCGCGAGCTTGCCAACTGGCTGAAGTACTACCGCCAACTGGGGTTCACTCATTTGTATCTGCGTGGCGCTGGTTCTTCCAGTGGGGAGGAAAGCGCGGCGTCTCCAGCCAGCCAGGCAGCGGTTACAGAACTAGACCAAACTCGCTCGGCCAGCGACCGGGTGTCCGCAGAGGCAGAGGCGTCGGCGCTCACTGCCAGCTCTTCACTTCCCACACCGGCTCGCCAAGCCAGGAGCAGAGATTTATTTGCGGCGTCTTCTTCCGGCGAGAGTTTGCCAACGATTCAAGAGGATTTGGGCGACTGTCGCCGCTGCAAGCTGTGGAAGGGCCGCACAACTATTGTGTTCGGGTCCGGGAATCCCAAGGCCGAGCTGGTGTTCGTGGGGGAAGGGCCGGGCGCGGATGAGGACCGTCAGGGTTTGCCCTTTGTGGGGCGCGCCGGGCAGCTTCTGACGGATATGATTGAAAAGGGAATGGGGATTCCCCGGTCCGAGGTCTACATCTGCAACATCATCAAATGCCGGCCGCCGGATAACCGCAAGCCGGAGAAGGATGAAATCGCCACCTGCCGTCAGTTTGTGGAGCGCCAGTTGGAAGCGATCCAGCCCCGCGTGATCTGCGCCTTGGGGGCGACCGCCGCCGAGACGCTGCTGGGGGTGCGCCAATCGATGGCGAGTCTCCGCGGGCAGTGGCTGGAATTTCACGGATTCCCGCTGCTGGTTACTTATCATCCTGCCTTTTTGTTGCGCG
>JADFGZ010000098.1 GCA_022567475.1 Acidobacteriota bacterium | reverse complement strand
TGGCGATGAGGTCGCGCAAAATTTCCTTTCGCCGGTGAAGAGCATGCTGGACGCCGGGGTCAAAGTGGTTTTTGAGATGGACCGGGACGACTACGTCTGGCACGACCTGGAGATTTTTATCACCCGGACCGATGACGAGGGTAATGTGTGGGGGCCGCACGAGGCGGTGGACCGCGTGACCGCCCTGAAAATGATCACCCGCTGGGCCGCGGTGTATGTTCTGCGGGGAGATCAACTGGGTTCCATCGAACCGGGCAAGCTGGCTGACTTGGCGGTGCTCGACCGGGATTACATGACCATTCCGGAGACCGAGATCAGCGAGATTCGCTCCCGGATGACGGTGATGGACGGGAAGATCGTCCATCTGCTTCCGCAGTTCGTGGAAGAAAACAATATCAACACGGATAGCTCAGTCATGTCTCCCGGCGCTACTGTGGCCACCCTGGAGGAACTGAGGGCCCGGCGAACGCCTCGTAGCCGCAGATAGTAGCAAAGGTTGCGGAAACGTGGCGGAACAAGAAATGGGAGCGGTGGACCCAACCCTGCCGCTCCCATTTTTTTCTGGGCCGGCTTTTTGTCGCTACTTGAATCCCAAAGCTTCCACCACCGCATCGTGCACGGCGGGGCGGACCTGCCGGATCGCTTCGTTCGAGCGGTTGGGATGAACCCGGTTGGTCAGCAGGATCACGAAAAGAGCCTTCTGCGGGTCGATCCACAGCGACGTGCCCGTGAAGCCGAGATGTCCGTACGAGCGGCGAGAAAAGTAGCGGCCACTGGAAGAGGGCTCGCTCGGTTTGTCCCATCCCAGGCCCCGGCCTGATGCTTCTTGCAATGCTCCTTCCGCAACGTGGACGGCCTGAGTGAATTCCCGAATCGTCGCCGGTTGCACCAACTGGGAGCCGTTGGTTTTTCCTTCTTGCAGCATCATCCGGCAGAAGGATGCCATGTCCCCGGCGGTGCCGAACAGGCCGGCGTGCCCCGCCACCCCGCCCATGACCCATGCGTTTTCATCCTGCACCTCGCCGCGGATCAGGCGGTTCCGGAAACTTTCGTCCAGCTCCGTGGGCGCAATTCGCTGCCACCTGTCCTGAGCAGGGTTGAAGCAGGTGTCCTGCATTCGGAGCGGTTCGAAGATTTCTTTCTGGCACCACTCGTCCAGTTTTTTCTCAGAGACGCGCTCTACAATCTCCCCCAGCAAAATGAAGCCCGGATCACTGTAAAGCGTTTTCCTTCCCGGAGCATCCTCCAGCGGCAACGCCAGCGCTTCTTCCAGAACGTGGGACTTCTCCCGCGCCCGCAAAAAGAACTTCTCATAGGCAGGCAGCCCGGAGGTGTGGGCCAGCAGATGCCGCACGGTCACCTCGTTCCGGGCGTCGTATAAAGGGTCTACACTGGTGACAAAGGGCTGCAGGAAGTCGGGAAGGTAATCGGCGACAAGGCGATCCAACCGCAGCATTCCCCGGTCAGCCAGGATCATGGCGGCCGTCGTCGTAGCCACCGGCTTTGTCAGGGAAGCCAGATCGTAGACGGTTTCCGCCGTCGCCGGCGGGGAATCTTCCGAGTAGTCCAGCCTTCCTGCGGGCAGGACGGCGAGTTTGCCCTCGTGACCTACGGCCAGCACGGCGCCGGGAAATGCCCGCTGCCGGACGGCGGTGTTCAGAATTTCCAGGGCCTTGCTGAACTTTTCTTGTGCCGGGATGTCAAAATCTTGCATAGCGTGCCCGCAGAATTTAGGCCAAAATAAAAAGCTGTGAGACCTCAATCCAATCTACACCGACTGAATTTACAACCGGTCGCGCCCAGAAGCAACAAAAGATGCAATAAAAGATGCAATACCAGAAGCAATAAAAGAAGCGTGAATTTCCGATTCCGGCCGAGAGGAAACACTGCAAGGCTCCCTGCCATCCTTTTGCCCTGGATTTTCGTTTTACTGACGGGTTCTCTT
This sequence comes from Acidobacteriota bacterium, assembly GCA_022567475.1. Lineage (GTDB taxonomy): Bacteria > Acidobacteriota > Terriglobia > 2-12-FULL-54-10 > 2-12-FULL-54-10 > JADFGZ01. The sequence goes on along the minus strand of JADFGZ010000098.1, from coordinate 11,329 downwards.
CGGGCTGAGGTCCTGACCGGGATTGACGTGCTGGAGGCGGACCGCTTCCGGTCTCTGCGTGGACGCCGCGTTGGGCTGATTACCAACGCCACCGGCGTCAACCGCGAGGGCCGGCGGTCCTTGGATATTTTAGCTGCTGCTCCCGGTGTGGAATTGGTGGCCGCCTTCAGCCCCGAACATGGTTTGACCGCCCGTTCCGAGGAGAACGACATCCCTTCCGGGCGGGACGGCAGGACCGGAATCCCGGTCTTCAGCCTGTACGGCAAGACCCGCCGTCCGACACCGGAGATGTTGCGGGGAATCGACACCCTGGTCTTTGACATTCAGGATGTCGGAGCGCGCTTTTACACCTACATCACCACGCTCGGTTACGCGATGGAGGCAGCGGCCCGCGCGAAGGTCCGTTTTGTGGTGCTCGACCGTCCCAACCCAATTTCCGGCCTTCCGGTGGAGGGGCCTCTGCTCGACCCGGAAGCGCGTTCTTTTATCGCGTACTTCTCCATGCCGGTTCGTCATGGCATGACCGTCGGCGAGATGGCTCGGATGTTCAATGAAGAACAGCAGCTCGGCGCGGACCTCGAGGTCATCGCCATGGAGGGATGGAATCGCGGCGACTGGCACGACTCCACCGGCCTCGGCTGGGTCAACCCTTCACCGAATATTCGCAACCTGAGCCAGGCGACGCTCTACCCCGGTGTGGGTCTGCTCGAATTCTCCAACGTCTCGGTGGGCCGCGGGACCGACAGCCCGTTTGAGATGCTCGGAGCGCCCTGGATTGAGGCAAGCAAGCTTCAGGCGACCAAGCTTCAGACAACTGAGCTGGCCGCTTATCTCAACCGGAGGAGCATTCCGGGAGTGCGTTTTCTTCCCGTCCGGTTTACCCCGTCCGGTTCGGTCTTTGCGGGGGAGGCCTGCCAGGGTGTCCGCATCCTTATTACGGACCGCAATGCTCTCCGGCCTGTTGCGATGGGAATTGAGATCGCCTCGGCTCTCCATGCTCTTTACCCCGGACGGTTCCGTCTGGATGACATTGCCCGGTCTCTCGGCAATCGATCTACGCTCGAACGGATTCGCAACGGCGACGATCCCCGGCAAATCGCCCGGGACTGGCAGGAGGAGAACGCCGCCTTCCTGAGAATGCGAAACAAATACCTGCTCTATTGAGGTTGTGAAAGCCGCTTGCCGGGAAATCGGCAAAACGTCAAGAAGCAGTGCGCTCGATCCGCGCGCCCACGGACCGCAGTTTTTCCTCGATCCGCTCGTAGCCCCGGTCAATGTGATAGACGCGCTCGATCACCGTCTCGCCCTCGGCCACAAGGCCGGCGAGCACCAGCGAGGCGCTGGCTCGCAGGTCGCTGGCCGTTACTCCGGCGCCGGTCAAGGAAGTCTTGCCCCGGACGATGGCGCAGTTGCCCTCGATCCGAATGTCGGCCCCCATCCGGCTCAACTCGGGAGCGTGCATGAAGCGGTTCTCGAAGATGGTTTCTTTGATTCGGGACGTTCCCGAGGCCTGCGTGACCAAGACCATGTACTGCGCTTGCAGGTCGGTGGCGAAACCGGGATACTCCTCCGTCGTCATATCGGCCGCCTGCAAGACGCCGTTCGGCTTCACATGGAGGCTGCTGGGGGTGGGCGTGTCTATTTGCAGGCCAGCCTCGCGGAACTTCTTGATTATGGCCAGCAGGTGATCTGGGCGGCAGTTTTCAATCCGCAACTCTCCTCCGGTAATCCCTGCGGCGGCGAGATAGGTTCCGGCCTCAATGCGGTCCGGAATCACTGCGTGCCGCGCGCCTTCCAGCCGCGCAACCCCCTGAATGCGGATGCTCGACGTGCCTGCCCCCGCGATCTTTGCTCCCATCTGCGTCAGCAGTTGCGCCAGGTCCTCCACCTCCGGTTCGCGGGCGGCGTTTTCCAGGATGGTTTCCCCCTCGGCCAGCGTGGCGGCCATCATTAAGTCTTCGGTTCCTGTGACCGTGATACGCTCAAAAGAAATTCTCGCGCCGCGTAGCCGCTTCGCGCGCGCTTCCACGAAGCCGTGTTCGCTTGATATTGTTGCGCCCAGTTTTTCCAGGCCCTTCAGGTGCATGTCGATGGGCCTTGCCCCGATGGCGCAGCCGCCGGGTAGCGATACCCGCGCATGTCCAAAACGGGCAACCAGGGGACCCAGCACCAGCGTGGAGGCGCGCATGGTCCGCACCATCTCCCAAGGAGCTTCCACGCTTTTGATGTTCCGCGCCTCGACCACGATCTGCCGGCATCCGGCAGCGGAGGAGGCAGGCGCCTCCTGTCTTTGCTCAACGGCTGCTCCCAGCATTTCGAGCAGATGGCAGGTGGTTTGGATGTCCCGCACGGCGGGCAGATTTTCGAGAATCACCGGACGATCCGTCAGCAGGGAAGCGGCCAGGCAAGGCAGGGCCGCATTCTTTGCTCCGCTGATCCGAACCACGCCTTGCAACGGCACTCCGCCGCGAATCACAAATCGATCCATATCAGAGCTTGTTTACCTCCACCGATGGCTTTGCTGTTGCCTTGCTCGCGGTCACAGCGCCGGTTTCTCTATAAGAAGTTGCCGATCCCTCGCGCCATCGCTCCCACAACCGTGCCGTCCGGCTCCAGGACCACTATGTCGGCGTCGGCCCCCGGCTGAAGGCACCCTTTCCGGTGTTCCATTCCCAAAGCCCGTGCCGGATTCAAAGTGGCCATTCTAACCGCTTCGCACAATGTCACGTCAGTAAAATCGACCATGTTTCGGATGGCGCGATCCTGGGTCAGGACGCTGCCGGCGAGCCTCCCTTCCGTGTTGCGGCAGGCTGGGAACCCGGTGCGCGGATCGTCTTCCACGCGAATCTCCATCTCTCCCAGCCGGAAGCGGCCGGGACCCATTCCGGTGGCGCTGACGCCGTCGGTGATCAGCAGAATGTTGGCGGTTCCCTTGGCGCGAACCAGCAGTCGCAAGGCAGGCGCGGAGACATGCACTCCATCCGCAATCACCTCTGCTTGCACTCGGTCGTCGGTCAGAACCGCGCCCAGAATCCCCGTCTCGCGGTGTTCAAAGCGGCGCATGGCGTTAAAGACATGGACGGCGTGGGAAGCGCCCGCTGCAATCGCAGTCTCGGTTTGCCGGAAGGTCGCATTGGAGTGGCCCAATCCCACCCGGACTCCGCTGCGGATGGCAGCCGCTTGGAGTTCCGTGGCGCCCTCCAGCTCCGGAGCCAAGGTGAGGATTCGAAGACAACCTCCCGCCGCCGCCTGCAATTGCTGGAACAAAGGCAAGGAAGGCGCTTGCAGATCACCCGCTGGGTGCGCACCCCGGCACTCCGCGCTAAGAAACGGCCCTTCCAGATGTATCCCCACGGGCTCGGCGAGCAGTCCGCCTGGGGCGGGTGTTTTGGCTCCCCGATTTTTCCAGGACCGGATCAGGGACCCTAGACCTTCGAGCGATTTCGACAAGACCGGCGGAGCCGCCGTCAGCGTGGTGGGGACAAAGCATGTGGTTCCGTGCCGCAGGACCATAGCCGCGACGGTTTCCAGCGCTTCCCGCGTGGCCTCCATCACGTCGTGGCCTCCGCCCCCGTGGATGTGAACGTCCACAAAGCCGGGAGCCAGAATCCGTTCGCCCAGGTCCACCAACCGTGCCGCCGCTGGCGCCGTCAGTTCTTCCCGTGATCCGACGCTGCGGATCACGCCCTCGTCGATCACCACCAGGCCCTCTTGGATTATTTCCCTGGGGGTGAAAAGCTTCTTTGCCGTAATTGCCAGCAGGGCCATATGCAAAAGATGGAGTTTATCCGATTGCGCGCAGATCGCGGCGGAGGCGGCGCAACAGTTTGGCTGCCGCTGCACGGTCCAGGCCGTGCTGCAACATCACGATTGCCAGCTTGACGTCTTTCCCGGCGCGTTCCAGCGTCGAGGCTGCGGTTTGGCGGTCTGCTCCCGTCACCGTTCCGACAATGGAGCGCGCCCTCTCCAGCAGCTTTTTGTTGGTGGGGCGAACCTCAACCATGTAGTTGCGGTAAACACGGCCCAGACGAATCATGGCGGCGGTGGAGATCATGTGCAAGACCATTTTCTGCGCCAGCGCAGCCTTCATGCGCGTGGAGCCTGCAACCACCTCCGGGCCTGTGGCGGGGACAATGGCAATGCGGGCGGCGCGAGTGGCGGGCGAGCCGGGGTTGCAGGTGACCGCCACGGTTACAGCGCGGCGTGAACGGGCGTAGCCCAGCGCCGCAAGCGTGTAAGGCGTTCGGCCGCTGGCGGTGAGTCCAACTACCACGTCGCGAGGGCCCACCTTTCGGGCTGCCAGGTCGCGGCGGCCCTGCGTTCGGTCATCCTCGGAGCCTTCCAGAGCGCGGGTCAATGCCCGGGAGCCGCCGGCCATCACGGCCAGCACCATCTCACTGGCAGTGCCGAAGGTGGGAGGACATTCCGCCGCGTCCATCATGCCGATTCGCCCGCTGGTGCCGGCCCCGACGTAGATCAGCCGCCCGCCCCGGCGCAGGGCCTTTGCAACCGCCTCCACGGCTCTGGCAATGTTCGGAATTTGCCGTTTGACTGCGGCAGGGACTCCGGCGTCTTGCTTCTGAATTGTGCGGAGGATGCTGGTGATGTCTTGAGCGTCTATCGCTGCGCTCGATGGATTCGGCCGCTCGGTTGCCGGGATGGCGCCGGTCCGGTTGCGGGCGTTTCGCGATAGACGGGAGTTCCCGGTCCGGCGGGGAGAGGCGCGCATTTCGTCTGTGATGATTCGTCTCCGCTTTGGGTCATTCTCCCGTATGGGCTCCAGTATCGACTTCGGTGTTGGGAAGTTCGCAAATCCACCCGCGACAGGAATTGCCGCAGCAGGCGGCGGCAAGGAAATAGTTCCGGGCAGGCTGCTTAATTGCTTTCTGTAATTGTGACCGGAGACTGCAGCTCGAAGTCCAGCACGGTCTCACTGCCGATAACCGCTGCATCCCCCCGAGTGGCCAGCACAACGCCCGTGCCGGCGCCCGCGCCGGTTGCTGCGCCGATGGCGGCGCCCTTTCTTCCGCCGGCAATGGCCCCGATGACGGTGCCGAGTCCGGCGCCGATGCCGATCTTCGTGGCGTCATCTTTTTTGGTGGTATCCGCCTCCACGGTAAAAGTGTTCGAAGAGATTTCAATCGTCTGGCCGTCCGCCGTGTGCAACTGCGTGAGCTCGATGGCGAGCCGCGCGACGCCTTGCACTCGGCCGCCTTTGTCGGCCTCAACGATTCGTCCCTCCACCGTTGAGCCTTGGGGAGCAATGACCCAGGCGCCTTCGACCAGGGGCTCTTCGAGCGTGGCGGTGAAACTTTCCCCCGATAGATTCGAGTCCGTGTTGATCTCGCTCGTGGTGCGGATCCTCAGCGCGGTTCCCGCCGCCAGCGTCGCCGAGCGAGGCTGTGGCGCGGCACGCTCGCTGCCGCCTGCCGAAGCAGCAGAACCTTCGGCGGCCGATCCTGACTCCATGGCATCCTCGGCGGCGGGGCCGCCTGCTTGCTGGCAAGCGATCTGCGATGCCGCAAGCGTAATAGCCAAAGCCATCCCAAAAAATAAACCTGTTTTATCGACCTTCATAAAACTCCCTCCGTTCCTTAGGTCAGCATTTCTGTATGTGGCTCGGATTTACCCTGCAATTTTCTTGCCCGGGCGCTTCATCCCTTGTCCGCCGCCACTGTCTGTCTGTGACAAGCTTCATCCCCTGATGCTCCTGGTTTGGACTGTACGCCCAACATAACCTGGCTGTCAATCCTGCGGCTCTTACCTTGAGCAGCACACCTGGAAATGTTGCCGCGCATCCCGGAAGCCGTGCCAGAATAAAATATGGGTGAGACACTCCTCAACCTGCTGCTGTTCGTCGGCATCCTCGGCCTGAGCGCCGTGGCGACGCAACTGTTCGCGAGCAGAATGTACAACCGCTGCCATCACTGCGGTTCCCTCAACGCCAAGCGCAGGGAGCGGTGCAGAATATGCAGCGAGCCGCTGCCGTAGCTTCCGGAAGAAAAATTCCTTCCCTTTGCAGCACGCAGCAACCTCCGCTGAACTTGCGAGCCCAACCGCCGTGCCGCTTTTCACGCGGGGCTTCCCAGCCTTCCGCAGGCAGCGTGCTATACTCAATTTTTTTCAAAACAGGTAAGGAGCAAGGCAGTTGTACCTCGCCACGCAAGCACGGATCAAACAAGCCGTCCGCGAGTTCGCCCTCCGGCAGTACGAGTTAGAGGTGAACGTCATCGTGAACCAGCCTCCGCGTCCGGCGATGGGCGACATGGCTCTTCCGCTGGCGATGGAGCTGGCCCGGAAGCTCCGCAGGCCGCCGCGCCAGATTGCCGAGGAGATCGCTGCGGCGCTCCGCCCGGTTTCCGGGGTCGCGAAGGTAGAGATCGCGGGCGCGGGCTACGTGAACCTGTATCTGGACCGCGCCGCCTACGCCACCCAGCTTGCGGCATCCCTTACAAAGCCGGTTCCGAGCCCCACGGCGGCGGGGGAAAAGACTATCGTCGAACACACCAACATCAACCCCAACAAGGCGGCGCACATCGGGCACCTGCGCAACGCCGTGCTGGGTGACACTTTTGTCCGCCTGCTGCGTTCTCGCGGGGAGCTTGTCGAGGTGCAAAACTACATTGACAACACGGGTGTCCAGGTGGCCGACCTGGTGGTGGGGTTTCTCTACCTCGAACGCAAAACGGAACAAGAGGTGGCGCGGATGGCCGGGGACCCCTCCGCGCGCTTTGATTACTATTGCTGGGACCTCTATGCCAGCGTCACACGTTTTTACGAAGAGGACGCTTCCCGGCTGGAGCTGCGCGCACGGACCTTGCAGGAAATTGAAGCAGGGGAGCAGGAGGCTGCGCGGGTGGCCGAGATGGTCTCGACCGCCATCGTGCGCTGCCACCTGGCCACCATGCTGCGCCTCAACGTGAGCTACGACCTGCTGCCGCGCGAAAGCGAAATTCTTCACCTGCGGTTCTGGGAGAAAGCCTTCGAGCTGCTCCGCGAGAAGGGCGCCATCTACCTGGAGACGGAGGGCAAAAACAAAGGCTGCTGGGTGATGCGCCAGCCGGGCGCGGAAACCTCAGACGGGGACGAAGCCGATGCCGGGCAGGCCCGCGACCCGGAAGACAACAAAGTGATTGTGCGCTCGAACGGCACCGTCACTTACGTCGGCAAGGACATCGCCTATCAGCTATGGAAATTCGGACTGCTTGGAAAAGACTTCCACTACCGGCCCTTTCATACTTATCCGAACGGCCATACCCTCTGGGTCAGCAGCGCACAGGCGGCAGGCGACTCTGTTCCCGTCTTTGGCCAGGGCCAGAGGGTTTACAACGTCATCGACGTGCGGCAGTCCTACCTGCAGAACATCGTCGCGCAGGGCCTCCGCGCCCTGGGTTTCGAGGAAGAGGCGAACCGCTCCATTCATTTTTCTTACGAAATGGTGGCGCTCTCGCCTCGCTGCTGCGCCGAGATGGGCATTGAGTTGAGCCCGGAGGACCGGAAACGGCCCTACGTGGAGGTCTCCGGCAGGAAGGGGCTGGGGGTCAAGGCGGACGACCTGATAGACCGCCTGATTGCCGAGGCGCTTCGGGAGGTGGTTTCGCGCCACCCGGACGAACCCGATGAGGTCCGGCGGCGCATCGCCACGCAAATCGCCATCGGCGCTCTGCGCTACTTCCTGCTGAAGTACACCTGCAACGCGGTGATCGCTTTTGATTTTCGGGAGGCGCTGAGCTTCGAGGGAGAGACCGGCCCTTACGTGCAGTACGCGGTGGTGCGCGCCCGCAACATCTTTCGCAAGCTTGAGGCCGGAGGAGGCAGTTACGATCCGGCTGCGGTCACACCCGCCGTGCTGGAGCGTTTTCTCTCGCCGCCCGAGGGCGACCCCTGCTGGCAACTGCTGCTGCAGGCCAGCCAGGGGGAGGCCGCCGCCGAGATGGCGATCGCCACCACCGAGCCTGCCGCGGTGGCCAAGTTCGCCTTTCAACTGGCGCAAGGCTTCAACAACTTCTACCACCGCTTCCACATCTTGACGGAAAAGGACGAGGAGCGAAAGGCGTTCCTGCTGTGGCTGGTCCGGATGGTGGACAGCCGCCTGACGGCAACGCTCGACCTGCTGGGCATCGAGGTCCCGGAGGCGATGTGATCCAGCGGCCTCAGTATATGTTAGAGAAGCTCGATTAGCTCTTCAACGGTCAGACCCGCCTGCTTGAGAATATGGCGGAGAGTTCCTGGGCGCAACTTCTTGTGGTTGGGTACAACAGTGCGCGCGAAGGGTTCCGCGCGCCGGAAAACCATGTGACTTCCTCGCTACCGAGTATAAACGAATCCTGCGTGTTCGAGAGCTTTTCCGACTCGTTGCCCGGAGAGGTCGGCGGGTAGTTTTGCCATCAGGCGCCGGTTTCGAGTTCGATGTATTCCTTGCCGGCTTCGGTGGGAACTGGGTCGCCAGCCTGGATGCAATCTTCAATGTAGACTTCTGCGGCCTCGAGAATATTCGCCGTTACTTCCTCGCGAGTATCTCCTTGCGAAACACAGCCAGGGAGAGCAGGAATGTTTGCGACATAGCCGCCATCGGATTCCATCTCTAAAATAACCGTATACTGCATAACTCCTCTGCGTTGCTTCCGTCCCACCTATTTTAGACTCATCCGTGCTTGAAATAAACAAACCTGTATGCCGCCCACAAAGGAAGGCCTACAGAGCTTGTGTGAAAACCATCAGAGCCGCGACCGCCCTGCGGTCCAGAGCCCCTACGGGCGGCGGGCCGTCAGGGAGCGGACAAATGGTGTTTTTCAACTACCTGTTAGGTTAGATTCGGGGCTTAGACAATGTATTCCTCGTCCTGACCGCCCTTCAGAACCAGTTTTCCTTGGGCTTCTAGCTTCCGCGCCAGGTTGACTGTTTCTTGCTGAGCTTTCATTACATCCCGGGAGCGCATGGGTCCTAATATTTCCATATCTTCCTGTAACATCAGAACAGCCCGGGAGGACATGGAGTGGAAAATATGCGCCCGCAGCTCATCCTGCGCGCCCTTGAGCGCAATGGCCAGCGTCCTTTTGTCCATTTGAGACAGCAGCTCGCGAATTCCGTGATCGTCAACGTTCAGCAGGTCCTCAAAGGTGAACATCACATTGCGGATCTCCACTGACAGTTCGGGATTGCTCTGCTCGATTGTGTCCAGGATAGATTTGCCGTAGGTTTGTTCGATCGAGTTCAGCAGTTCCGCCACGACCTTGATCCCTCCGTAGGAGCGCCGGCTCTGTTTGCCGATAGCGGACATCTTGTCGTACAAAACCAGCGAGACCTCATTCGCCAGTTCCGAGGAAAATTGCCGCATCTCCGCCAGGCGCTCCACGACTTTGCCCTGTACTTCCCTCGACAACAAGGTCAGCAGGGCCGAACTGGACTTCACCCCCAGGTGAGCCAGGATCAGCGCGATGGTCTGCGGGTGTTCGTCCTCAATAAATTTTGTCAGTATCTCGGGGTCGGCCTTCTGGAGAAAATCGAAATTGGCGGCGCTTTCCTCCTGAGACAGGATGACTTGTTCGAGAATGGCTTTGGCTTCCTGCTCGCCAAAACTCTTGATGAGGAGGTTTTCAGCGTACTCCGGGCCGCCTTGGGCCAGATACTCCTGCGTAAGCGACAACTGCTGGTATTCTTGAAGCACCTTGTCGGCAATTTCGCCGGAGACATATCCGAGTTCTGTGATCTCCTGGGTGAGCCGCTGCACCTCGAACGGGGGAAGTGTACTGTAAATGGAGCTGGCGGCCTCATCTCCGAGCAAGACCATCAAGACAGCCGCCTTGCGCAATCCGGTCAGCGGGGCTTCTTTTAGCGTCGTCATCGTTGTAATTCTCCCGGACACAGTCCTGGATCAAAACGACTCGCCCCATGAGGTGTTGCCTCACTTTCTTACCCAGCCGTCTTTCTTCCGGCGTGGTTTCGATTGGGTTGTCTTCCTGCCGAGGCGCCTTGGCATCCCTCAAAATGGGGCGGCTTTGAGGTGATGCGGCTTCTCAGGCTAACCAACTTTCATGAGGAACAAATTTGTTTGCTGCAGCGCATTCAATTGATTTTGGATCTGCAATTCAATGGAGGGGAGTGCGCGCAATAAACTGTTAATCCGGCTGAACTCTTCGATCAACGCCTGCTGCCGAAACTCCAGCCGGACCTCAAAGGCGTCGATTTGGTCCGCAAGGTTTTTCGTGCTGTTGGTGATGCCCTTGAGGGCGATGTGGAGCGGCCCGTTGATGGTGTCGGTCAAAGCGGTTAGTTTGTCGCTGAAATTCTGCGCGACGCCGGCGGGCGATTGCGACTGAAGCAGGTTTTGCACTTCGGTAAAGTTCGTGGAGAGGCTGCCGTCGAGTTTGTTGCCGTCCACCGAGAGCGTGCCGTCGGCCTGCGTATTGATCCCGATTGCGGCCAGGTTCACGATGCCGTTGTTGCCGGTAATGGAATGGGTCGCGGCGGAAAGGATCTGTTCCTGCACCAGCCGCAAAGAGCTGTTGCCGGCGAGCGGAGCTCCCGCGCCGGACTGCGCATTGATGGCCTCGACCACTGCGTTGTAGCTGGCCACGAACTCGTCGATGGCCTCCCGCGCCTGGGCGGTGTCGGACTGCACCGTCACCGTCACGTCTGTGCCCGAAGCGACGGTCAGGTTGAGCGTCACGCCGGAGATCGCTCCGGACACCGTGTTGCTCGTGCTGCTGATGGAGATTCCGTCCACGGTGAGCGAGGCATTGGTTCCGGCGACGTCCTCCGTGAGGGCGAGTCCCGTTGTGTTGTTGGAGATGGTCAGGTCGCCCGGCTCGCCGGTGGTGTCGCTGACAAGCGAGAGGCGGGCGCCGTTGGCGTCGGTAATCACGGTGGCCGTCACGCCGAGGTCCTGGCTGTTGATCTCCGTGGCGAGGCCGTCCAGGGTGTTGTTGCCGCTGTCCACCGTAATCGTGACGGGCGCGCCGGCGCCGACCTGCAGGTCGAAGCTGCCCGTGGCGAATGTGGTGGAGCCGTCGGCGAGCTGGTTGGAGGAAAACGAAGAGGTCGTGGCCAGGGCGCTGACGGTGATGGTGTGCGTGGCGGCCGCAGCCGTCGCATCGGCGGTGGCTGTGAGGACGCTGGTATCGGAAGAAGCGGTCAGCTTGGAGTTGAACTTGCCGAAGGGGTCATTGAGGGCGTTGACCGCATCCTTCAAGCCGAGCAGTTTGGAGTTGATGTCGCTGAGCGCGGACGATTGGGCGTTGAGTTGCAATTGTTGTCCTTCCAGCAAGCGAACAGGCGCCTTCGCAGAGAAGAGCACTTGGTTCACGAGCGCTTGTACGTCGAAGCCGGA
>JADFGZ010000097.1 GCA_022567475.1 Acidobacteriota bacterium | reverse complement strand
GGCGTGGTGGGCATTTCCTCGCGGGAGGAACCTCTGGTCAGGACCCTCGAACAGCTCCGCCAAAGAGGCTACCGGAACATGAAAACTTTTTCGCCCGTCCCCAGTGAAGAATTCGAGGAGTTCCATGTGAAGTTCTTGGAAGGACCGGGGTCGGGCAAGAGTCCGGTGCGTGCATACACGCTGACCGGGGGAATCCTGGGCTTTATCTCCGGATTAGCTCTGACGATCTGGACCTCTCTGGACTGGCCCTTACTCACCGGGGGGAAACCGATTGTCTCCATTCCCCCTTATCTGATCATCGCCTTTGAGATGACCATCTTGTTCGGGGGCTTGTTCACCTTGGCGGGATTGCTGATCCATGCGCGCCTGCCGCAGACGGCTCCCGAGGCAGGCTACAACGCACGCTTTTCCGTGGATCGGTTCGGAGTATTCGTCCCTTGCGAGGACGGGCAGGCCGAGGAAATCAAGCAATTGTTCCATGCCGCCGGTGTTGAGGAGGTGTCCGTTGAGACCGCGTAACGTGCTGCTCCTCGCTGGCATAGCGATTGCCGGCATAGCCGCCAGCTACGGTGCTGTGGTGGTGGGCTGGCCATGGTATCAAGGTCTGGTCCTTCCGCGCGAGGTCAAACCGCTCGCGGGATCTTATAGCTGGTCTTTGCCCGCCGGGACCGTCCCCACAGGAGAAACGGAACCTCCTCTGGCGAGGCGCGAAGCTGCCGAATTGCTCGAAAACCCCAATCCGGCCACGCCGGCATCCATCGCAACGGGCAAGGAAATGTTTGCAACCTATTGCGTGCTGTGCCATGGCAATGACGGACATGGAGACGGTCCCGTGTCAGAAAAATTTTTTAAACCGCCTGACCTGCCTTCCATCATGGGAAGGCGCACGGACGGCTATCTGTACGCGACCATCCGCAACGGTGGGGTTGTCATGCCACCTCACGGATACCGGATTCCGCCCTCGGAACGCTGGGACTTGGTGAATTACTTGCGGAGCATCCAAGAATAATGACCGACCTTCCGCTGGCAGACCGTCTATTGGAGGAAGCCGCCTGGCCAAAGCCAAGGCCGCTCGGGAGGGGACTTTTCCTGTTGTTGGCTCTGCTGACCGCTGCGGGCGGTATCGCCTTTTTGGCGCTGCTCGCCGGGGACAATCCGGTTCGTGCCTGGCAGATTTTCCTGGTCAATTTTCTCTTCTGGTCCGGCGTAGCCGTAGCCGGAGTTGTTCTGGCAGCGATCTTTCAAGTCACCAACGCGCGCTGGGCAAGGCCGGTTAAACGGCTGGCGGAGGCCTGCGCAGCTTATTTGCCGGTCTCATTCCTCCTTTTCCTGTGCATCTGGTTTGGCCGCCGCAGTTTGTTTTCCTGGATCGATCAGCCGCCAGCAGCCATCGCAGCTTGGTTGAACAGCTCCTTTTTTTTCCTGCGGGAAGCAGTGGGGTTGCTGGCGCTCTATGGCATGAGCTTGCTGTTCTTTTATCGCTCCGTGCGGCAGGACTCCCGCGCGCTGGCTCACCGGCAGCCGGGAGATTCACTGGGCGCCGACGCAGGATTCCTTCAGAAACTTGCTGTGGGCCTGCTGATTCTTTACGCGTTCGTCTATTCCCTGGTGGCCTTAGACTTCGTCATGTCACTCGATCCCGCTTGGTCCTCGACCCTGTTCGGTGCCTACTATTTTATGGGCAACCTCTACCTGGGACTCGCAGCAGTGACGGTTTTCACGCTGTATGCCCGCTGGCGCTACCAGTTGGAGAAGACCATTGATTCCCGAATTCTTCATAACCTGGGCAAGCTGCTCTTTGCTTTTTCTCTTTTGTGGACCTACCTGTTTTGGTCCCAGTACCTTGTCATATGGTACGGCAATCTTCCTCATGAGACCGGCTTCCTCCTCCTGCGCATCGCTCACGAGCCCTGGAGCAGCCTGGCTGTTGTGGTGCTGACCATGAATTTTCTGGTTCCCTTTCTCGTTCTGCTGCCGCGCTCCCGGAAGGAAAGTCCGGGGACGCTGCTGGGGGTTGCCCTGGTGATCCTTACTGGCATGTGGCTGGAGAGGTATTTGCTGGTTGCCCCTTCCCTCGCGGCTGCCCCGGAGATTCTGCTGGGAGGGGCGGAAGCCCTAATTACATTGGGCTTTCTTGCATCCTTCCTTTTAGCTTACTTGACTGTGCTGTCTAAAGTCCCTATTCTACCCGTAGGTGACTCTTTGTTTTGGCGGTAAGAGTTTCAGACATTTTTCAACTGGAGGACGAGTATGAGTCTGCCGAAGTTCGGTTCGTATTTGCTTGCGCTATTTGTGCTTTCCTTTTTCGCTGTGGGCACCGCAAGCCCGCAAGAGGCTGAATCATCCAACAAAAAGGACAGCGAGGCGGAAAAGACCACGGCCGCGGCCAGCACAGGTGACGCAGCAAAAGGCGAAGCGATTTTCCAGCAGAATTGCGAATTCTGTCACGATGCGAAAAGCAACGAAACAAGGGTCGGACCGGGATTGAAGGGTGTCCTGAAAGAGCTGCCTGAAAGCCATACGACATCCGAGGGAACGGAGCACAAAGAACACACCGTAGCCATGATCCGGAAGCAGATTGAAGAAGGCGGCGGCGGGATGATGGCTATGAAGGATATCCTCTCCAAAGAGGAAATTGACAACATCATCGCCTACCTGCAAACCTTGTAAATCACCAGAGCAGTCTGTCAGGACTGCTCATGCTTGAGAACCAGCAGTAAAAGTCTTGATGGGGCCGGTTACGCTTTGGGCTCGGCTTCAAGGCTTCGGCGGCATTCGCTTGTGCCACCCGGTGGCCTGCTCATAGGCGTGCCCGCACTGTAAGATGGCAGCCTCCTCAAAAAGACGCCCGATAATCTGCAACCCGACCGGAAGCTCGTGGCCGTCAAACCCGCAGCAGACCGACAAAGCCGGATGACCGCTGGCATTGAAAGCGCGCAGGAGGCGGGTTGCGGCGGCGCGCGTGTCTTCTTCCTTTTCCTTCCCCTTCTCTCCGAACACGACCTTGGTTTCACCCACAGAAAAAGCAGTCAGGGGAGTGGTGGGCGTAACCAGCAGGTCCACTCGCTCAAAGAGACGCTCAAACTGCCGGCCGAACCGGCGGCGGGTGAGTTGCGCATCGACGTATTCGGCGGCGCTTACTTCCCTGCCCTTTTCGAGCAATGTTTTCACATCCGCACCGAAATCGCCGGAATGGGTTTCTAAATTTTTCCTGTGAACGGCTGCCGCCTCCACCAACAGCGAGGTGCGGCTTGCTGCCGTCAAATCCGCCATGCCGGGAAATTCCACTGGAATGACCCTGGCTCCCAACTTTTCCAAAACCCTTATTGCCTGGCGCACAAGGCGCTCCACATCCGGCTGGAGGGAATCAAAAAAATAATCCTTCGGCACCCCGACCCGCACCACGCTTTCCCGGCCACGGCCCGGCAGCGACACGTTTGGGAACAAAGTATGCAAGCGAATCTCACCCACGGAACAGTCCGCCGAATATTTGTCGTTCGGATCGAATCCCGCGATGGCCTGGTAAACCAGGGAGACGTCTTCCACCGTTCGCGCCAGAGGCCCTGCGTGGTCGAGCGTGTAACCCAAAGGCAGAATCCCGTGGAGGCTTACGCGACCGAAGGTAGGTTTCAGCCCCGCGACGCCACAAAACGAGGCGGGTATGCGAATGGAGCCTCCCGTATCGGTTCCCAGCGCCGCAAACGACATCCCCGCTGCCACCGCCACGCTTGACCCGCCGCTCGATCCGCCCGAGCTGCGCTCCCGGTTCCATGGATTGCGCGTGGGGCCGTAGTGAGGATTGTCATTGGTGATGCCGTAAGCGAACTCATGCAGCGCCGTCTTTCCCACCAGCACCGCTCCGGCCTGACGAAGCCTTGCAACCACGGTTGCGTCCGAGTCCGGCACGAACTCGGCGAGTATCTTCGACCCGGCCGTCGTGCGCACACCCCGTGTATACATCATATCTTTTACGGCAACGGGCACGCCGTGCAGCGGTCCGCGATAGTTGCCCCGCAAAATTTCCTGCTCCGCAGCGCGAGCCTGCTCTTCGGCCAGCTCGGCGGTGACCGTCACGAAGGCATTGAGACGGGGGTTTCGCTCACGGATTCGCTCCACGACCTCCGCCGTCACCTCGACGGGCGAGACCTGCTTGCTCTGAATCAGAGCAGAGAGTTCCACGATGCTCAGTTCGCACAATCCCCTCGACATGGCTCCTTTTTTCAGAACGCGCCAAGCAAAAATCTTTTTTTTAACACTTCTTTTAATGCTTCGGGAATGATGCGCCCGTCCGACCCGCGCCGGCAGCCGTCCCGTCCCGTAAAAATTCCATGGCGGTAAAACTGACCACCGATTCTTCGTCGATATTCCATTGCTCGTAGCGCAACACATTGCCGCGCGCCTGGGGCACCACTTTCAGGAAGGTGTACAGCGGCGAATAACCGCACCAGCGCAATTCATCGCCCTCTGGCCGGACCAGATCAAAGAATCCCTCCCTGTCACCGGCACAGACGCGGTGCAGGCGTTCCTGGTCCTTCTGGCGCACGGACTCCATGCGGTCCTGCCCGGCGCGGGCGGCAAAAGAATCCCCGTAACGTCTTCCGATATGAGCCAGATCAATTCCCAGAACCCAGAACAAGCGCGAGCCTTCCCTCTCCGCCAGATTGCCCAGCACCTGAAAAAAACGTTCCACGCTCTCGCGCGATTCCGGAGCCTTCCCCGTAACCAGGCTTTCCCGAAACGGCCCGCACAGAATCGGCAGTATCCGTATTCTCGATCCCAGCGCGTGATCGGGAGACTGCTGGAGCGCATGTTGGATCGCATGTTGGATAAAGATGCACTGGAATTCTATGGAGTGCTCAATGGAGTGACAGTAATCCTCCATGCAAACCGCATCTCCGGCCCGGCCTGCAATTTCGTCCACCAAGTTCGTGTCCACCTCCAAAGTTCCCAAAGGAGTGATAAACGGCTTGCGGGTCAGGCCGAACTTTTCCGGAGGACCGTAATGGGAGGTGCCAAGAAGGACGAAAGTCTTTTCCGCCAGTTCCGGACCCATGCGCGCATAGGCGCTGGCGTAGCTTCTCCACCCGCCTGAGGGGCTGACATGGGGAGCTGCCAGGCCGATGATTCCTGAAGGAGAAGGATCAGCCTTTCCTGGCGCGGCTTGCAGATACCCCCCCAGCTCTTTGCGCAACTCTTCCGGCTGGGCCGGGTAGGACACGCCGGAGTGGATCGCCACACGCTCGGCGGAATCGCGGAACTTCGCGTGGCAGCTCTCCCGCAAACGGTAGAACTCCTCGGTCTCCAGGAAACCTTGTTGCTGGAGACTTCCCACAAAGTTTTCTACCACGTCGCTGCCAACCAACTGGCCGGTTCGGCGGGACAGGTCGGTTTGCAGGTCCAGGTAGGATTTCTCTCCGTCCAGATGGGCCAGTGCCTGGATCAGCACCGGGGGAATCAGCAGCACGGCAGGCGTGTAGCGGTAAGGGTCCCGAATCAGCAAGCCTGGCTGCTCGGAATCCGGTGAAGGAACGACGTCAATATCGGTTCGCAGTTTCGGAAGAAGCCGGTTCATGGAGCCATTGTAGCCTGAACCGGCCAGCGGACGAAGGGACGCCGCTGCTGTCGCAGATGACAACTCCAAGATTGCTGGATGGCGGGAAGGCTGAGGCTTACGAGAGTCTGCGTGCGTCCTTGTGCGTCTTTAGTCCAACAAGGGGCTCCCCGGCGGCGGGGAGTTCAGGCTTGCGGGACGACGGAGCGGTCGCTGCTGGCGAGGGGCTGCGTGCGGCAGGTTGCTCCGGCGCCCTTCATGCAGTAGTCATAACAATTCTTGTGTCCCAGGTAGACTCGCCGAAAGGACTCCTCCAGCGTCCCGCCCAGGTCAAACCGCTCCTCATTGTAAATTACCGGGCACGGGTAGAAGCGGATGCGCCCGCCAAGCTTCTGCACGCAGCGGCTGTAGTGGCACATCAGGGTCTCCGCCGGTTTGTTGAGGGTCTGGAAGCAATTGGTGGTGATGAAGACCTCGGGCGAGGGCGCGCCGCCGTTTTCTCCCAGGCGCACCAGTTGGTGGCCCATCTCCAGGATGTTTTCAATCAGATTGATCTCCACCTTCACACCCTGCTTTTCAAACAACTCCACGAATCCATTGCGGATTTCCTCGTCGGTCAAGACGCCGAGAAAGGGCCTCTCGGCATTGATGATTGGAACCCATCCCATGGCGGAAAGCTGCCCGACGGTTTCGACGGTCTGAGCGAAGGTGCCCTTGCCGCGGATGGCGTCATGTTCGGCGGGCAGAAAGCTTTCCAGCGTGATACGAAGCCGCAGCCGGTCGCCGTGCTGGCGGAAAAGCCCGGCCAGAGCGTCATAGTGGTTGCGGATGTACCGCCGTCCATTGGTCAGGATTTCCGTGGGGGCGATGGAGAGGGCGTATTCCAGGCTTGCCAGGAAATCCTCATTCGTTGCAGCCCGGCCGCGCAATACGTCCTCGTTGACGAAAACCTCGCCGCCGGTGAAATAGATCTTCTGCACTCCGAAAGCGCGGGCGTCGTCCAGATGGGGGCGCAATTCGTTGAAACGGATCTGCTGCAAGGTGTCGTTGGAGGGCGAGGAAGCCGTATAGCAGTGCTTGCATTTCAGGTCGCACAGCGACCCTTGCATCACCCACAGGTCTTCGAGCACCGGACGGCCATCCCGCAATTTCGGTTCGACAAAACCCCGCTGCTCGCCCTTGGGACTGGTCAACTCAATTCCGTTTGGATGTGACACGTCCGCCTCCAGACCCGCCGCTCGAACCTGCTTCTGTTGCCCTGCCGCCTCGGCTCGCCTGCCCTTCCATCTTACCTTGCCTGCCCATGTGTATGCCCATCTCCGGCACAAATCGCTCCCACCCCCAATTCCGGGCCCGGCGACTGTTCTCATTAGATGCCTGAAGACAGCGCTGCGATGCAGTTTCGTTTTCCCATCCGGAGCGGAAACGGCGCGATCACTTGCGCAGGTGGCGGCGCACGCTGGTCACGACCACCTTGGGTTTGAACATCAGGGCTCCGCGAAGGATCAGTCCACTCTGGTTGTGCAGAAGCTGCTGCCACCAGTGCGCCGGGACGAACTCCGGCAGCAGAACGGTCACCACATCGTCGTCGCGGAAGTCCTCCACCTCATCGACGAACTTCAGCAAGGGGCGCAGAATAGAGCGATAGGGCGAGTTCAACACCACCAGGGGAACATCCTTCACCCAGTGTTCCCATTGCTCCACAAGCTTATCGCGGTCCACGTTATCCACGTTGACTTGCACGGCGATCACGTCCTTGGAAATGGAGCGGGCATATTCGATCGCGCCGAGGCTGACCACATTGATGCCCGCAATCGGAACCACGACCGTGTGCTTCAATTCCCGCATGCGGTCGTAGGAGGCCACCGAGAGATCCGTCGTAACCTGGAAGTAATGCCTGCGAATGCGCAGAAACAGCCACACAAAAGCCGGGGTGGCGATCAACACGAACCATGCCCCATGCACAAACTTCACAGTGGCAACCGCCAGCAGCACCAATGCGGTTGTGAGCGCCCCAAAAGCGTTCAACGCCATTCGCCAGCGAAATCCCGCGCTGCGCAAGCGTCTCCAGTGGATGACCATGCCCGCCTGGCACAATGTGAATCCAACGAACACCCCCACCATATAAAGAGGGATCAGTCTGTGGACGTCGCCGCCGAACCAGATCACCAGCCCGCTGGCTGCCAGTCCCAGAAAAATGATTCCGTTTGAAAAAACCAGCCGGTCCCCCAGATTGGCGAACTGCCGGGGGAGAAAGCGGTCGCTGGCGATGAAGGAACTGAGCCGGGGGAAACTTGCGAAACTGGTGTTGGCCGCCAGGATCAAAACCGTCATGGTCACCAGTTGCATCACAAAATAAACAGGCCCGTCCCCGAAGGTCGCGCGGCTCAGTTGCGAGAGGATCGTTTGATCCTCCAGCGGCTGGAGCCTGTAAAGATTGGTGGCGATGGTGATGCCCAAAAACAAGCTTGCCAGGATGGCGCCCAAGGTGAAAAGCGTGATCTTGGCGTTCCGCGATACCGGTTCCTTAAACGCCTGGACCCCGTCGGCGACCGCCTCCACCCCGGTTAAAGCCGTGCAACCGGAGGCAAAGGCCCGCAACAGAAGAACCAGGGCCAGTGGTTCGAAGGCCGGCATCTCCAGGGGCGGCGCGGCATCCGGAATCGAGGCGGCGCCTGTGAGGAACCGCAGGATAGCCACAACCACCAAAACGTATGCAAAAAGAATAAACAGATAGACGGGACCGGCAAACAGCGCCGCTGATTCGCGGGTGCCGCGCAAGTTCGCCAGCATAATCAGAAAAATAGCCAGCAGGCACAGGCCGATGCGATGAGGATACAAAGAAGGGAACGCCGAAGTAATGGCTGCTATACCGGCTGCGACGCTCACGGCGACCGTCAGGATATAATCCATCAGCAGGGCGGCTCCCGCGGTCAAACCGGCATAGATTCCCAGATTTTCCTTCGCGACCGCGTAGGCTCCGCCGCCGTTCGGATACGCCTCCAGCACCTGGCTGTAGGAGATCACCACAATCCAAAGCAGGCCCACAATCATCAACGCCGCTGGAATCGAGAGGAGCGAGAAAGAAAGAAACATTGCCCCGGCAAACGGCAGCGCGCGGAGCATCTCCTCGGTGGCGTAAGCGGTGGAAGAAAGCGCGTCGGAGGACATGACGGTGAGCGCCGCCTTCTTGCTCAGCTTCTGCTCACCCATCTCGGCCGTCACCAGAGGACGGCCCACGAACAGCTGCTTTAATCCCGCCACGGCCAGACCCCGCAATCCGCAATCGAGCTTATTGCTGTTTGGTTGATCCTGGAAATCATGAAGGCGAGGTCCACGGGCTCAGTGGCGTGGGGAAAAGCAGCGAAAGTTGCGGCGGACGATTCCACCAAGAGGACTGCACCCCAAAAAGAAGATCCGGCTCTCTCTGTCAGCGGAAAGCCTGGCAAGAGCGATTATACACTGCGCTCTCTGCCATCAACAAAAGGATGCGATGGCGGCGTCTCAGTCGCGGGAGGCGTTGATTTCGAGGAAAGCCTTGAGCTTGCGGCTCCGAGAGGGATGGCGCAGTTTGCGCAACGCCTTGGCCTCAATCTGCCGGATGCGTTCCCGCGTCACAGCGAAGCTCTGCCCCACCTCTTCCAGGGTGCGCTCGCTGCCATCCTCCAGCCCAAAGCGCATTTTGATGACTTTTTCTTCGCGCGGGGTCAAGGTTTTGAGCACCCCGGCGGTCTGCTCTTTCAAATTGACGTTGATGACCGCTTCTGCCGGCGAGACGGCTCCCTGATCTTCAATGAAGTCGCCCAGGTGAGAATCTCCTTCCTCCCCAATGGGCGTCTCCAGCGAAATGGGTTCCTGGGCCATCTTGAGGGCCTTCCGCACCTTGCCCACGGGAATATCCATCCGTTTGCCGATCTCCTCGCTGGTCGGCTCCCGGCCATACTCCTGGACCAGTTCCCGCGAGGTGCGGATCAGCTTGTTGATGGTTTCAATCATGTGCACCGGGATGCGGATGGTGCGCGCCTGGTCGGCAATCGCCCGGGTAATGGCCTGGCGAATCCACCATGTGGCGTAGGTGGAAAACTTGTAACCCCGGCGGTATTCGAACTTGTCCACCGCCTTCATCAATCCGATGTTGCCTTCCTGGATGAGGTCCAGGAACTGCAAACCCCGGTTGGTATACTTTTTAGCGATGGAAACCACCAGCCGCAAATTGGCCTCTGTCAGATCCTGCTTGGCAATTTCGGCTTCCCGCTCCCCATTGACGAGGATATGCAGAGTTCGGCGCAATTCAGGAGCCTTGGCTCCGGATTCCTCCTCAACGGCGGAAATACGGCTCTTGGCCTGATTCAGGCTTTTGCGCAACTCTTTGGCCGTGTCACCCTTGGCCGAATTCAGCCGCGTCTCAATCCGCTTCCGCTCCCGCTCCAGTGATTGCAGCGAATACACGGTACGGTAGACTTTTCCGATCAGACGCTTGCGTTCCGTATGCGTGTACTCGATTCCTCGGATTATCTGAGAAAGCCGGATCCGGTGGCGCGCCAGCCGGAAACGAGCCCTTCGAAATTCCTTTGGTTTCTTTGTCCGGGGAATCTTCTCCAGGCGAAGCTTCAACTGCTGCGCCTTTTTGGAAAGCTTGCCGATCTCTTCAATGGTTTCGCAGACCTCTTCCAGCTTCTCCTGGATGCGGTCCTCGGTTAACTCATCGTCATTGAAGATCACCAATGCTTTGATCGACTTGGCCGAGGAGCGAAGGTCTTTCGCCAGAATAAGCAGCTCTTGGACGATGATGGGAGACCGGGATATCGCCTTCAGGACATTGTTTTGTCCCCGCTCGATGCGTTTGGCTATCTCGACTTCTCCATCGCGGGTCAGCAGCGGCACGGTCCCCATCTCGCGCAAATACATGCGCACCGGGTCGTTGGTTTTATCGAGAGAGCCCGGGCTGAGGTCCAACTCCGCATCCTCGCCGGCGTCGTCCAGCTTGGCCTCCATCTTCCCATCGGACGACAGCTTTGGGCTCTCTTCGATGACTTCAATGCCCGCCGTCCCCAAAGTGGCCAGGATGTCCTCTATCTCTTCCGAGTTGCTGATATCGGACGGCAACAGCTCATTGACTTCGTCGTAGAGCAAATAACCCTTCTCTTTACCCAAGGCGATCAGTTCCATCACCTGATCATATTTGTCTTCGATACCCAACTGGCTCTCCTCAACAACGCCCCCAACCGGGGCCGGGTAAATATCAAGGCTCTCATCGTGAGAACCTTGCCCCAAAGCTGTCAGAAGTTGGCATCACCCACAATCAATCCCACCGCTGGCAGGCTGCGGCGGCTGTGCCTGAGAAGAAACTGGCGGGAATGGATTGTGGGCTATCCACCCGGACCATCGTTCAAGAGGAATTGGTCCATGGAATCAAGCTGACGCTCAAGGTCTTCGACCTTGTTTGACAGTAAGTTTCGAGTGGAGAGCATCCCTAGAATTTGACCGGCGCTTCCGAGAATCGGAAGGTGCCTCAAGTGGCGGTCGAGCATAAGAGCAAGAGCTTCTTTGGCTGTCGTTTTCTCGGATGCAGTCTCAACCGGCGAGGTCATAACATCCCGAACCAGGGTTCCGCGAGGATTGCGTTCTTCCTGCACCACGCGAAGCATCACGTCGCGTTCGGTAAAAATTCCCTGCAAGTCACCCTTTAGGGTTTTATCCTCTACAGCGACCGCGCCCACCCGTTCTCGGGCCATCACGGTAACGGCATAAAAAACGGTGTCGCCTGCATCGACTATGGCGGCAGGAACGTGCGCAATTTTTAGGAGACTCATCCAATCCTCCCGGTTTACGGAGAATCTTTAGGGTTCAGGAAATCCGTTTTGACTTCCCGGTGACCAACAATATACATCTAACCGCCTCTGCACGGAAGGCTCCGGTCAATTTTTTTTAGGCCAGGACGTTTCTAGCAGCCGTTGTGCTGAACTGGTTTGAAGACCTGCAGAACCGCTGTATGGAAATCAAGCTGCTGGCCGAGAGAAGGGCGGTAGAGATGCTGGCGGGGAGGAAAAGAATCAGGGGGCAGCAACGCCCATCCACGATGGAAGGGCAATCGCGCGAGTGAAAGACCCCCGGCTCACGGAAAAGCACTCCCACCGCTGGCAGGCCGTGGCGGCGGGCAGGAGCCGCTTCCGGTCTTCCTGCCGGTTCAGCACGAGGTTCTGTCTCCTTCTGCCCGCTTTTCTGGACCACTGCCGCCTGTCCCCGCCGGATGACCTGCCTACTTGTACAGGTTGTCGATGAACCCGCTTTCGTCCAGTTCTTTCATGAAGCTGTCGTCGTAAAAGTCTTCCGCCTTGTAGCGGCGCATGGCGTTGGAATCGTACAGTTCCATCACTTTCTTAATCCCTTCGACATTCGGGTAGGGAGCCCGGGGCATCTCCACGGCGCCGTTGTAGATGATGCTTTGGACTTCGTAATCCGTGAATCCATACCACTTCGCCATGGAGCTGAAGGCCACTGTCTTGTCCTTCTTCATCATCGCAATCGCCTCTACCACGGACTTGAGGAAGCGGATGACGGTATCCCGGTTGTTGTTGGCCCACGAACGGGAGGCCCTGGCACCCGAGCAGAGCATGGGTTCGTCCCAATCACGCAGGTCCGCGATGGGTTTATACCCGGCCTGCATTGCCATCGCTAAGGGAACCTCGTAGGCAATAAAGGCGTCGACCCAGCCTTCTTGCAGCGGCGTCACGCTGTAATTGCCTTGCAGGATGGCAATGTCCTGCTTGGGATCCCAGCCCATTTTGTCCGCCAGCATCAAAGCAATGTATCCGGTGCAGGCCGACATGCCTGACAGGCCGAGGCGCTTTCCTTTCAAGTCTTCCAGGGTTTCGATTCCCTCTCGCGCCACAATGTGCCAGCGAACGACGTGATCGGTGGTGGCCAGAATAATCCAGTCCGAGGGCTCCGACCGGTTGACCCGGCCGACCATCATGCCGACTCCGCCGCCGACCGTAATTTGCGCGTCTTCCCCGATTTCGCGCACCTCCGCAGGAATGGCGTCCGGAATGCCATGGACCGTCGCCGAGCCAGAACCATAGGGAATCATGGTGAGATCGAGACCGTTCTTTTCATAGAGGCCCTGGTCCAGAGCAACCAGAAAGGGGATCTTGTTGATGGATACGTCCCCCATGCGGACAACCAGGGGAATCTTCTCCTGCCCCCACAGTGGCGTAAACGATGCTGCCAGCACGAGCACAAAAAGAAGACCAGCATGTTGAATAGTTTGTAAACGGAAGTACATCATCTCCTCCTCAATTTAAAAAATTTGGATTCAGCCGAAAATTTTGCCTGTGCAAAAATGTCCCATTCGGCCTCCTGCCTGTGTCATTAGTATACGCTCAGCCGCTGACGCGCGACCATTTCGCGGCAGAAAATAAGCTGTTCACGCGAGTGTGGTGCGGGGGCACGGAACGGATTCAGAGTTGCTTGGCGCAGCGGTAAAACGAGCATATCGAGCCACAGCGTCACCTATGCACAACCTCGCGCATTATGGGGTTGCAGCGGGGAGTCGGCGGGCGTAGATGCTGAAGCCGAACGGAGGCGGGTGAAGAGCAAGAATTTAAGTGGATAGCGGAAAAGCGAGGTAAGATAACTGGGGCGAGAAAGCCACCGCCCGGTCTGGCCGGACCGCGTGGATTAGTTGCTGTCCGGGCGGCGGACAATCTCTGCGAGCGTAAATGGAATTTTGGATTCATAGATATGGCTAAGAAGCTTGTTCAAGTCATGAACACGGCG
>JADFGZ010000096.1 GCA_022567475.1 Acidobacteriota bacterium | reverse complement strand
GGAGAACACTAACCTGCAGTTCCGCGCGGAGGTCTTCAACCTGTTCAACCGGGCCAACTTTGGTTTGCCCGGCGGCCTGCCCCTGAGGAGAGGCGGAGGGATCAATGCCTCGGCCGGTGTAATTAACAGGACCGTGACTCCTTCCCGGCAGATTCAATTTGGTTTGAAGCTGATCTTCTAGCGTTGTTCTAACTGACTGCAACTGTCTCTTGTGGAGCACCAGGCCGGCGGGATGGCGCAAAGCTTAGGCAATGCAGCCTGACCAGCAAAATCTAATGGAACTGGTGCTCCCGGTGACAGGCTGAACGGTCTGTCACCGGTTTTTTTTCAATTCCAACCCGGAGCTGCATCCATAATGAGAATGCCAAGGCCCTGCTACCCCACCCTGCTTTCTTGTGTCTTATCTTTTCTCCTGAGCTGCACGGTCCTCTGGGCCCAAGCGCCTTCTGTGCTGGTGATTGAAGGGGGAACTCTGATCGACGGCAACGGGGGGCAGCCCGTGCGCGATGCCGTGATCGTCATTCGAGGAGGCAAAATCGAGACCGTCTCCCGGATGGGACAGGTCAGCTACCCGGCAGGCGCTCAGGTTATCCAAGCCGGCGGAAAGTACATCCTGCCCGGCATGACGGACACGCTGTTCCACTACGCCGACTGGGTGCCGGAGTTGCTGCGGGCGCATGGGGTGACTACGGTATTCGACACCGGCGGCGGCGGCGACTGGATCGTTGCGCAGAGAGAGGGAGTTGCGGACGGCAAGTTCCCCGGCCCGCAAATCTTCGCGGCGATAGGACCCATTACCGGCGAGGAAGGAGCCCGAGGCGCCGTCCACACGCCGGAAGCGGCGCGAGAGAAAGCCCGGCAACTGCTCGCCAGGAAGCCGGATTTCATCAAGGCTCACCGCGGGCTGAGCGCTGAGGCGTACAAGGCAATCGTCGAGGAAGCGCGCAAGGCGGGACTGATGGTCGTCTCCAATCCCATCGGCCCCACAGCCTATGCGACGGAGGCCGTCATGGCCGGCGTGGATGGATTGCAGCACACCACGGGGGTCGCCTACTCGATCGCATCGGACTTTGAGGAACTAGAACGGTGGCCGCGCCCGGAGATGGACGGACACCTGATCGACTCGGTCGACCCGGCCCCCTTTGCCCTGATGGACGAGGGCAAGGCCAAGGACCTGATCGACCTGCTGGTGAAACACGAGGTTTACCTGGAGCCGAACTTCGTGGCGCTGGGCAGAAACGTGCATCGCCTGAACGCAGAGCACAAGGCGGAGGTAGAGACCATCTCCGCAGATGCGGGTTTAGCCTATGTTCCCGAAGGAGCTTGGAAAAGAATTCTGGGGAATTTCTCAGCCTATGACGGCAGGGGCCGCGAGGAGCTTGAGCGCCTGCGCAAAGGATACCAGAACATGCAATGGTTCATCCGCCAGTTTGTGCAGGCCGGAGGAATCGTCACCACCGGGACGGATGCTCCGGGATGGGCCGTGCCGGGCCTGGGCGTACACCATGAACTGGAGCTGTTGGTGGATGCCGGGCTGACGCCGCTCGAAGCCATCCAGGCCGCCACGCGCAACCCCGCACGGGTGCTGGGCAAGCTGGACCAGTTTGGAACCATCGAGGCGGGCAAGCGGGCGGATCTCATCCTCGTCAACGAAGACCCCTTGCAAGACATCCGCAACCTGAAGAAGATCCACAGGGTCATCCAGAACGGCAAGCTGATCGACCGAACGTATCATCCGGAGTTCCGCAACCCTCTGCCGAAGAACTGATGCCGCGAGGGTAGCCGGCAGTCCTTCGCCAAACCGGGTCCCGCTCGATAATTCAAAACGGAGAAGCATGTCCTCATGAAAAAGCTCGCACTGAAGAAGATCGTTTGCTCCGCAGCCATCTCCGTTTTTCTTTTCCTTTTTGTCCTCTCGGTCCGCTCCCAGGGACAATCCGGCGACACAATGGTCATTGAAGGCGGCACCCTGATCGACGGGAACGGAGGAGCGCCCGTTCGGGATGCGTTGATTATTATCCGGGGAAACCGCATCGAGACCGTCTCCCGGAAGGGACAAGTCGCCTACCCGGCTGGCGCCAGGGTCTTGCAGGCGGATGGAAAGTTCATCCTGCCGGGATTGATGGACGCCCATACCCATTATCAAGGCTGGATGGCGGAGTTGATGCCCGCCTACGGCGTGACATCGGTCTTTCAGATCGGCGGCGGCGGAGAGTGGGGCCTGGCCCAGCGGAAAGCCATTGCGCACGGCAAGGTCCCCGGCCCGAGAAACTTTTTGGCTGTGGGAAGCATAGCGGGCTCCCGGATTGCTGCCCTGGCCGGCAGGGTCGGCACGGAAGGCCCGCTGAGCGGCCGCCAAGTGGTCGGCACGGCTGCACAAGCGCGGGAAGTCGTGAGGCGGTTCATCGACAACGGCGCCGACATGATCAAAGTGCACCGTGGTCCGCCGATCGAGGTCTACCGGGCGGCCATCGAGGAAGCGCATAAAGTCGGCTTGCCCGTGGTGGCCCAGCCTATCGGCCCCACCGTGTATGCGAAAGAAGCGGTGCTGGCGGGGGCGGACATCTTGGAGCACGCCGCCGGTGTCGGCTACTCGATTGTCAAGGACCCCTCCAAGTGGGAAGGTTTTGGAACAACGATTGAAGTCCACTCCATCGATCCCACGCCTTTTGCGGATATGGACGACGGCAAGGCGGCGGAGTTGATCCAGTTGATGGTGGAGCGGAATGTTTATTTGGAGCCGGACTTCATCGCCGTCGGGCGCGGCTTCCAAAAAAACCGCCTCCAGTTTGAATCGCAGGATTACCGGCTTCTCGCAGACCCCGGCCTCGCCTACGTTTCCAGGAGCAGACGCCTGAAGGAGCTGGCCGTTTTTAAGGAATTTGACGAAATGGAACCGGCCGAGTGGGAGCGGCGGCACCAGGGATACCTGAACATGCTGCGATTCATGAAGATGTTCGTCGATGCCGGGGGAAAGGTGATGACCGGGACCGACACCTCCAGTTGGGCGGTCCCGGGATTGGGCCTGCACCACGAGATGCAAATCCTGGTGGAAGAGGTCGGAATGACGCCGATGCAGACTATCCTGGCGGCCACGCGGAACCCGGCGGAGGGATTCCGCATACTGGACCGGCTGGGAACCATCGAAACCGGCAAGCTGGCGGATTTGCTGATCGTCAACGAAGACCCCTTGCAGGACATCAACAACCTGCAAAAAATCGAGTGGGTGATCCAGGACGGCAAGCTGCTGGACCGCACCTTCCATCCCTGGTTTCGGAATCCCTTGTCGAGCGGAGCCACGGTGGAAGCGCGGGCCTGGGTGGCGGCTCTGAAGCGGCAAACCATACAGCGGGACCCCACCTGGGCCTTCGGGCAGCCGCCGCCGGGAATTGAATCGATCTCGCCGATCCAGGCGACGGAAGGAGACCCGGCCCTGACGATGACCATCGGCGGGGTGAACTTCACCAGCAAATCCGTGGCCTACTTTGACGGCCAGCCGGTGCCCACAAAGCTGGTAAACGGCTCGGAGTTGCAGATCACAGTGGCTGCGGCGCTCATCGCCCGCGCCGGGAACTATCCGATCACGGTGAAAAACCCGGAGCCGCTGCAACGGCGCGAATGGGGAGATGGAACCTCGAACCGGGCCCATCTCCTGGTTGACTTTAAGTATTAGCCGGTTTCAAATACAAGCTGAATGCTTCCGGGGACGGGCCGCAGGCCTCTCTCCTCTTCTGATTCTATCCACCAACCGAAAGGTGCATCATGAGCAAATCTGCGTGTTCCAGGCTCCCGTTCCGCTTCGTTTCCTTTCTCGGGCTTCTTCTCTGGCTGGCCGCAGTCCAAGCTCCCGCCCAAACAAACCAACAGAACGTTCTGGTGATCGAAGGCGGCACGCTGATCGACGGCAACGGAGGAGCGCCGGTTCGGGATGCCCTGATCATCATCCGGGGAAACCAAATCGAAACCGTCTCCCGGAAGGGGCAAGCACAGTACCCTGCAGGGGCCAGAGTCCTGCAAGCGGACGGAAAGTTCATTGTGCCGGGGTTGATGGACGCCCACTGCCATTATCAAGACTGGATGCCGGAGTTGATGCTCCATTTCGGCGTGACATCGATTTTCGAGATCGGCGGCGGAGGAGAATGGGGCTTGGCGCAACAAGAAGCCGTCGCGCGGGGAAAGATTCCCGGCCCGAGAATTTTCGTGGCGGCGGGGAGTATAGCGGGCGCCCGGATTGCTGCCCTGTCCGGCAGGACCGGCGCGGAAGGCCCGCTGAGCGGCCGCCAAGTGGTCGCCACGGCTGCGCAAGCGAGAGATGTCGTCAGGCGATTTAGTGCCGCCGGAGCCGACATGATCAAAGTGCATCGCGGTCCCCCGCTGGAGGTCTATCGCGCAGCCATCGACGAGGCTCATCAAGCAGGCCTGCCCGTGGTGGCGCAGCCCTTGGGACCGACCGTCTATGCCAGAGAGGCTGTCCTGGCCGGAGCGGACATCCTGGAGCACGCCGCCGGAGTGGCTTACTCGATTGTCAAAGACCCCGCGAAGTGGGAAGGATTTGGAACAACGATCGAAGTCCACTCCATCGACCCGACGCCTTTTGCGGACATGGAT
Source organism: Acidobacteriota bacterium (assembly GCA_022567475.1). Taxonomy (GTDB): domain Bacteria; phylum Acidobacteriota; class Terriglobia; order 2-12-FULL-54-10; family 2-12-FULL-54-10; genus JADFGZ01. The sequence continues at coordinate 8,769 of JADFGZ010000096.1, read as the reverse complement.
GACGCCAAAGCCGCGGAATTGATCCAGTTGATGGTGGATCGAAACGTCTATCTGGAGCCCGACTTTATCGCCGTAGGCCGCGGATTCCAGGCAGGACGCAGGAAGTTTGAATTGCAGGATTACCAGTTGATGCAAAACCCCGGGCTCGCCTACGTGCCCGCGCGCCGGCGCCTGAAGATACTGGGGACCTACAGGGAATTTGACGAAATGGACCCGGCGGAATGGGAGCAGCGGCACAAGGGTTACCTGAACATGCTGCGGTTTATCAAGATGTACGTGGATGCCGGGGGGAAAGTGATGAGCGGAACCGACACCGCCGGATGGGCGATCCCAGGGATCGGATTGCATCACGAGCTGGAAATTCTGGTGGAGGAAGCCGGACTCACGCCGATGCAGGCGATCGTATCGGCCACGCGGAATCCAGCCGAGGGATTCCGAATCCTGGACCGTTTGGGAACCATCGAAGCCGGCAAGCTGGCGGACTTGATGATTGTCAACGCCGACCCCTTGGAGGAGATCGGCAACCTGCAACAGATCGAGTGGGTCGTCCAGGACGGCAACGTAATCGACCGAACCTTTCACGCATGGTTCGAGAATCCTTTGCCGCGCGGCGCCACCGTCGAGGCGCGCGCCTGGGTCGCGGCTTTGAAGAGCCAAACCATACAGAAGGACCCCACCTGGGCTTTCGGTCAGCCGCCGCCGGGGATCGAATCCATCTCTCCGCACAGGGCAACGGAAGGAGACCCGGCCCTGACGCTGACCATCGGCGGAGTGAACTTCACCACCAAATCAGCGGTTCATTTTGACGGCAAGCCGGTGCCCGCACGCTTTGTGAACGATGCCGAACTGCAAGTCACCATAGCCGCAGGCCTCATCGCGAGTGCCGGCAATTATGCGATCACGGTGACCAATCCGGAGCCGCTGCAACGGCTCGAATGGGGGGGCACCTCGAACAAAGCCCACCTGCTGGTGAATTTTAGATACTGATGGAATCAACCGGATTGAATCAACCTGGGGGAGGCCCTTACGCCTTCCTCCCCACTGGCTTTTTTGCTCCAAACCGGAGGGATGCTACGTGAGAAGCTTCGCAAATTCCCTGCTCTCTTTTTGCCTCTTTCTGCTGTTCTGTCTGGTCTCCATCGAAACGGCCGCCCAAACGCAACAACAACAACCGCCCGTTCTGGTGATCGAAGGCGGCACGCTGATCGACGGCAACGGGGGAACGCCCGTACGCGATGCCGTCATCATCATCCGGGGAAACCGGATCGAGACGGTCTCACGCAAAGGAGAAGTAAGTTACCCGGCAGGGGCCAGGGTCCTGCAAGCGGACGGGAAGTATATCCTTCCGGGATTGATGGATGCGCACTGCCATTACCAATGGTGGATGCCGGAACTGCTGCTCAACCACGGCGTGACCTCGGTCGCGCTGGTCGGCGGTGGAAACTGGAGCTTTGCCCAGCGCGAGGCCATCGACCGGGGCAAGCTGCCCGGCCCGCGGCTCTTTGTGCACGGCGGGACGATTCGGAATGCCTGGCGGCCCGGACTGGTGATGATCGGACGTCCGATTGACACGCCGGAAAAAGCAAGGGAGGCCGTGCGGCGCGCCATCGCCACCAATCCCGCCGACATTAACCTGATGCGAGGAGTCTCGTTTGAGGTCTATCAGGCGGCCGTCGAGGAGATTCACAAAGCGGGCTTGCCCGTGGTGGCCCAGCCGATCGGCCCCACCGTTTATGCCCGAGAAGCGATACTGGCCGGCGTGGACATCCTGGAGCACGCGGCGGGAGTCGGGGTCTCCATTGCCAAATATCCCTCCCAATGGACGAGTTACGGTGAGGTGGAAGAGCACTCCATTGACCCGATTCCTTTCGTCGATATGGATGACGGGAAAGCCGCCGAACTGATTCAACTGATGGTGGACCGGAACGTCTATGTGGAGCCGGACTTGATCGCCGTGGGCCGGGGATTCCAGAAGAATCGCCGGGAGTATGAACTGCAAGATTACAGAATCTATGAGAACCCCGATCTCGCCTACGTTCCCGAGTTCCGGCGCTGGAAGGAACTCAGGACCTACCGGGAATTTGATACGCTGGAACCCGCTGAATGGGAGCGGAGAAACAAGGCTTACCAGAACATGGTGCGGTTCATGACCATGTACGTTGCCGCCGGGGGAAAATTGCTGGCGGGAACCGACACTTCCAGTTGGGCGGTTCCCGGCATTGGGATGCACCACGAACTGGATATATTGGTCGAGGAAGTCGGGATGACGCCGATGCAGGCCATCCTGTCTGCGACGCGCAACCCGGCGGAGGCATGGCGGGTGCTGGACCGCCAGGGAACCATCGAAACCGGCAAATTGGCGGACGTGCTCATTGTCAATGCAGACCCGCTGCAAAACATCGGCAACTTGCAAGATATCGAGTGGGTCATCAAAGACGGCAAGTTGATCGACCGGACATACCATGCGTGGTTTGACAGTCCCTTGAAGAATTTCTACGGCGGCATGGTGGAAGGGCTGGACTGGTTCGCAGCCCTCAAACGGCAAACCCAGCAAGGCATCCGCTATCGGGCCGGATTGACCGACGAGGGGCCTGTCTGGTCCTTCGGGCAGCCGACTCCTGGGATTGAATCCCTCTCTCCGAGCATGGTCACCGAAGGCGACCCTGCCCTGTCGCTGACCATTCGCGGAGTGAACTTCACCGACAGATCGCTGGTTTTCTTTAACGGCCGTCCCGTGCCGACACGCCTGGTCAGCGGAGAGCAATTACAAGCCGCCATCGATGCGGGCCTCATCGCGCGTGCGGGCACATTCTCCGTCATCGTAAAAAATCCGGGGTTCCCGCAGCAGCCGCAGTGGGGCGGAGACACTTCGAACACGGCCCACATCCTGGTAAATTTTAGGTATTAGATTTGCACGTCCGGGCACAGGCCGTGAGGCCTGTCACCCGCTTGATTGTTTCCACAAACTGGAGGGACACTTCATGAGAATGTCCGCTTATTCTTTGCTGGCTGTTTCGCTTTTTCTGCTTTTCTGGTTCACTCCTGTCCGGACCGCTGCCCAGCAAGCGCAGCCGGAAACGCTGGTGATCGAGGGGGGAACCCTGATCGACGGCAACGGGGGAACGCCCGTACGCGATGCCGTCATCATCATTCGGGGAAACCGGATCGAGACCGTCTCCCGGAAAGGAGAAGTAAGCTACCCGGCAGGGGCCAGGGTCCTGCAGGCCGATGGCAAGTTCATCACGCCCGGGCTCATGGACTCCCATGTCCATTACTCCGGATGGATGCCGGAACTGCAGCTCAACCACGGCGTGACCTCCATCTTCTCGATCGGCAGCGGGGGCGAGTGGGCACTGGCGCAGCGAAAGGCCATTGAGCACGGCAAGATTCCCGGCCCCAGAATTTTTTTGGCGGTGGGGAGCATGGCCGGCGCCCGGATATCGGCGGTCTCCAGCCGGAGCGGCACCGAAGGCGGCTTGAGCGGCCGTCAGGTGACCGACACGGCTGCCAAGGCGCGAGAGATTACGAGACGGTTCATCGACGCCGGCGCCGACATGATTAAGGTGCATCGCGGGCCCCCGGCGGAAGTCTACAGGGCGGCAGTCGAGGAAGCCCATCAAGCGGGCCTGCCCGTGGTGGCACAGCCGATTGGACCCACCGTGTACGCCAGAGAAGCTGTCCTGGCAGGAGCCGACATCCTGGAGCATGCCGCCGGCATCAGTTACTCGATTGCCAAGGACCCGTCCCAATGGGAAGGGTGGGGCAGCATCGAGCAGCACTCGATCGACCCGTCTCCTTATGCGGATATGGACGACGCCAAGGCGGAAGAGTTAATCCGGCTGATGGTGGACCGGAACGTCTACCTCGAACCTGACTTTATCGCCATGGGCCGGGGTTTTCAAAAAGAACGGCTGAAATTTGAGTTGCAGGATTTCAGGCTGTTCAGCAAGCACGCTCTCTCCTACTACCCGGAACGGAGCCGCCTGAAGATACTCGGAACCTACCGGGAATTTGACCACCTGACACCGGACGAATGGGAGCGCCGAAACAAAGGCTACCAGAACATGGCGCGGTTTATCCGGATGTTCGCTGATGCCGGAGGGAAGGTTGTAACGGGCACAGACACGGCAGGCTGGGCGGTGCCCGGTCTCGGCCTGCATCATGAGCTGGAAATCCTGGTGGAAGAGGTCGGCTTCACGCCGATGGAGGCCCTCGTGGCAGCTACGCGGAACCCTGCCGAGGGGTTCCGGGTTATCGACCGGCTGGGAACCATCGAGGCGGGAAAACTGGCGGACCTGGTGATTGTCAACGCCGACCCTTTGCAGGACATCGCTAACATGCAAAAGATCGAGTGGGTGGTCAAAGACGGCAAGGTGATTGAGAGGACCTACCACCCTTGGTTCCAGAACATCCTGCCACGCGGCGGGGTGGCATCGCGTCCCTGGGTGGCTGCTTTGAAGCGCCAAAACATCCAAAGGGACCCCAGTTGGGCGTTCGGCCAGCCGCCCCCGGGCATCGAAGGAGTCTCGCCGACCATGGTGACGGAAGGCGATCCGACGCTGACCCTGACGGTCCGGGGAGTCAATTTCACCCTTAAATCGCTGGTTTTTTACAACGACAGACCCGTACCCACGCAGAGGGTGAGCGATACCGAGTTGCAGGTCACCATCGATGCGAGCCTCATCGAGCGGGTGGGGACCTATTACATCACGGTGAAAAATCCGGAGCCGGTCCAACGGCCCGAATGGGGAGGCGGAACCTCGAACCGCGCCTCCCTCATGGTTGATTTTAGATACTGAGCAAGCGTGCCGCCTGGCTGCGCCGTCACGGTGTCAGGAAAACGCGCGCCTGGAAAAGCCAGTTCCAAAAAATGTGAATCGCACAGGAGATAAAACGTAATGACCCAGCAAAGAATCAGCCCCCAAAGAATCAAATGGACGCTTTTGGGAATCCTTGCCACCCTTTCTTTAGTTTTTTTCCAAAGCGCCTGCTCTCCGGCGCAGCAGCCCGCTACAGGGGAACCGGACCTCGTTCGTATTGGAATGATCCGGCTCGGGCGCTGGCCGACACAGATCGCCAAGGACCAGGGGTTTTTCGCAAGGGAAAATCTGAATGTCGAGTTTGTCTTCACGGGACATTTCCAGCCGCTCGTGGACGGCATCGCAGCAGGGGAAATTGACATTGGCCACCAGGCCGCCTCCCATCCCATCCGGCTGAAGGAGGAAGGTGTCGCCGACGTGGTCATCTTCCAGGGAGAGCGGATGGGAGCCTCGAACAACATCATTACCAAACCAGAAATCAAGACTTACGAGGGCTTGAAGGGCAAGAGGGTGGGTTGTTCCGGGCGTGGCGGGCAGGATTGCCTGTTTTTGCGAAAGATGATGGCAAGCAACGGCCTGAGCGAACAGGACTGGGAGTTGGTCTATGGATACGACCCCACGGCCAGATACGTCGCCCTCAAGGCGGGGGAGATTGACGGCACCATCATGGGCTCGCCGGGCCGCGCCGTGGAGGAAGGCTTCACGCATCTGGATGGTGTAGCAAAATATATTGAGGGGCCGTTTCAGTTCTCTGTCGCCATGGCCAGCAGGAGTTGGGCCGAGGAGAACCCGGACCGGCTGGTGCGATACATCCGGGCTTACGTGGCGGCGCTCGACTGGATGTCCGCCCCGGAGAATCGCGAGGCTGCCATAGAAATCATCGCTCGAATCGGGGAGATGGACGCCGAGCGCGCCGCAAGCGGCTTGGATGGCATACTGCGGACCAACAATCCCAAGGCTGAGCTGAGCGTGGAGGGATTACAGGCAGTGATCGAGAACATGGCGGAGTTTGACATACTGCCCCAGCCTCCGCCGCCCATGGAAAAATACGTCGACCTGAGCTATTACAACCGGGCGATGGGGCAGTAATCCTTCGCAGGGCGTTCGCGGACCGGATCGTGTCTGCGCCAAGACCGAAAATGCCCTGGCAGACGGCGCTGACGAGCAGGCCTCTACAGAAATCACAAACCCACGGCAAATTGAAACTGCCAATTTGCCGTGGGCGCCAGTTCACTCAGACCAGTTCACTCAGAGACGATACGAATCCCAAGCTATCTGAACTTTACGATCAGATACCGGGTATTAGTTTTGCCCCAGCCGGGCGGAATGTGGTCGATCAAAACCGGGTACGTCCCCACGTTTTGGATCAACCGCGCCGGCACGGTCGCCTGAATGGTGTCGGTAGAAATCAGCCGGGTTTCGAGCATCACTCCATCGAACACGATCGTGGAAGTGGAAAGCCACTCGCCGCCTTTCGCGGTCAGCGTGATGTCGCCGCCTCCCTCCACAACAACCTCCGGCGATACGGAATCCAGGGTCGCAGGAATCTCCGTGATGGGCCCAAAGCCGGGATAGCTGATGCGGTTTCCGGCGGGCCAGGGAATCGGATTGGCAAAGTTGTAATGGTATCCGACTGGCAGAAACCTGCCGTTCTGCATCACCCTCTCGATGTCCTTGTAAGCGGTGATGTCTTCCAGGGGGTTTCGCGGGAGAACCAGCAGGTCCGCCAGCTTGCCTTCCTCCAGCGTCCCCAGGTCGCCATCTTTTTTCAGAACCTGCGCCGGCCAGAGTGTCCCGGCCTGAATGGCCTGCATCGGGCTCAGTCCCGTATCGACCAGAAGCTCCATCTCCCGCCGGGTGGCCACGCCGGGGAGCATGCTGGCGTGATTGATGGAGGTCGTGTCCGGGCCGAGGATCATTTTGCCGCCCGCATCCACAAACGTCTTGACGAACCACTGAAAGTTCCGGTAGCCCTGCTTCATCAGCGCCAATTCGTCCTCTGACAACCTGTCCAGGATGGTGTAATCGAGAACATTCACCCGAATGCGCTCCGGGATGTAATGCAGGTTCGGGTCGCTCAGCAACAGGTGATCTTCGCTGCGATACTGCTCCATGCGGTCATGGACATTCCGGAAGACATAGGTCAGGCAGGATTCAATAAACACTTCCTCCCGGATCATCAGATCGATCAGGTCCTGAGCCATGCCCCGGTCCATCATCCCGAACATCATCAACCGCCGCGGGTCCTCCAGAAACAGCCAGTACTCGCTGAGGTCCGGATTCGGGCTGCCGGTTTTGGACTCATCCCAGGAAGCGATTGTGGGAAAGATGACTCTCCGCCGGCCGGTGGAATGCGCCCGCATATCGGCCACCTTCTCCAAATCTTCCGGTGTCAGCACGGAGAGGGCGATTCCTGTCGCATGCGTCAAACCGTCGATCCCCGCCTGGATGGCTTGCCGGGCGCTGATCCCGAGGTGACCTTCCACATGCAGGCCGGCCCTGTGGGCTTCCTCCACAACGGCTTTGAGCTGCTCCGGCGTAATACCGGTGTAGGCTTTGACGAAAGAAGGCCGGTTGTTTCGGATCGCGTCTCTGGCCGCCCTCCTGGCCTCTCCCGTGCTCTCGAAAACATCATAGGAACGCTCGCGGAAAAACATCCGCGGGCCCAGAATCTTGCCCTTGATGACACCTTCGTTCTGGGCATGGAGCCACGCGCCGCCTCCCTGAGCAAATGCCGAGGTGACACCGTTGGTGATCAGCATCTCCGGAAACCAGTCCTTGTAATGCAGATGCTTGTCCCAGAGGCCCGGAACAATGTACTTTCCCGTCGCATCGATAATGTTGGCCCCGGCGGGAACGTCCCCCCCCTGGCTGATCGACTCAATCCGGTTCCCCCGGATGACAATCACCGTGTTCGGCTGGGGCGGCGCGCCGGTCGCATCGATCAGGGTCCCGCCCTGGATGACGGTAACCTGCTGAGCCATGCTCCCAGGGCCCTGGAAAACGATCAGAACAGCAAAAAATAGCGCGACACTCCACTTCCTCAAATCCGTACGGACAAACAGATTAAAATTACCGAGATGCATAGATCGCTCCTTGTTCAGTTGGGCTGGTTCCAGAATTTCTGTCATTGCGGAAGTCAATACCGAAAGTTCACGAGCAGGTTTGCCGGGTTGGAGGTCCCTCCTCCCCATTCCGCTCGCTGCACCGGTTCCGGGTTTTTCACGGTGATGGCATATGTCCCGGCGCGAGCAATTTTATCGGTGGCAATCGTGGCCTCCAACTCCGTCTCGCTGATGAACCGGGTGGGCACCGGCTGGCCGTCAAAAAGGACCAGGGACGGCTTGACGAAGTGCGTTCCTCCGAGTTGGATCGTTACGGCCGGATCGCCTTCCGTCACCTGCACCGGCGACATCGACAAAATCCCCGGCGGGGGCCACCCGAAAGCCCAGGTGGGGTCTGTTTGCAAGGTCTGCTGCTTCAATGCCAGCGCCCAGCCCAGCCATTGCACCCCGCTGGTGGTGAAGGGAGGCTTGAACTCTGCATGATAGGTCCGGTCCACGACATTCCCGTCTTTGACGACCCACTCGATTTTTTGCAGGTTGTTGATATCGGCCAAAGGGTCTTCGTTGACAATGACCAGGTCCGCAAACTTTCCCGGCTCGATGGTTCCCACCCGATCCAGGATTCGGAATCCCTCGGCCACCGTGCGCGTTGCCGCGACGATCACTTCCATAGGGGAAAAACCAGCTAGGACCATCATGTCCAACTCGTGATGCAGCCCGATTCCGGGCACGGCCCAACTGGAGGCGTCGGTTCCCGCCATCACCTTCCCGCCGGCATCAGCGAACTGCCGGATAAAGCGCATCATGTTCAGCAGGCCCTGTTGTCGGCGGGCTCTCTCGGCAGGCGTCCAATCGTCAAACTCCCTGTAAATCTTCCGCCACTT
>JADFGZ010000385.1 GCA_022567475.1 Acidobacteriota bacterium | reverse complement strand
CGTCAGGGCACGGCTTCAGCCGTGCCGAAACGCTGAACTCCTGTCGTCGGAGAAAATCTGGATATTTGGATATAATATTAGAGCGATACAAATTCAACGCACTGCCAGCAAGGAGATACATCAGATGGCTCACCCACCGGGGAAATTTTGCGGCGATGTAAACAAGGTTCGCTGGAGCTTGATTGACGGCACCATCACCCGAACGACCACCGAAGGCGGGATATGGAATACGACTGAAGTGCCCGTCCAGCAAGTGATGGGGATCGAGAAGCTGACGATTGAGGAAAGCCACCGGGCGCCGCTCGGCGTGCCGGTTACGTTATTTGCCGTGGCCCTTTTGGCGATTGCCGGATTGGCCAGCTCGATCCTGGTCGGCGTGATCGGCGTGCTCTGCCTGTTTTGGGGTGTCCGGATGCTCCCCAAGCAGAAGGTCTCGCACGAAGCGCACCGGTTGCTGGGCCCCGGCCTGGACCCGGAGGAATGGGTGCTGGTCGGCTCCGGCGGTGACATCGTAGGCTTCCTCGATGCGCTCCAGAGTGAGCTGTCGCAAAAAACCGAGTCGGTGCAGACGCAGTAAGAAAACGCCTCAACAGCAAGCAGGAAAAACGGAAGAAGGAAAAGCAGCGGAAGGGCGCAGGGAGTGAGCCATCTCTGGAGCTTTTTTAGAAGACTCGGATCATCTTCAGGCCGCTGGCCAGCACCAGCAAGGCCATCCCGAACTTCAGCGGCCGGGCTGGAGTGTAGTAGGCCAGCCGGCTGCCCAGAATCACGCCGGGAATGGAACCCAGCAACAGGTTGGCGGCAAGCGGAATATCGACGGTCCCGATCTGCCAGTGCGTCACGGCGGCGGCGCTGACCAGCACCAGGGCGTGCGCGATGTCGGTCCCTATGATGCTGGTGGCGGGAAGCCGCGACACCGCGATCAACGCCACGGCGATCAAAGCCCCGCTTCCCACCGACGTGAGCCCCACCAGGAAACCGACCCCCGCTCCCAGCAGGATGATCTTGGCGCGGTGCGCCTGCGGGTCAAACGGCTCCGATTCGCTGGCCGCACGGCGGCGCTTCCGGTAGATTTCATAGAATAACGTAACAAAGGCGGCCAGGACCAGAACGCCGCCCAGGCCCAGCCGCACCATCGCGTCCGCCGAGCCATATTGCAGGTTGACGTAGTGGATCAGGTAGCTGGCTGCCACCGAGGCCGGAACGCTTCCGATGGCCAGGTAGAGCACCCAGCTCCACTGGATGCTGCCGCGCTTCCAGTGCTGATGGGACCCAACCAGCTTGGTCACCGAGCCGTACAGCAGGTCGGTACCGACGGCCACCATGGGGCGCACGCCCATCAGGATGAGGATCGGGGTGAGAACGGAACCGCCCCCGACGCCCGTCAGCCCCACCAGGAAGCCGACCACCAGCCCCACTAGAATGATGAGAAAGCGGAATTCTGAGATCAGTTCAACGGTGGACTGGGCTAACTCCGCCTGGAGGAAATGGAGCAGAGCCGCCCCGGAGGGCACGTCGAACAGCGTCATCGCCGCTGCGTTGCCGGATTGTATGAGGCCGATTGCCATCGAATTCCCTGCGAGCTACCGGAAAACCTGCATAAAAACAAAAAACCCACCAACCGATTTGCCGGCTGGTGGGTTTTAAGTAAGTCTGAATTAAAAAAAGCTAGTTCAAACCACTACCCCCGCGCCGGCAGACGTACAACAACACATACAACAACACGCCATCAGGCCGTCGGCCATTGTCTGGGTGTTTGCCGGTTTGGAGTAGCAGAAACGCATTAAATAAACACTAATCGCTAAAAGTAAATTTAATTCTAGAAGGCCATGACTGGCCTGTCAAGATAAATTTCTTGCTTTATTAGTGCGTGGCGGGACTCGAACCCGCGACCCCCTGTTTGAGAAACAGACGCTCTATCCTTCTGAGCTACACGGCCATAAGAAGCCAATCCAAGTATAACAAGTTCGGCTGGGCTTGTAAAAGAGATAACCCCGTAAATTTTGAGCCATTTTTGCACGTCATCGCTTTACCTGGCAGAAGGGGTTTTGCCTGTCGTAGGGCGCTTCCCACTGGCATGGACCGCTTGGTTTTTTTGAGAGAACATTTCCCTGGACAGCTATGAACAGCGGGCATATAATGGCTCCTATCTGAGGTTATTGGGTAAAAATTCAATGCTCGAACGCACTCGATTTTACTTTTACTGGAGGTGGGCGGGCCGCTGAATGGATTCAGCAGCGTTGAGGTCCCGCCCGCTCGGCCAGCCCGAGTGGGCTTTTTGTTTTTAGGGACACTTTCCGGTCGAGGCGCGGCTTATCGCGGAGGCGAAACATGATTATATCAATGAAACTAGGAGCCACCAAACAGGAGGTGGAGCACGTCTGCCAGCTTCTCCGGGAATTTGGTTATAAAGCCCACACCATCCAGGGAGAGGAGCGGGTCGTCATCGGCGCGGTGGGCAAGCTGGAAAACAAGCAGCAGGTGATGGACTCCATCGAATCCGCGCCGGGCGTCGAGTCGGTGGTCGCTGTCAGCCAGCCCTACAAGTTTGTCAGCAAAGAATCGCAGCCGGGCAAGACGGTTCTCCGGCTCGATGGATGCTCCATCGGCGGCGCCGAGTTTGCCGTCATCGCCGGCCCGTGTTCGGTGGAGAGCGAGCAGCAGATCCTGTCGACGGCAGAGGCCGTCAAGAAGGCCGGCGCCACCATCCTGCGCGGAGGCGCCTTCAAGCCCCGCACCTCCCCTTACGACTTTCAGGGCCTTGAAGAGGAAGGCCTCAAGCTGCTCCGCAAAGCAAAGGAGAAGACGGGACTGGCGATTTGCACCGAGGTGATGTCGGCAGAGGATGTGGAGATGGTCGCCGAGTATGCCGACGTGCTGCAGGTGGGCGCTCGCAACATGCAAAACTCCACTTTGCTCAAGCGGCTGGGCAAGACGAACAAGACGATCATGTTGAAGAGGGGAATGAGCGCCACCATCAAGGAGTTGCTGCTCTCGGCCGAATACATCCTGACCAGCGGCAATCCGAACGTCTTCCTGTGCGAGCGCGGCATCCGAACCTTTGAGACCTACACCCGGAACACGCTGGACCTGTCCGCCATCCCGGCGCTGGCCGAGCTCACCCACCTGCCCATCATCGCCGATCCCAGCCACGGCACGGGGAAGCGATCCCTCATCCATCCCATGTCCCGTGCCAGCGTGGCCGCCGGAGCCGATGGGATCATGGTGGAGGTTCATGTCAATCCGGAGAAGGCGTTCAGCGACGGCGCACAAGCCCTGCTGCCTTCCGAATTCGACCAACTGATGCAGGATCTGAAACCTTACCTGGAAATCTGGAAGGCCACCCGCAAGGCTGCCCAGGCCTCGTCATTGGTTGCACAGGCGTGAAGTTGCACGGGCCTAGTTGCACAAGCCTGTGCGGTCGCCTAGGCTGAGTCTCTCTGTGGAACGAAAGATTACCGGAATCCGCCAGTGTTCGGAAATCTTCGGCAAAGCGCAGATGATGCGTTCTCTGAAATATCGAAAGCCGATTACAAATAAACGCAAACCCAGGCGCGACACGATGCGCGCGGAATATCGTTTCGACTACCGCAAGGCCAAACCG
>JADFGZ010000095.1 GCA_022567475.1 Acidobacteriota bacterium | reverse complement strand
GGGTTGACCGCTCCCTCACGGTCGCGGCTCGGAAACGGCCCATTCTACACACTTACTCGACCGTTACGCTCTTAGCCAGGTTGCGCGGCTGGTTCCCGTCAAGATCATACGGGGGCGTTTCCTTTGGCGTTCTTCTCCAACCCGGATTCGGCGCGCCTCCCCTCCGACGGGTCAGGCCAGCCGGTTCCAAAAGTCCAGCGCGATCTCAGAATCAATGATGGCTTCCACTTCTCGAATCAACATACGAAACTGAGGCACTGAGTATTCAGAGTTTGAAGGAATAGCAAGCCGGTGTTTCTGATAGACCATGAACTGATGACGGGTTCCGGAGAATGGCCCTAAAGCCAAGTTTGTACAAACGCCGGGCGAAATCGCTTCGCTTACAGGGAGTCCACCGGCTCATGCGTGGGTTCCTTGTTGAGATCGATACCCTCGATGACCGGCAGGGGATGCCCGAGCTTCAATCCGACGACCATCCAATCTTCCAGTGTGGAACGCAACTCGCTGGCGCATTCGCCCAGCGTGGTTCCGAAGGCAATCACACCCTTACACCCCGGAAGGCGGCCGGTGAAAGTTCCGTCCTCCAGCTTGTCAAATTCCGCCTGGGCAATCGCCCTTTCTAAGTATTCACTGAGAATGTAGCGGATCGGCATGGCTACAGTATTGAGGGAGGAAAGCCACGGCGTCAAGCATTACCTGCTTTCCCCGCTTGCAGGATCGTTGTTCGGAAATGCTTAGTTCGGAAATGCCTACTCGACCGTCACGCTCTTGGCCAGGTTGCGCGGCTGGTCCACGTCGCAACCGCGTCGCACGGCGATGTGGTAGGCGAGCAGTTGCAGAGGAACGATCTCCAGGATCGGCGCGAGCAGGTCGCAGGCGGCGGGAATCTCGATGATGTGGTCGGCGCACTCCTTCACGTCGCGGTCGCCCTCGGTGACCACGGCGATCACCACGCCCTCCCGCGCATTCACCTCTTTAATGTTGCTGAGGGTTTTTTCGTAGCAATTCTCGCTCGCCTGGTTGCCCTGCTCGCGCGTGGCGATCACCACCACGGGGAGGTCCTCGTCGATCAGCGCGTTCGGCCCGTGCTTCATCTCCCCGGCCGGATACCCTTCGGCGTGGATGTAGGAGATCTCCTTCAACTTCAACGCGCCTTCCAGCGCGATGGGGTAATGGATGCCCCGGCCGAGAAAAAGAAAGTCTTTGCATTTAAATAAACGCCGCGCCATATTATCGAGTTGCCGGCTGAGTCCCAGCACCGTCTCGAGCTTGCCGGGCAGGCTCGTCAGCTCCTGAACCAGGTACTCCGACTGCTCGCCGGAGATTTTTCCGCGCGCCTGGCCCAAATGAACCGCCAGAAGAAACAGCGCCGTCAGTTGCGAGGTGAAAGCCTTCGTGCTGGCCACGCCGATCTCCGGCCCGGCGTGGGTGTGGATGGTGCCGACCGCCTCCCGCGTCACCATGCTGCCGACCACGTTGCAGATGGCGAGCGTCTTGGCGCCCTTCCGTTTGCACTCCCGCTGGGCGGCCAGCGTGTCGGCGGTCTCACCCGACTGCGTCACCACCACGGCTAACGTATTCGGGCCCACGATGGGGTCGCGATACCGGAACTCGGAGCCGTAGTCCACCTCCACGGGAATCCGCGCCAAACCTTCTATCAGGAACTTCCCGGCCAGGCCCGCATGCCAGGAGGTGCCGCAGGCAACAATCTTGACGTCCTGAAAGTCCCGGAAATCCTGCTCGGTGAAACCCCAATTGTCATCGTCCAGGTTTACTTTTCCTGTCCCCTGGTGGATGCGGCCCAGGGTGGTGTCCTGCACGGAGCGCGGCTGCTCGTAGATTTCCTTCAGCATGAAATGCTTGTAGCCGCCCTTTTGGGCCATGATGGGGTCCCAGGCGACGTTCTGCACCTCGCGATGGACCTCCCGCCCCTGGAAATCCATCAGCCGCACGCCGCCGGGCGTCAGGGTGGCTATGTCGCCATCGGCCAGGAAAAGCATTTTTCGGGTGTGAAACAGAATGGCGGGAATGTCGGAGGCCACGAAGTATTCGTTGTCGCCCAAACCGACCACAGCAGGCGGCCCCGAGCGCGCCGCGACAATTTTGTTCGGGTCTTTGGAAGAGATGGCGGCCAGCGCGAACACCCCCTTGAGCTGTACGATGGCCTGCCGCACCGCCTCCTCCAGGCTGACCTTTTTTCCGGAGCCGTTCCCGGCCATCTGCTTCTCGACCAGATGCACGATGATCTCCGTGTCGGTCTCGGTGACGAACTTATGCCCCTCCGCGCTCAGGAGCCGCTTGAGCGCCATGTAATTCTCGACGATGCCGTTGTGGACCACCACGATTTCGCCGTGGCAATCGCGGTGAGGGTGGGCGTTCTCTTCGGTGGGGCGGCCGTGCGTGGCCCAGCGGGTGTGGCCGATTCCGTAGGTTCCCTCCAGCGGCTGCTCCCGGACCGCCTCCTGCAGGTTGATCAGCTTGCCGGAGGCGCGCCGCACCTGCAACTGCTCGTTGCCGTTGCCCACGGCGATCCCTGCCGAGTCGTAGCCGCGATACTCCAGCCGCTGCAACCCCTCGAGAATAACGGGAACCACCTGCTTCGTCCCCAGGTAACCGACTATCCCGCACATTTCTCTTTTTCACCCTTTCTGCCGTAAGCCTGCAAAACCGCTCCCTGGCCGGCCTGCCGTCCGATTGTTTTCTCCCCTATTCTTCTTCCTCTTTTTCTTCCTCCAGCCGGTAGCTGAACTCCTCGATCACCGGATTGGTGAGGACCTCCCTGGCGATGCGCTCCACCTGCTCCCGCGCCTGCTCGGGACTGAGACCGTCGGCCAGTTGAAGCTGGAAATGCTTGCCTTGCCGCACCGCCTCCACCTCGTTGAAGCCGAGGCCGCGCAGGGCGGAACGGATGGTTTCTCCCTGGGGGTCGAAGACCGTCTTTTTCAGGCTGACATAAACGTTGGCTTTCATAGGAGGGGGATTTTATGATACCAAAGCCTCAGCCCCATTCCTATCACGAAAATCCCCGGATTACACATGCTACAATCGGCTCCCCCATGCCTCCACTGAAGCTGATCTATACGGACCAATACGATCTAAATCTGGGGCAGCACATCTTCCCCGCCGTCAAGTATAAGCTGGTCCGGCAAGCGTTGCTCGAAAAGAAGATCGCCAGCGAGGCGGATTTTCTGGAACCGGAGGCGGTCCAGGACCGGGATGTGCTGCTGGTCCACTCGGCGGCATATGTGCGGAAGCTGAAGACCGGCACGCTCTCGGAGTTGGAGATCGCACGCATGGAGATTCCCTACTCGCCGGAGATGATCCGGGCCGTGTGGCTCTGCGCCGGAGGTTCCACGCTGACGGGCCGGCAGGCAATAGCCGACGGGATCGCGGTGAACCTCGCCGGCGGCTTCCACCACGCCTTTCCGAGCCACGGCGAGGGCTTCTGCGCCATCCACGACGTGGCCATCGCCATCCGCAAGCTGCAGGCTGAAGAAGCGATCGGGAAAGCAATGACCGTCGATCTCGACGTGCACCACGGCAACGGCACCGCCGCCATCTTTGCTCGCGACGAATCCGTCTTCACCTTCTCCATGCACCAGGAGAACAACTACCCGTTCGAGAAACCGCCGGGCAATCTCGATGTTCCTCTGCAAGACGGATGCGGAGATGAGGAGTACCTGCGCCTGCTGCGGCAGAATCTCCAGCGCGCCCTATCGGAGTTCCAACCCGATTTGATTTTCTATCTGGCGGGAGCCGACCCTTATTGCGAGGACCAGTTGGGCGGGCTTTCGCTCACTCTGGCAGGACTGCGGGAGCGGGACCGGATGGTTTTTCAGATGGCGCGCGAGAAGAACACTCCTGTTGCCGTGACGCTCGCCGGAGGCTACGCCGCGCGCGTGGACGACACGGTGGCGATACATGTGGGGACAGTTCAGGCAGGCCGGGAGGCACTGGCCGGAGAGACCAAAGGAGGGAGTTTAAGAAATGAACGATGAGAGGCTCTTTGTCGTAAGGCTCTTGTGGGTCAACGATCCGGAACTGTTTGCCGAGTACCAAAAACAAGCCAAACCAATCCTCGCGAAACACCAAGTGCACGTAGAGAGATGGCTAGTGACTGAGAATATGTACGGGAACGGCTTTGAAAAACCGGACGAAATCGTTGTGACCTCCTTTCGCAATGCAGCGGCGAAAGACGCTTTCGAGAACGACCCGGCGTTCCAGCAAGTGGCCGCGATTCGAGATCGAGCAGTGAAAATAGTCACAATTACTGCCAAATCGGTATTTGGCAGCTAGGCTTGAGAGGCCCGGTGATCGGCAACCATTCGCTGCATGGCGAAGGCAGCCGGAATAAGCGGCAACGTAGCCGTGTACATGCCCGGGAAGTAAAGGCACCATACGGCCCCGGGAGGGGCCTACAGAACTTCGTTCAGTGAGCCGGTGCGGTAGCCTTCGAGGTCAAGCGTTACGTACTTATACCCCAGCCGCTTGAAAATCTCCCGGAACCTCTGCGCCATCTGCGGATCAAGCGCCTTGGACAGCTCCTCGGGAGCAATCTCAATCCGCACCAAGTCTCCATGATGCCGCACGCGAAACTGACGGAAGCCGAGCGCCCGGATTTCATCCTCGCCGTTTTCCACCATCTTGATATTCTGAATCGTCACCGGAGTCCCGTAAGGAATCCGGGAAGAAAGGCAGGCCGAGGCCGGGCGGTCCCAAACCGGCAGTCCGGCTCGCCGCGCCAGCTCTCGAATCTCCGCCTTGGTGAGCCCGGCTTCGAGCAACGGGCTGCGCACGCCACGCCCTGCCGCCGCGCGGTGTCCGGGGCGGAAATCGCCGGTGTCGTCCGCGTTGACCCCGTAGACAATCGAATCAAAACCGCGCCGCCCGGCGATCTCGGCGAGCTTTTCAAACAACTCTTCCTTGCAGTGAAAACAACGGTCCGGGGCATTGGCTGAGTACTCGGGATTGCGAAACTCCTCGGTGCGGACCAGCTCCAGGGGAATCCCAAAGCTGCGGGCGAACTCGATGGCGTCTTTTTTCTGGAACCCGGCCAGGCTGGGCGAATCGGCCATCACGGCCAGCATGCGGTCGCCCAGCGCCTGCCGCGCTGCCCAGGCCAGGTAGGCCGAATCCACTCCGCCGGAGTAGGCCACCAGCGCCGAACCCAGGCTGGCCAGGTTTCCGGCTAACCGTTTCGCCTTCTGTTCCAGAATTGTTGTGCTCATTTTGCTCGGAAAAATTTCATGGAAAATAATGACGAACCCAAGCGTTTGGGTTATACTGTGAGTGGAAATTGGTGCGCTACCCAAAAGGCGGCGTCGCGGACCGCAAGGTCGCCAGTTTCCTTTTAATTTTTATAGTTCCTCCGCAAAGGGTAAGGGTGGGGATTCCGGTGGTATCCTTTGGAAGCCCCAAAGTGCAATGTCCTCGTCCGGGTTTTGATAATTGTACGTTAGTTCTCTGAGCCGCTGGAAATAATCCTCCAAGTAACCTCTTTTCCCTACATACCTTTCATTTACACAGTAAGCGACGACATCGGCCAGTTGGTTTCCTGGTGAAACCTCCGAGTCACTGAAGAAAGGAGTTGGAATTATGTTCTGATAGGCTCTCCCCCAATGGTGCCTCTGCATGAAGTTATTAAAGCTGATTGCCACCTTTCGGTTCGTTGCATGGTCGATACCGTCAAAGAAAAACACAGCTTGATCCTGAGGAGCCTTTTCCTGCATGAATGTGTTGACTCGCCAAAGTAACGCACGATAGAGATTTGGCAGGCGGTTACTTTCGCTGGCAAGCGTTATGGTGCCATCCTGAACCACCGCAAACAAGACAGCGCCAACTTCTTTGCACAAGAAAAGCAGCTGCGAAACAAACTCCCTGTTTTTGGGAAGATTGAGTGCTCGATCCGTCAATAGTAAACGACCCTTGAGCTCAAGATCGTAGGAATTCTCTACGTGCCAGATGGCGCGTTTTAATTCGAAGAGCTTGGTATCAAACTCCCTGTATTTTTGCTCGTGGATCAGCACTGCAGAAAAAGTCGTCTTCGCATTTGGCTCTGTGGCCCCACGGTAGCTCTCGTCAACGAACACCAACATTGGCAGCCTCGCTTGCCCATTATCACTGAATCAACGGCGGCTTCTCCTCCCCGCCGTTCTCTCCGTTGCCCCCGTTCCCGTTGACCTCCGGGATCAAGCAGGCGGCGGCGATGCGGTCGCCTTCCTCCAGGCGCAGCAGCCGCACGCCCTGCGTGCTGCGGCCCGCCGAGCGGATCTCGCTGGACTCGATGCGGATGACCTTGCCCTGCTGCGTGATAATCATCACCTCGCTGTCCTCGGCGACCCGGATGACGGCGACCACCCGGCCCTTGCTCTCGGTGGTCTTCAGGTTGATGATGCCCTTGCCGCCTCGGGACTGCACGCGGTACTGTTCCAGTTCGGTTCGCTTGCCGAAGCCGCCTTCCGTAACGCTGAGGATCCATCCATCCTCGGTCACAGCCTCCATTCCTATCAAGTAGTCCTTGGCGGCGAGAGTCATGGCGCGGACTCCGCGCGCCTGGCGGCCCATGGGCCGGACGTCAGATTCCGGGAAGCGGATGGCCTTGCCGTCGTGAGTTCCCAAAAAGACGAACTGGTCGCCGGTGGTCTCGCCCACCGCGATCAGCTCGTCGTCCTCATCGAGCGTGATGGCGATGATGCCGCGCGCCATGGGATTGTCAAACTCCGACAGGCGGCACTTCTTGATGACCCCCCGGCGGGTGACCATCACGGCGTATTTCTCCTCGGCAAAATCGCTGACCGACAGGACAGCCGCCACGGTCTCTCCCTGGCTGAGGTTGACCAGGCTCACGATGTTTTTGCCGCGGCCCGCCGCCCCCACCTCGGGAATCTCATAGACCTTCAGCCAGTAAACCTTGGCGCGGTTGGTAAAGATCAGGATGTAGCTGTGGGTGGAGGCGACAAACAGATGCTCGACGAAATCCTCCTCGCGGGTGCGCATCCCGATCCGTCCCTTGCCGCCGCGCCCTTGATGGCGGTAGACGGCGACCGGCGTGCGTTTGAGGTACCCCTGGCGGCTGACGGTGACGGCCACATCCTCGACGGCGATCAAGTCCTCGAGCTGGATCTCGGCCTGCTCGTCGGTGATCTCCGTGCGCCGCTTCACGCCGAAATCTTTCTGGATGGCTCGCAGCTCCTGGATGATGACTGTCTTGATCGCCCGTTCGCTCCCCAGAAGCTCGGTGAGCTGCTGAACCCTCTTCTGAATCTCCTTCAACTCTTCGATAATTTTTCCCTGCTCGAGCGCGGTCAGCCGGTGCAGTTGGAGGTCCAGGATGGCGCGCGCCTGAATCTCGGTCAGCTCAAAGCGCGTCATCAGCCCCTCGCGGGCCGCCTTCGGGTTCTCGGAAGCGCGGATCAGCTTGATGACGGCGTCCAGCTTGTCGAGCGCCTTCCGGTATCCCTCCAGAATATGCTCGCGCTCCCGGGCCTTGCGCAGCTCGTACTCCGTGCGGCGGCGGACCACCTCCAGGCGATGGTCAATGAATATCTGGATCGCATCGGCCAACCCCAGCTCGCGCGGCTGCCCGTGGACCACCGCCAGCAGGATCATGCCGAAGTTGGTCTGCATCTGGGTGTGCTTGTACAGATTGTTGAGCACGACCTCGGCCGGTTCCCCGCGCTTCAACTCGAAGACGATGCGCATGCCGTCGCGGTCGCTCTCGTCCCGGATGTCGGAGATGCCCTCGATCCTCTTGTTCTGCACCAGCTCGGCGGCCTTCTCGATGAGGCGGGACTTGTTCACCTGGTAGGGAATCTCGGTGACCACGATTTGCTCCCGGTCCTTGCCCATCCGCTCGATGGCCGCGCGCGCGCGCATCACGAATCCCCCGCGCCCGCGGCGGTAGGCGTCCACGATGCCGCTTCTGCCGTAGACGAACCCGCCGGTGGGAAAGTCCGGGCCGGGAACCATTTTGATCAGGGTTTCGACCGTGGCGTCCGGGTGCTCGATCTTGTGGACCGTGGCGTCGATCACCTCGCTGAGGTTGTGGGGCGGGATGTTGGTGGCCATGCCCACGGCGATGCCGGAAGACCCGTTCACCAGGAGGTTGGGAACGCGGTTGGGAAGATACTCCGGCTCCTCGCTGCTATCGTCGTAGGTGGGGCGGAAGTCCACCGTGTCGCGCTCGATGTCGTCGAGCATCCGCTCGGCGATGGGGGCCAGCCGCGCCTCGGTGTAGCGCATCGCCGCCGGCGGGTCGCCGTCCACCGAGCCGAAGTTGCCCTGCCCGTCCACCAGCGGATGGCCCATGCTGAAGTCCTGAGCCATGCGAACCAGCGTGTCGTAGATGGCGACGTCGCCGTGCGGGTGGTAGTTTCCCATGACCTCGCCGACAATCTTGGCGCACTTGCGGTAGGGGCGGTTGGAGCGCAGCCCCGCTTCATACATGCCGTAGAGAATCCGCCGGTGCACCGGCTTCAGCCCGTCCCGCGCGTCCGGCAAGGCGCGCCCGATGATGACGCTCATCGCGTAATCCAGATACGACCGCCGCATCTCGTCTTCGATGTTTACGGGTGTCTGGTTTTTGGCGATCGGCAGCTCTTGCTGCGAGCCGTCGCCGGGAGGGATGATCTGATCCGCCATGAAGTCTTGTGGGTCCTTTTAAGAAAATTGGATAGTTGTCGCCGCTGTCCGGGGCGCCGGGCATGCCGCTCGTTTGCCTATCTTCGGTTGCTACTGCGGCTGTCACTTCGGCTGTTACTGCGGCTGACTACTGCGATCCTTAATTATAGCTGCTTGCAGCAGAAATTTCACTAGGGTTCCGGCCTCCCCATGGACCGAAAACCTCCCGGAAACGGCGGGGAAGCAACACGGGGCTCAGCCCTTGTTTCCTCCCGGCGGAGCGGCTACACTGAGTCGGTTCCGAAGACCATGACGCCGCCCCACCTTATAAAAAGCAATGAAAGACTGATCGTCGCCCTCGATGTTCCCACCCCGGCAGAAGCCAGAAAGCTGGTCACCGAGTTAGACGGCGTGGTTTCCTTCTTCAAGGTTGGCATGGAACTGCAGCTGGCCGCCGGACCGGATTTCGTGCGGCAACTGATTGCGGAAGGAAAAAAGGTCTTCCTGGACTCGAAATTCCTGGACGTTCCGGAGACCGTGAAACGGGCCGTGGAGCAGGTTGTCCGCCTCGGCGTCTCGTTCCTCACCGTGCACGAGAGCGGCAAAACCGTTCCAGCCGCCGTCGAGGCATCGCGCGGCAGCAGCTTGCAGATACTCGCCGTCACGGTGCTCACCAGTTTCGACGCCGCCGACATTCAGGGTTTGGGTTTCCAGTGTTCCCCGGAGGAGCTGGTCCTCCACCGCGCAAAAAAAGCGATGGAGGCCGGGTGCCATGGCGTCGTCGCCTCAGGTCTGGAGGCCCGGAAAATCCGCGAGATGGCCGGAGACCGGCTTCTCATCGTGACGCCCGGCATTCGACGGCCAGGGACCTCTAAGAATGACCACAAACGAGCCGTAACGCCTGCCGAAGCCATCCAAGCCGGAGCCGACTACCTGGTGGTGGGCCGTCCGATTCGAGACGCCCCCGATCCCCGAAAAGCGACACAGGACATCCTTGAGGAAATGGAAGCGTCCTGGAAGACGCTGCCAGCCTGAAAATTTCTTACCCTACACGTCCAGGTTCTTCACGTCGAGGGCGTTGTCTTTGATGAACTTGTGAGCACCTTACCTTGGGGTTTTCAGCGGCCACTTCTTTCCAGCTTCGCAACGCGGGCTTCCAGGACAGCCAACTCGTCGCGGCCTGCCTTTTCTTTAAGGTCCCGCCGGATGATGCCAAGCTCTGCTTTCATGATCTCGATGTCGGTCCGGATGAGCGCGAGGTCTTCGGTATTCCGGGCCACCATGTCGCGCAAGGCGATCAACTGTTCCTGTTGCCCAGAAAAAGGCCTCGGCAAGCAGCTTGATATCCGAACGCAGACCCTCGACCTGCACGCCCATGTATTGCTGGAACTGTTCGCCCTGGCGGGCGAGGGCATGGTCGAATCTTTCACCCTGGAGTTTGAGGGCGCGATCAAACTTTTCGTCTTGGCGGGTGAGGATTTGCTCCAGGGTCTGTTCGTTCAGTTCCATGGCAGGAGATTATACGACAAAGACACTGCGCGGTGGCAGCGAAAAGCAGATCCCTCGTCGCTGTGCTCCTCGGGATGACGGCAGGGGGCGTTCAGGGGCCGCCCTACACATCCAGGTTCTTCACGTCCAGGGCGTTTTCCTCGATGAACTTGCGCCGCACCTCGACGTCATCGCCCATCAGCGTGGAGAAGATCTGCTCGGTCTCGGGAGCGTCATCCAGGCGCACCTGCAGCAGGGACCGCGTCTCGGCGTTCATGGTCGTCTCCCACAGTTGGTCGGCGCGCATCTCTCCCAGGCCCTTGTAACGCTGCACGGTGAACTCCTTTTTCCCCTGCTCCAGAACGGATTCGAGCAGTTGCTGGGCGCTGGGGTGCTTCACTTTGGACCCGTTTATATCGACCACAAAGGGCGGCTGGTCCAGCTGGATGATGTTTTTGGCGAGCGCCCGCAGGCGCCTGTACTCCGGCAGGGCGGCGAGATTCCAGTTGATTTTATTCGTCCCGGAGCCGTTGCCGAAGACCAGCTCGTGCAGGCTGTGCTCCTCGTCGAATTCCATGCTGGCGCTGACGCCGGCCGCCTTGATCTTTTTGGCCAGCCGCTGGAGCTTCTCCGGCGAGCCGAAGTCCGTCTTTTTCTCCAGGTCCGATTTGGCCAGCAACTCCACCACCTGGCGGTTGCGCAGGCGCTTCTCCAGCTTTTCAAAGAACGTAAAATATTCCGACAGATCGCTGAGGAATTTGGTGAGCGCGCGCCCCTCCAGGCGCTGGCCCTCGCCGTTGGTGATGAGCAGGTCCTCGGTGGCGCGGCGCATCACCTCGCGCGTAAACTCCTTCTCATCCCGGATGTATTTCTCCGACTTGCCCTTCTTCAGACGGTAGAGCGGCGGCTGCGCAATGTAGATATGTCCCCGCTCAATGAGCTGCTTCATCTGCCGGAAAAAGAAGGTCAGCAGCAACGTGCGGATGTGCGATCCATCCACGTCGGCGTCGGTCATGAGGATGACCTTGCCGTAGCGGAGCTTGGCGATATCAAAGTCATTCTTGCCGATGCCGGTGCCGATGGCGGTAATCATGTTGCGAATCTCTTCGTGGCCCAGCATCTTGTCGTAACGGGCCTTCTCCACATTCAGAATCTTCCCCTTGAGCGGCAGAATCGCCTGATAGCGCCGGTCGCGGCCCTGCTTGGCGGTGCCGCCGGCCGACTCTCCCTCCACCAGGAACAGCTCACAGCGGGCCGGGTCCTTCTCCTGACAATCGGCCAGCTTGCCGGGCAGGGAGCCGGAATCGAGCGCGCCCTTGCGGCGCGTCAGCTCCCGCGCTTTCCGCGCCGCCTCCCGTGCGCGGGCCGCCTCGATGGCCTTCTGCACGATCCGGCGAGCCATCGAGGGGGTGCGCTCAAAGGCCTCGCTTAATTTCTCATTGATAAAGGCCTCGACCATCCCTTTGATGTCGCTGTTTAGTTTTCCCTTGGTCTGCCCCTCAAACTGCGGTTGCGGCAGCTTGACGCTGATGACCGCCACCAAGCCCTCGCGCACGTCGTCGCCCGTCAGGTTTTCCTTTACGTCCCGGAACAGCCCGGCCGCAGACCCGTAATTGTTGATGGTGCGCGTCAGGGCCGAGCGCAGCCCGGATAGGTGCGCGCCGCCATCCACCGTGTTGATGTTGTTGGCGAAGCTGAAAACGGTTTCCGAATAGGAATCGTTGTACTGCAGGGCCACTTCGATCTGCACCTCACCCAGCGCGTCCGCGCTGCGAACCCCCTCGAAACAGATCGGCTTGTCGTTCAAGACGCTCTTGCCCTTGCTCAGGTGTTTGACAAACTCGGCGATGCCGCCCTCATAGCAGAAGTCATGTCCTTTGTCCGTGCGCTCGTCCCGGAGCTTGATCTTCAGGCCCCTGTTCAGGAAGGATAGCTCCCGCAGGCGCTGGGAGAGAGTATCGAAATTAAACTCCACGGTATCGAAGATTTTAGAATCGGCCAGGAAGCTGATCTTGGTGCCTTGCTTGCTGGTTATGCCCGCCTTTTTGATCGGGTCTTTAGGGATTCCCCTCTCGTAGGACTGCTCCCAGGTATAGCCTTCCCGCCAGATTTCCATCTCCAGCCACTCGCTGAGCGCGTTGACGACGGAGACTCCGACGCCGTGCAGTCCGCCGGAGACTTTGTAACTTTTGGTGTCGAACTTTCCGCCGGCGTGGAGCACCGTCATGACGACCTCGGCGGCCGACCGCTTCTCTTCTTCGTGATACCCCACCGGAATGCCACGGCCGTCATCGATTACGGTGACGGAGTTGTCCATGTGAACGGTCACCTCAACCTTCGTGCAGAACCCAGCCAGCGCCTCGTCCACAGAGTTATCCACCACCTCATAGACCAAATGGTGCAAGCCGCTCTCGCCCGTAGAGCCGATATACATGGCCGGGCGCTTCCGCACCGCCTCGAGGTCTTTCAGCACCTTGATGCTGTGGGCGTCGTAGCCTTCTGGAGCAGACTTGGCCGCTCGCGAGACATTTGGTTCCATATTAGCCATTCCTGTTTTTTTACTCCGTATTTTTACTCTATTACCTTATGCTCTACCACCCTGTCAGCAGCAGGCTAATCCCACTTATATCCTCATCGGCATAATCACGTAGAGGTATCTCAGGTTTTCTTCTGTGAGGGGTCTCAATTGACCGGCGCTCTGCTCGTCTTTGAACTCCATGGAAATTTCTCCCCCTCCGGAGGCAGCCAGAAAATCCAGCAAGTACTGCCAATTGAAGCCGACCTCAAGCGCCTCTCCCTTGTAGTTTACCGGCAGGGACTCCTCCGACTCCCCCACCTCAGACCCGGAGGAGACAATTTTCAGCACGTCTTTATTCAAGTGACATCGGATGCTATGCGTCCGTTCGTCGGAAAACAAAGACACCCGCCGGACAGCAGCAATAAGCAGATCTCGGTCCAACACCACTACCTTGTCATTATCCTTTGGCAGAACGGCCTCATAGTTGGGAAATTGGCCGCTTAGCATGCGGCAGACCAGTAAACGTCCTCCCACTTTAAAGAATAGATGGTTGTCGTCCTTGCCAAACTCGATCCCTGTATTTTCTTTCACCTCCCCTAACAGACGCATCAACTCTGCCATCGCTTTCCTGGGAATTAGAATCCGCGCTTCCCCGCTGACACCGCTGTATCCCTGTTTAGCCAGCGCAGGATCGGTTTCCACATGAGCCAGACGATGCCCGTCGGTGGCAACCATCGTCATTGTCTCCGGCTTCAACAACAGCAGCGCCACGTTCAGCGTGTACCTTGATTCCTCGCTGGTTACGGCGAAGATGGTACGACTAACCATTT
>JADFGZ010000094.1 GCA_022567475.1 Acidobacteriota bacterium | reverse complement strand
CATGAAGCGGAAAAACAATTTTAGGTGAGGTTCAAAAGGAAAAACCTTGCGGTCCTCTTGCTGGTCCCTATTTGCGTTCTCTTCGCAAGCCTGTTCCTTCTCTAAGGCTGCAAAGCGATAGTAGCTAAACCGGATCAACCGGTTCAGCCCTACCCGCAGCAGATGTTTACCGGTACAAGTACGAAGACAAGGCCGTCTGCCGACGGAGGAATATAAGGCATGGAACCACAATGGGACTTTGGAGGCGAGATTGTCTGGCGGCCGACGCTCATACTGCGCCCGAGGAATCATGAGATCAGCTTCAGGCGTTCGAGGTCTTTTTCGGTCCATCTGGCTTGCCATTCAATCATGGCCCGCAGTGTCTTTCTTTCGAAGGTTTCCCCAGGTCGATGGAATGAAACCGTAACCCGTCTTCCGTCCGGGTGATAGTAGTGGCGGTGGGAGCCTGCCTGGCGGTCCAGCGTAAATCCGTCTCGGAGAAGGGCGGAGATTAGCTCGCGCGCGGTGAGGGAGCGTAACTACGCGTAGGGAATTGCCATCAGACGACGACGGCTACTCTCGGTTCACTGAACACCTGCACTTCGTCGCCCGGTTCCGTCGGCACCGGTTCTCCATGTTCGATCAGGCTCTCGACTACCATTTTCACGACTTCTTCGATGTTCTTCAGGGCTTCCTGCTGGGTGTAGCCCCAGCTAGCCCCTCCCTGTCGCGAAAGAGCCGGACAATATGCGTGCCAGCGGTCGCCGTCAGGCTCAACCATTACTTTGAACGTGTACGTTTTCATCGTCGTTGTCTGTGGACTTCAACACCTGATTATAGCAACCTTCGCCTGTATCGATGCGCAAGGTTTTAGAATTCGTCCCGGAAAGCATCCGTTGTCGGTAAGATAGACAACCGTGGAGGCAGAACCATGGATCGGGAGTGGGACTTCGGAGGCGAAATTGTCTGGCGGCCCACGCCGGAGCAGGCGGGGCGCAGCCGTCTGGCCGCCTTCATGAAGGCGCACAACATCGCCTCGTTTGAAGAACTCATGCGGCGGTCAACGGAGGACATCGAGTGGTTTTGGGAGGCGGTGATTCAGGACCTCGACATCCGTTTCTCCACGCCTTACCGAAAAATCCTGGACACATCCGCGGGCGAGCCCTGGGCGCGATGGTGCGTGGGCGGCCGCATGAACATCGTGGACAACTGCCTGGACAAGTGGATGGGCACGCCGGTCGAGGACCGCATTGCCATCCGCTGGGAGGGGGAAGAGGGCGGCGAGCGCACGCTGACCTACGGGGCGCTCTGCGGGGAAGTCAGCAGAATGGCCGGGGCGCTGCGGAAACTCGGGTTGAAAAAGGGCGATGTGATCGGCGTCTTCATGCCCATGACGCCGGAGATCGTGATCGCCCTGTTCGCCATCGCCAAGATCGGGGCCATCTTCTTGCCGTTGTTTTCCGGCTACGGTGCCAAGGCGGTTGCTTCGCGACTGACCTCCGCCGGGGCCAGAGCGTTGTTCGCCGCCGATGGTTTCTACCGGCGCGGCCAAGCGGTTGCGATGAAGGAAGTGGCCGACCAGGCAGCCGCGCTCACCCCCTCGCTCGAACACATGATCGTCCTTCGGCGCACCGGCGCCGAGGTTGCCTGGACAAACGGCCGGGACCATTGGTGGCACGATCTGATCTCCCCAGCTGCAACCGAAACGGCAACCGAAATAACCGACGCGGAAGATCCCCTGATGCTCATCTATACCTCCGGCACCTCGGGCGAGCCCAAAGGCGCTGTGCACACCCACTGCGGGTTCCTCATCAAGGCGGCGCAAGACATGGCCCACTGCATGGATGTTCACGGGGACGACACGGTTTACTGGCTGACCGACATGGGCTGGATGATGGGTCCCTGGCTGGTTTATGGCGGCACGTTGCTGGGGGCTACGTTGTTGCTCTACGACGGCGCTCCCGACTACCCGGCCCCGGACCGCTTATGGAGCCTCGTTGCGCGGCACCGCGTGTCGGTGCTGGGAATCTCTCCCACCTTGGTGCGCTCCTTGATGCAGCACGGCGAAGAGCCGGTCAGGCAACACGAGTTGTCTTCGCTGCGGATTCTCGGCTCCACGGGCGAGCCATGGAATCCAGGCCCCTGGAACTGGTTTTTTCAGACGGTCGGCGGCGGGCGGCTTCCCATCATCAACTACTCGGGCGGCACGGAAATCGCAGGAGGCATCCTGGGAGGAAACCCGCTGCTGCCGCTCAAGCCCACGGCGTTCTCCGGACCGGTGCCCGGCATGGCCGCCGACGTGGTAGACGAAAACGGGCGGTCCGTTCGAGGGCAGGTGGGCGAGTTGGTGATCCGCCGTCCCTGGATCGGGATGACGCGCGGTTTCTGGAAGGACCCGGAGCGGTACAAGGAAACCTATTGGGCGCGGTTTCCCGGTTTGTGGACGCATGGCGACTGGGCGGCGGTGGACGGCGACGGGATGTGGTACATCCTGGGGCGCTCGGATGACACCATCAAGGTGGCGGGCAAGCGCCTGGGCCCGGCCGAGGTGGAGTCGGTCCTGGTGGAGCATGAGGCGGTGGCCGAGGCGGCATGCGTGGGAATTCCCGATCCGATAAAGGGGCAGGAGCTGGCGTGTTTCTGTGTGTTGCGTCCGGGCCGCGCGGTGGACGAACTGCTGCGCGACGAATTGAGGCGGGATGAACTGAGGGAAGAACTGCGCGAGTGCGTGGCGCAAGCTCTCGGCAAGCCGCTGAAGCCCGGCACGGTGAAGTTTGTGCGGGACCTGCCCAAGACGCGCAACGCCAAGCTCATGCGCCGCGTCGTCCGCGCCGCCTACCTGGGAGAGGAGACGGGCGACCTCTCGGCGCTTGAAAACCCTCTGGCCGTGGAGGAGATTGTGCGGGCGTTGTAAACTTTGACGAAAAGTGAAAACGGAGGCGATATGGATTTCGGAGTTCACCTCCCCTTGATCGATTTTGATGGGAAGGGTTTTTCTCTCAACTACCTTGTGAAGTATACCCAGACCGCCGAGCGTTTGGGTTATCAGGCTCTCGCTGCGAATGACCACCTAATTTTTTCCCGTCCCTGGCTGGATGGGCCCACTGCGCTAGCTGCATTGCTTTCCTGCACAGGGCGGATGAGCCTGATCACAACGGTAGCGCTGCCAGTCGTGCGGGGTCCTGTAACAATGGCTAAGACTCTGGCTGCAATTGACATCCTTTCCGGCGGGCGTCTTGTGGTGGGCGTCGGGCCGGGTTCCTCTGCGCGGGACTACGCGCTGGTTGGGCTTTCCTTCGAAGAGCGTTGGAAGCGTCTGGACGAGGCTGTTCCGGCGCTGCGGAACCTCTGGAGTAAGGAAGGAGCGCCCTTTCGAGGAAAGTTTTATTCCACTGAGGGGATTGCGCTCGAGCCATACCCGGCGCGTCCATCCGGGCCTCCCATATGGATCGGAAGTTGGGGTTCGGACGCAGGGCTCCGCCGCACTGCCCGTCTTGCCGACGGCTGGCTGGCATCTGCTTATAACACCACTCCTGAATTGTTCCAGGCGGCCTGGGGCCGTCTCCGGGAAAACCTTCCTCGCTTCGGTAAAGACCCTGGAACGTTCCCCAACGCAATCGCCACTATGCTCTTTTATGTTGCCGATAGGAGTAAAGCAGAGCGAGTCCTCCGGGAGTTCATTATCCCGACCTTTAACCGGCCCGAGGAAGAACTCAGTCAACGCTTCCTGATTGGCCCCGCCGAGGAATGCGCGGAAAAACTCAGGGCCTACCAGGCCGCTGGGGCTGAGCGTGTGTTCCTGTGGCCTGTTGTTGACGAACGCCGCCAGCTCGAAATTTTTCAGGAACAGGTTGCCCCGTTGGTTCCATCGTAACGGGCCAGCTTGTTGATTGAGGACACTACCCGTTTTAGATGAACCTTGACCGGGACCAGCAGGCTTGCTACATTGAGACCAGTCATTGCAATTGGTTATTGAAGCTGGTCGTTAGAACTGGTTCCTGAAACTGAGCACTGAATACTGAATACTCAACGATGAACACAGAACGATGATGCAAAGTTTCCTTCAGTTAGCCAACAGGTCGAAGCTCTTCCGGCAGCGTCTGGCTACTCTGCTGCTGCTGTTGTTTGTCTGGGATATGGGGCTGCACCTGGTGGCGACTTCTCATCCGGTCCACGATGCAGGCGCCTCGATTGGCACTCTCTCTGAGACCGGCGGTGCCGGCACACCGGACGAACACTCTGATTGCAAAATCCCGGGCCATGGCTACGCCTCATTCCATCACCACCATTTCCCCGCTTTCCTGAGCAGTGTTCTTTTTACGGCTCCCCGGGCCTCACTCAAGATGGCTGAGCGGGTTCCCGCTGCGGCCACCGTGCAGACTGCGCTTGCCGCCCGGCTCATCCGCGCACCTCCTTCCGTCTAAACCAATCCGTTTTTCCGATTGACTCGTTACGGGTGAAATCCTTTTCCGCACTTTGCGAGGCAGCCCGGCTGCCTGCTGTTGTCATGACAAAGTTGTGATCGCGACAAAGCTGTTGTCGCGGCATCGTGCGCAGCCGGTGAATTTCATTATGGAGGAGGCACATGCTGAAGACCCTCGCTGTGTATGCTTGCTTGCTTTGTTTTGTTTCTATATCTGTTTGTGTGCAAAAGGTGGAGGCGCAAGGGGTGGATGCCGCAGCAGATGATATGGAAGCCCGCTTCCAGGCCATGGAGGAGCGCATCCAGGCGCTCGAAGCGGAAGTCGAGTTGTTCCACGCGGTCTTGTCTGCGACTTCCGTCTCCACACCAGCGGCGTCTGCTTCTGCGGCCCAGCCAGCCAGTCCGGCGGCATCGCCGGGAAATTTGCAGGCCCCCTCCGCTCCCTTGCCGGTCTACGGGGGAGCCGCTTCCCAAACCAAGCTGCTCAACCCGGACATCGGCGTGATCGGCAACTTTACCGGAGCGTCGGGACACAACCGGATTGCTCCGTCGGCGGCCTTGTCGCTGGCCGAGACCGAGATCAGCCTCCAGGCCATCATCGACCCCTACGCTCAAGCAGACTTCTTTCTTGCCCTGGGCGAGGAGGGGGTCGAGGTGGAGGAGGGTTATATCACTTTCCCGGCCCTGCCCGGCGGCTTACTTCTCAAGGCCGGCAGGATGCGGGCAGGCTTTGGAAAGGTGAATGCTTTGCACAACCATTCACTTCCCTGGATTGACCGGCCCTTGGTAGCTTTCAACCTGCTGGGAGGCGACCCGGAGGAGGCCGACATCGGCATCAAGGACGCGGGCTTTTCGGTGAGCCGCATTCTGCCGGTGCCGGGAGAAACTTTCTGGGAAGTCACGGCGGAGATGTATCGCGGAGATTCCGGCACGCTGTTTCAAGCAAGCCGCCGCAGCGACCTCAGCGCCGTCGGCCGGCTGAGGGCTTACCGGGACTTGACCGAGTCCACCAACCTGGAAGTGGGCGGCTCCTACGCGCGCGGACACAACGACCAGGGAACGGATTTTATCACCCAGCTTTTCGGCGTGGACGCCACCTTGCGCTGGAAGCCGTTGCGGAGGGCCATCTACCGTTCTTTCCTGGCGCGGGCGGAGGTGGACTGGAGCCGCCGCCAAGAAGCAGCGGCTACTCAGCGCGCCTTGGGCTTGTTCGTCTCTGCGGAATATCAGTTTTCCCGCCGGTGGTATGCCGGGGGACGTTTCGACTGGTCGGAGCGCGCTCGCAATGCCGCAGAGCATGACAGCGGCGGGTCTCTGCTGCTCAGTTACTGGCCGAGCGAGTTCAACCAAATCCGGGGACAGCTCCGCCGCACCCGTTATGCGGAAGGATTCACCGCCAATGAGTTTCTCTTTCAGTTCCTGTTCACACTGGGCGCGCACGGCGCCCATCCTTTCTAGGAGGATCGAGATGCGCAAGCAACCGTTTTCTTTTTTGAGCCGTATTGTGAAGGGAGGAGTGATGGCGAAAAACTCGCCGCGCTGGGCGCCGTCAGGAGTGACGATTCTTCTATTGCTGCTGGTGACCGCTCCCGTTCCGTCCAAGGCCCAAACATTGAACGTCATGACCACCACCCAGGACCTGGCCTCGCTGGTCCGTGAAGTGGGTGGCGACCGCGTGAAGGTGGAGGCCATCGCTCGCGGCTATCAAGACCCGCACTTCGTGCAGGCCAAGCCCAGCTTTCTGCTGAAGCTGAACCGCGCCGATTTGCTGGTGCTGGTGGGATTGCAACTAGAGACCGGCTGGCTGCCTCCCCTGATTACGCGGAGCCGGAATCGCCGCATTCAGGTGGGCGCTCCAGGCTACCTGGATGCTTCTCAATCGGCCGTGATCTTGCAAAAGCTGAGCGGGCCGGTAACCCGCGCCATGGGAGATGTTCACCCGATGGGCAACCCGCACTATTGGCTGGACCCCCAGAACGGACGCCTGATCGCGAAGGCCATTCAGGAAAAGCTCACCGAATTGCAGCGGGAGGACGCGGCCTACTTCCAGCAACGCTACGAGGATTTTGAACGCAGGTTGGAGGAGGCCGAAAAAAGATGGGAGCAGCAGATGGCTGCTCTCCAGGGAACCGAGGTCGTCACCTACCACAACTCCTGGCCCAATTTTATGCAGCGCTTTGGATTGCAAGTCGCCGGATACGTGGAGCCCAAGCCGGGAATTCCGCCCAGCCCGAGGCACATTTTGGAGTTGATCCGCCAGATGAAGCAGGACGGCATCAAGGCGATCATCGTAGAGCCTTATTTCGACCTGAAAACTCCGCAGGCCATTGCCCGCCAAACCGGAGCCGAGGTTTTGGTGTTGCTGCCCTCGGTGGGCGGCGTTCCGGAGGTGACGAATTACTTTCAACTGTTCGACTACAACATTCGTCTTCTGACGGAGGCATTGGCCCGGCAGCAGTAGGGAGCCAGGAGGGAATCGAAGCAGGAGTGAATTATGGACGTGCTCATTTTTCTGGCGCCGGCGCTTGTAGCCAGTCTCGTCTTGACGGGGATCCTTGCCTACCTGGGGGTTCACATCGTGGAAAGAGGGGTGATCTTCGTGGACCTGGCTTTGGCGCAGATCGCCGCCTTGGGGGCCAGCATGGCCGTGCTGCTCGGGGTGGATATGCATGGGGCCGAGGCCTACTGGATCAGCCTGACCTTCACCCTCCTGGGAGCCGTTTTCTTTTCCGTAGTCCGCAGCCGGGACAGCCGCATCCCCCAAGAAGCCATCATCGGCATTACCTACGCCGTGGCCTCCGCCGCCGCCATACTGGTCATGAGCCAGGCCGTCGGGGAAACGGAGCACTTGAGGGAGATGCTGGTCGGCAATATCCTGGTGGTTTCCTGGGAGGAGGTGGGCACCACCGCCATCCTGTGTGCCGCCGTGGGAGCCTTCCATTATCGCTTTCGCCGGAAGTTCCTGTTGCTTTCGGCCAATCCGAAAGAAGCCGAAGTTCAGGGCCTCTCGCTCCCCTGGTGGGATTTCCTCTTCTACGCCTCCTTCGGGGTCGTGGTGACCTCGGCGGTGGCGATTGCCGGAGTTCTGCTGGTTTTTTGTTATCTGATTGTGCCTTCCGTAGGAGCTATGCTGTTCGCGAAGACCATGGGCCGGCGGCTGGCGATTGGCTGGGGCATGGGGACGCTGGTTTCCGCGCTCGGCATCTATCTCTCCCTGGAGATGGATCTGCCGACCGGGGCTGCAATCGTCTGCACGTTTGGGGCTGTGCTGGTGCTGATGGCGGTCGCGCGGGTGTTGTTTTTGCGGAAGGCCTGTTGAGAAGGGATGCCGAAAAAGGATGTTGAGGAAGTCCTTTCCGGTAGAGGTCAGAAGCGTCCACTTCCGCCGCTCACCCTGTCTTGGCAGGCACGGCCGCGAGCCGTCTTGCCGCGCCGCAGGCCGAGTCCTCTACTGCACGCCCCACCAGAAGACCACGTCGCCGATGATCGGATCGGTCTCGGGAGAATCCAGCACGATGTCTTCGTAGTCCGGGTTTTGGGAGCGCAACACGATGCGGTCGCGCCGCGTCTCGCGCGCCAGCCACTTGACCACCACGCCGTCCTGCACCAGCGCCGCCACCATCCGGCCCCGCAAGCGGACCGGATCGCGGTGCGTGTGATCGACCACTACTATGAAGCGGTTGCCCAGAACCGGCTCCATCGAGTCCCCCTGGATGTATATGCCCGTATAAGCCGTCGGTCCCCTGGGCACGAACTTGGCGGGCACGGCGATGAAGCTGTCAATGTCCCGCCCGTCGATTTCGCGCGGCGAGCCCGCCGCCGCTTCATCCCGTAAGACCGGAATCTGAATCTGGAAACGCAGACGGTCCTGGGTGCCCTGCTTCCATTCCTCCATGGTGTAGATGCGAATCTCCGGCGGGTTGATTCCCGCTTTTTCCGGCTGCTCCCCATCGGGATTGAGTTGCGCCGTCAGCCGTTCAATCTCTTGCTTCAATGATTCAATCTGTCCCCCGAGGGTTTGCAGATCGGTTCGTTTCGCAGCAACGGCTTTGCCGCCGGGCTTTGTCGCGGCGGCTTCCACCTCGTCCAGCTTTTCCAAGAAGCGGCGGCTGGGTTTTCTCTTCCCAAGTTCGTAGTAACTGATGGCGGAGGAGGAATAGCCGGTCAGGCGGGCCAGTTCTAACATATTGATATTTAGCCGCTTACGTAAAGATTTCAGGCGACCAGGAATATTCATAAAATAACTTGACTTGTGGTCCACTTGTATAATACAAGTATTGTTTGCAGCTTTCCCGTCCCTGTGCCTCCACAGGCAGACGGGAGGGGCGTCGTTGCACGATTTTTAAATTTTGTAATACAGTTTATGGTTAGCACAGAAGCCACAAAAAGCAAGCTCAAAACCACAGATCGCCAGCGACTGACCTGGTACGGTTGGCAGCCTGCGGGGCGGGCGGCAATTTGCCGAAAGGCATCCAGGGATGAGTCCTCATTGTCGTTTTCCTCGGGCTGGCTGCCCTTAAAAGAAAAACGAAATTATCTGCTATCGAAACCGCATATATGCCTCGATAAGTTAGCAGAGAACGGAATGGTACGGGCAGGGCCCGCTGGCAATACATGGTGGGTTCCTATGGGGGTGCCATTCCGTTCTTCTCCAAACCCTCCGAAGCTGTTCCTAAACCTTCCAGGATTTGTACATAGATCATCCCTTTCCGCTTGGGCCGGTTCAGGACCATTCGTCCCTCATCATTACCCACCCTTCTTTGAGGTTGAACTTTGAGGTTGCACCATGAAAACGAGATTGAAAACAGAGAGCAAGAGACTGAAAAAAACAAAAGCGCAACAAGGGAAGCAGTGTGCGGCGGGTCCCCGCTGCTGGGACGATGTAAACCTGCGGCTGGCGCGGCTGGGGGAGATTGAGCGGCAAATGGAAGCGCTCTCGGCGCGGATGAACCACAAGGTGGCGGAGTTGAAACAACGGACGCTCGAGGCCGGCAAGGACCTGGAGCGCGAGCAGGAGAGCCTGCGGAACCAGATCGAGCGGTTTTATTGGGCGCACCGGAAGGAAGTGCTGGCCGGAGGGAGCAAGTCGGTGGAGCTGCCTTTCGGGCGTCTGGGCGCGCGATGTTCCCGCAGCGTGGTGGTGGAGGACGCGGCGTCGGCCCTGGAGTGGCTCCTGAGCAGCGGCTTTCACCGCTATCTGCGCACCCGCACGGAGATTGACCGCGAGGCGATTCGCTCCGTCCTGCTCGCCCGGAACGGTTCCGGCGGCGAGTCGGCGGAGTTGCTCCGCTGCCCTTCGATTGGCCTGCGGGAAAGCGAGGAGTTCTGGTACGCGGTGGACCCAGCGGGCGGGGGTGCGCTGTCGGCGACTGGCAGAGGAGCAGAGCATCTAAGAAAGTAGAAACGTTGTCCGTCGCTCGCCGGCGATCCTGGCCGGGGAGCAGAGGAGGGGGGAAGAGTTTATGAGCCAAGCGGCCACCGGGCGATTCCGGAAGCAGCGGATCAGCCTGCGACAGATTCAAATTCTCCAGACGTTGTGGAGCGCCAAACTGCGGCGCACGGGGAAGCGGCTGCGCCTGGAAATTTCCCGGACGGTGCAACTCCGGCAGATCTCCGAGATCGTAGGTCATGAGGTGGACACCTGCAAGGCGTTGAACTGGCAGGAAGCGAACCAGGTCATCCACCGGTTGCTCGAAGAATTAGGACCCCGGAAACCTATCCCGGCTGGAGTGGCTGCGGAGCGTCCTAGCGAGGGCGCTGCCGCCGTTGTAGCAGAGGCCCACCCCATCCTCTCTCCTGTTGACGCCCCGAGCGCGAGCGACGCACAGCTCTGGAAAATTCGGCAGATCGAGCAGTTTCTGGGATGGTCCCGTCGGGGCGGGACGGCGAAAAGGCTCGCCGGTTTTTTGCGGGTCAAGTTCCATGTAGGACGGCCCGAGCAGTTGGCGCATGACCAGGCTGGGCGCGTCATGGAGGCCCTATGCGCCGTGGGAGCCCGCCAGCGCATCCAGAAACGCAAAGGGAAAGACCATGCAGTCGGAAAGGAAGAACTGGCCCGGGAGGTCTCCGCCATCAAACAGGAACTGGACCAGAAGTTTCACGGGAGGAGGCCGGAGTAGCCGTGCGTTTCAAAACCTCCGCAGCGGAGCGGCAAACAGGCAGTCAGCGGCCAGCCCGCCATAAAACAGGCCAAAAAACAGGGAAGAAGCCGGTAGGCCGGAGAGCAGGAATGAAGCCGCAAGGCCAGAGAGTGAAGAAGCCAGCAGGGAACCTTCCGGCAGCAGGTCCCGCAATGAAATTAAAACGGCCTCCTCGCCTCCCTAAACACGTTCCGGCAGAGGTTAGCCTCGCCGCCATGCCTGTTGAAAAACCCGTTCCCGCTCAAACTCCCGAGCCGGTTCGGGTCGCGCTACAGGTATTGGACCTGAACAAGGAGAAAACGGTTACGGTGAAGGAAGCGGCCTACCGGCTGAGGAAGAGCGTGGACGCGGTTCGTCTCTGGCTGCGGAGCGGCCGCCTGCGGGGATGGCAGCCGGGCGGGCGGGGCTGTGCCATCCTGGTGACGGAGGCCTCCATTACGGAAGCGCTCTCGTGCCCGCTCGGCGGGAATGGCAACGGGCTTCACCTGCCCGCACAAAGATCGGAACTCACACCTTCGATAACTTCATAAACCACTTTACCCACGCTCATGCCGGGAGCCGTCTGCCTTTGGTCTCCGGCAAAAAAGCCCTTCCGCCGGGTAACTCAACCAGCAAAGCTACCAGCCCATTCATCCAGCCAATTCATTCGGGCAATCCATCCGTCCAATCCATCCAGTGAGCAGCCGCGCCGGTGTATTATATCCCCTCGCGGAGCATGGAGCGCCGCTGCTGATTTGTCCAAAAGAGGAAAGGATCAGTCTCATGAGCTTACCGCTCGAGGGGTTACGGGTTTTGGCGGTTTCGCAGTTCGGCGCGGGTCCTTACGGAACCTTGATGCTGGCGGACCTGGGCGCGGAGGTCATCAAGATTGAAGACCCCGCCACGCGCGGCGACGTCGCCCGCAGCGTGCCGCCCTACCGGCTGGAGGATGACAGCCTCTATTTCCAGAGCTTCAACCGCAACAAGCGCAGTCTGCTGCTGAACCTCGGCGACCCGCGCGGGAAGGCCGTCTTCCACCGGCTGGTCAAAATTTCCGACGCCGTGTTCAACAACCTGCGGGGCGACGTTCCGGCGCGCCTGGGGCTCACCTATGAGGCCTTGCGCCAGCACAACCCGGCCATCGTCTGCTGCTCCTTGAGCTCTTTCGGGAGGCACGGCCCGCGGGCGTCCGAGCCGGGCTACGATCCGCTGATGCAGGCCAGCGCCGGATATATGAGCTTGACCGGCGAGCCGGACGAGCCTCCCGCCAAGTGCGGCGTCTCGGTGGTCGACTTTGCGGGCGGATTCGCAGCCGCCTTCGGGTTGATGGTCGGAATCTTTTCCAGCAGCAAGACCGGCGCCGGGTGCGAGGTGGACGTGAGCCTCGCCGACACCTCCGTCTCCATGCTGAACTACCTCGCCATCTGGTACCTGAACCGGGGCCTGGAGCCGGTGAGGAACTCCGCCTCGGCCCACTCCGTGCTGGTTCCGGGCCAGACGTTTCGCACGCGCGACGGGCACCTGGCGATCTTTTGCGCCAAGGAAAAATTCTGGACTGCGCTGTGCAAGGCGACCGGCAGAGACGACCTTCTGAACGATCCGCGTTTTAATGGCTTCGACCAGCGGCACAAGCACCGCGAGACGCTGATTCCGATTTTAGAGAAAATGTTTGCCGGGAAGGGAACCGCCGAGTGGCTGGCGGCGCTGACGGGTAAGGTCCCCTGCGCCCCGGTCCGCAGCGTGGCGGAGGCCCTGGACGACCCGGAATTGGTCGCCAATGACATGATCGCCGAGGTGTCCCATCCCGTCTTCGGGAAAATCCGCGAGGTGGGCTGCCCCATTAAGATTTCCGGCAGCACGCCCGAGTACCGCCCGGCGCCCGCGCTGGGGCAGGACACGGAGGAGATTCTGCAAACCTACCTGGGCTGCTCGGCGGAAGAGATTGAGGAATTGCGGAGTGAAGGAATCGTATAGGAGGAGGCGAACTTGCCATGCTGACCCAAAATTCCCTGAAGCTGACCTATGAAGGGGCGCAAGCTCTGTTAGAGGCTGCCGCGAAGAAGGCGAGCGAGATGAAGCTGCCCATCTGCGTCGCCGTGGCCGACGACGGCGGCCACCTGCTGGCTTTCGCGCGCATCAACGACGCCAAACCCTCCTCGGTTCGTGTCTCCATCACCAAGGCGGTTTCGGCCGCCACGCGCCGCGCCCCGACCGGCCCTTTGCCCAGCGAAGAAGAGGTCAGCGTGCTGCTCTCGTTGGGAATGCCGCTGGCGAGCGGGGGAAACCTGACCTGCGTGCGCGGGGGAATGCCGGTCGTGGTGTCGGGCGCCGTCGTCGGCGGAATCGGCATCAGCGCCGGCACCGAAGCGCAGGACGAAGAAGTGGCGCGGGTTGCTCTGAAGGCATTGGAGTAAACAGAAGTCAGGAGTCAGAATAAGCCATTTTCAGGGTTGGTGTAGCGCAGCCGCAAAAGTAGGGACAGGCCTCCAGGCCTGTCCTCTCAAGGGCAGGCAGGAATGCCTGCCCTACCTGCGGACTATACAGCAACACCGAAAATGGTCTAAAAGCAGAACGCCTTCCGGTTCCTGACTTCAAGCTTCTAGACCTGTTTCGGAGTTTGTGTATCCCATATTGTGCTCTTGTCAGGGCACGGTTTTAACCGTGCCGCCACTTGGAGCCCGACAGCGGCTTCAGCCGCTGAGGTCGGGGTTGAATCGCTGGAACACGCCAAGTTCAAGACTCACCTCAGGCGCTAAAGCGCACTTGGCTGGAGAACCTTTCGGCACGGCTGAAGCCGTGCCCTGACGGGATACACAATCCATAAAAACGGTCTACTTCTTCAGTATTTTCTTGTAGATTTCAGCTTCCACAAAAATGCGGAACAGGGCGTTGTCGACGAGGTTTTGTTTGGCCTCTTGCCCGATGATGTCCAGG
>JADFGZ010000093.1 GCA_022567475.1 Acidobacteriota bacterium | reverse complement strand
GTTACCTGATGCCGCGTGATTATAGAGTGTAGTTCATGAATAAAGCCGATGGAAAGTGGGCGAGCATTCGCCACGCAGTCCTGTACTAGCTCGACCGCCGCCCGATGATCTCTAAGGACTTCAACGAGTTGCCCTGGATCCGGAGTCGTGTTCGATCGCTCGATGAGATCCGCATTAAAACCGTGCTCGATCAGCATTTCAGTGGTGCCCCGATCGATGTCATAAATTCGCTCCAGAATGCCC
The DNA here is from genome assembly GCA_022567475.1 of Acidobacteriota bacterium. Classification (GTDB taxonomy): domain Bacteria; phylum Acidobacteriota; class Terriglobia; order 2-12-FULL-54-10; family 2-12-FULL-54-10; genus JADFGZ01. The sequence goes on along the minus strand of JADFGZ010000093.1, from coordinate 13,221 downwards.
GTTTCAATGCTCCATAGTCTCGCCAGTTGTTCATTGAACTTTTCTAGATTATTCCGACTAGTCTCCTCTAGCCTAGTTCTTACCTCTAACCAAGTTTCCCTGAGGGAGTCAATATGCTTGAGGTCAACACTCTTGTCCTGGTCAGACAAAGGGTCGATAGGTTTCCATTTGTATGCCATCCTAACCTCACACCATCGCGGTAGTTTAACCCAATGCCTGGGGTTAATCGAAGGAAAATGACTTCATTAGTTATTGACCTGGTTTGATCCGGTCAAGTGGCGAACACGACACAGAGCAGACTAATTCGCAGCAAATGGATGGTTTATTGGCGAGCGGAGGGGCTCCCCGCTGAAGCCGTCAACTCCAGGTAGCGGGCCTGCGCGGCGCTGACGCCATCGCCCAGCTTGCAGGAATGTCCCAAACCCTTCAGGACCATCTCCAGCGCGGCGATGACCCCCACCATATCGGTAAAGTCATAGTAGCCGAGGTGAGCGATGCGGAAGATTTTCCCCTTCATGGTTCCCTGCCCGTTGGCAACCACCGCTCCAAAGTCGTCCCGCATGCGCTTTTCAATATCGGAAGAACTGATGCCGTCTGGAGCCGAAACGGCGGTCAGGGCGTCGGCGGGGACTTCCGCAAAGAGTTTCAAGCCGAGTGCCTGGACCCCGTGGCGGGTGCAATCGGCCAGCACCTGGGCGTTACGGATCAGGTTCTCGCGCCCCAAACCCCGGACGTGATCCAGAGCCGCCGCCAAGCCCACCAAAAGCGATGTGGCCGGCGTATAAGCCGTGTCGTGCTTCTTGGCCGATTCCCGCTCCTTGAGCAAATCAAAGTAATAGCGCGGGAGCTTGGCCGTCTTCATGCGCTCCCAGGCGCGCTCGCTGACACTTGCGAATGAGAGGCCAGGCGGGATCATCAGCGCCTTCTGGGAACCTCCGATCACCACATCCAGTTCCCAGCCGTCGATGTCCAAATTGCTGGTTCCCAGGCCGGTGATGGCATCCACTATGAGCAGCGCATCAGGACGAATCTTCCGTAGCCGCGCGATGCCCTCCGTGTCGTTGCGGACCCCGGTGGAAGTCTCGGTGGCCTGAAAAAAAATTCCCCGGATATCGGAAGACCGTTCGAGAGCCTCCTGAACCGCGCTGACCGGAATCGTCCGGCCATAGGGATATGCCACCTTTTCCACATGGAGACCGAAGGCCTGGGCCAGTTGCTCCCATCGCTCGCCGAACTTGCCGGCCGTGGCCACAATCACCCGGTCGCCGGGAGAAAACAGGTTGCTGACGGCTGCCTCCATCGCCCCGGTTCCGGAGGAGGTAAAGAAGATAACGTCGTTGGCCGTGCCATAGAAATATTTCAGATTTTCGCGCACGCCGTCGAGAACCTTGCGAAAGTCGGCGGTGCGGTGGTGCAACGCCGGAGCCGACAGAGCGGCCTGCGCTTCGGGCAGCAAAGGGGTCGGGCCGGGAGTGAAGAGACGTGGTTTTCGGATCATAAGGTATACTTGCTTACTTGTATTTGGAGAACGGTCAGCTAGGCGCGACGGCCTGCTTCGCAGAAAAGCCAATGCAATGCCTTCCAAAGAGTCATAAAGAGCCTTAACCAGCATCTGCTGTTAATATCTGTAAGGCCCCCTCTAAGGCCCTCTCTATTGTCTGACGCAAACCGGGAAGCGGCTTCACACGAGGACGCATTGAGACGACCAATTTCACAGCCTCCTGATAGTCATGGCCAATTGCGCACAGGTAGCCTATAATCACCGCAGCAGACCTGCCTTCACCATAACGGCAAAAAACAATGATCTTATGAAAGGGTATGTGTCTTTTTATCCAACTTATGGCTTCGCTCATCTTTTCCGCTGGGACTGGCACCCCATCTTGCAGAGGGATCCTGTGGTAGTTCCGGGGGGATGGATAGAGAACCACATCATCTGCCACATTTAGGAAAGCAGTAACCTCCTTGGGGGCTTGCTCTAATCCACGGCCCTTACCCAAAGCCAATCGAGGAAGTATAAAAGTGATATCAGGTTCGGTCCGATCCAAAGTCGGCAATTTCCCTGCTGATCGAACTGCTTTTTCCAACAAGAGGTGTTTTCGAGCCTGTTTCTCAAAGGAATACTCCTGCACATAACGCCAGCTTGATTTCTCTGCTTCTTTTCTCAACCCAGGCTCTGTAACAAACCTTCCAATCTTTTCCGCCAGATCCTCCAGGCTCACCGCTGCGGGCAATCCGGCCAAGTCTAAGGTCTCCCCTACCCCTTCTATCTTTCGGCCAACCACACAAGCACCCGCCCCTTGAGCATGGGCCATTCTTCCCGATTGAGTGGCGTTGTGACACCAGAAAACAGAAAAATCCAGGGCCCTAAAGGCATAGGGCAAGATTTCTTCAGGAAGATAATCTTCGAAGAACAGGTTTTCCCTTCCATCATGTGCCGAATTCAAATTTTCCAATATGGCCAAGCTTTCTTCCATCTTCTTGTCTTTCCTTTTTTGAACCGTCCCAACGTAAAGGACGATCACCCGATGTTTTGGGAATCTATCCCGAATCAGCCTACCTAATTCATAAAGCGCAAGGGGATCCTTATCGGGAGTGATGTAACCAAAGTTTCCCAAAAAAACGGTCTCTGCGGAAAAAAATTTGGAATACATCTCATTAAGTTCTCGCTTCTTGCTAGAGGAGATGGTTGCTTGGTCGATCAGGTATCTGAGCAGTTTATCAATGGCCTGTTCTTGGCTCACTCGAGGATAGATATGAACACCGTGTCTCAGGGTCACAATCTTATCTTCATACTGAGGAAATGCCTTTTTGAGCGCCCGACAAGACCCCTCAGTGAAAACTGTAACTGCATCAAGCAAGGGAAGGACATCGCGCATCAAGCTATCTTCTTTCTTCGACATCCCCGAATCGGTTTCATCTGACTCGAAGTGAATGGTATGAAAACTGGCAATCACCTTTGCTTTCCTTTTCCCGGCTTCTTCAACCAATTGAACAAAGGGCGCAGGATCTCTGCCCCACAAACCAAAGGTATGTTGGAACCAAATGACCCCACCATTTAAGGAAGTGGGCAAGCAGGGAGAGGAAAGGCAGATCTCATATGAAACCCTGCCATTGACCTGACTGATTTGCTCAGTTCTCAAGAATTCATCGAGACGGAATGAAGTTACCTTCCAGTGTTCGGCACACATCTTGCTTACTAAGTAGCTTGTATAGGAGCCAATCCCACACATCATCGGCGGAAAAGTAGAGATAAAATGAATCATTTTCCTCCTTCACCGTAAATTTCCGGTTTCAACTTACGCTCGTACGCCAGTGCCTTCTCGTGTAAAGCTCAGATCACAATGGCAGGGGTTGCAAGGCATCGCAGTTCGTTTTGGTCGCGCCCAGGACTCGCGGGACAGCAAGTCCGTCTCGAACCGGTGCAAAGTGAAGCTCATAGGTACACCCCGCTGGTCGATCTTCTTGGAGCCCATCAACCGGAAGGTCGCTTTCGCCGACAAACGGGCCGCATCGTTTGAACCCTCCTAGCCCGCCAGCCGGCTGTAAACCGATTGCCGTGCCGCAGCAGACCTACTACTGGCACTGTCAGTGGCATCCCTTATACCACCTCTATACCACCTCCTGAGGGGTCATGTGGGGGCGGGCTCTGAAACCACCAGGAATCTTACGATTGGAGGTCAGCTTACAGGAAGCTGGGAGATTTTAGAACGAAATTCCGGGTCTACTTGCAGGCGCGATACGAGATCACGACCGATTTCGCCTGGGTGTAGTGTTCCAGCGCTTCCAGGCCATGCTCCTGTCCCAGGCCGCTTTGCTTCCACCCTCCAAAAGGCAATTCATCATAAATGATCTGAGCGGAGTTGACCCAGGTGTAACCGGCCTGGAGGTTTTCCGCGGCAAAGTGAGCCTTGTAGAGATCGCTGGTAAAGATTGAAGAGCCCAGCCCGTAGATGGAGTTGTTGGCGCGCTCCACCGCCTCCTCGATATTCTTCACGCGGAAGATCGGCAGCGCCGGTCCGAAGCACTCGTCCTTGGCAAGCATGGCGTCGTCAGGAACGTCGGTGACCAGCGTCGGATACAGGAAATTTCCGTTCTTGTATTCTTTGCCCTCGGGACGCGTTCCCCCGGCGACGATCTTGCCGCCTCGCTTGACGGCGTCCGCCACCTGCTCCTCGACCTCTTTTCTCTGCCCATCGGTGTGCAGCGGGCCCAGGCGGGAAGCCGGGTTCATGCCGTCGCCGATTGTCAGCTTCTTCACCTTCCCAATCAGCTTCTGGATAAATTCATCCGCGATGGACTCAAAGAGGTAGAGCCGCTTGATGGCCAAACAAGCCTGGCCGCAGTTGAAAAATCTTCCTACCGAAGCGGCGCTCACGGCTTCGTCGATGTCGGCGTCGTCGCAGACAATCAGCGGGTCGCTGCCGCCCAATTCGAGCGTCACCCGCTTGAGCGTGTCCGCCGCCGCCTTCATCACGCGGATTCCCGTGTCGGTGGCGCCGGTAAAGCCGATCTTGGCGATCTTAGGATTCTCCAGCAACTCCTGCCCCACCGACGAACCCGGCCCGGCTACCACGTTGAGCGTTCCATTGGGCAGGCCCGCCTGACACATTAATTCCACGACCCGGATGCCGGTGAGCGGAGTGGTGCTGGCAGGTTTCACGACCATGGTGTTGCCGGCAAGCAACCCCGGAGCCAGCTTATTCCCCATCAAGGAAATCGGGAAGTTCCAGGGCACGATGGAAGCACAGACGCCCAGCGGCAACCGCAGGACCATCCCAAACCGCCCGTCGGCGATGGGAATTTGGACGCTGCGAAGGTTCTTGCCAAGACCCGCGTAGTACTCCAGGGTGTGCTGGAAACGGCGAATCTCCATCGTGGATTCCTTGAGGGGCTTCCCCTGCTCCTTGGTCAGGCTTTCGGCCAGCTCTTTCACATGCTGGTCGATCAGCCGGGCCGCCTTGTAAAGCACCTCGCCACGGGCGGCGGGCGCCGTCTTGGACCAGACCTTCAACGCTTGTTCCGCAGCGTCAATAGCCCTTCTGGCATCCTCTCGATTCCCGCGCGGAACCGTTCCCACAACGCTTCCGTCCGCCGGATTGCGTACTTCGGTTACTTCTCCTCCGACGGACTTTGCCGGCTGTCCATCAATTACAAACTGAGCCATCTGAGCCATTTTGGTTTCCTTTTCACTTTCCTATTCAAGAAATGAGTTCGCTCCCAGGGCATCCGGCAGCTTTCCTCTTGCGTTCTTTGCTGCCGGTCACCCTGGGGATATGCCGTTCGGAATAAATTCACCAAGCCGTGTACGACTACACCACCCCGGCGAAGACCACCGATTTCGGCTCGAAATAGGCTTCCAGAGCTTCCGGCCCATGTTCCCGGCCGATGCCGCTCTGCTTCACGCCGCCGAAGGGCAACTCGTCGTAGCCGTAATGCAGCGAGTTGATCCAGGTCACGCCCGCCTGGATGCGCATTGCCGCCCGGTTCGCCTTGACCAAGTCGCGCGTCCAGATGGAAGACCCCAGGCCATAGATGGAACTGTTGGCCAGCTCAATGGCATGGTCAATGTCTTTCACGCGGAAGATCGGCAAGGCGGGTCCGAAGCATTCCTCCTGCACGATACGGGCGTCGTGCGGGACATTTTCAAGCAGCGTTGCTTCATAGAAATTGTTGGTCTTGAATCCGGGGACCTGTTTTCCGCCAACCAGGATTTTGCCCCCGCGGCTCACAGCATCCTCCACCTGTTCCTGCACTTCCTTGCGCTGCGCTTCGGTGTGCAGCGGACCCAGGCGCGTGTCTTTGGTGGTGCCTTCGCCCACCTTCAGCTTTTTGGCCTTGGCGACAAGCAGTTCGATGAACTTGTCCGCCACGGACTCAAACACGTAGAGACGCTTGATCGCCAGGCACGCCTGGCCGCAGTTGTAGAAGCGGCCTACGGAGGCCATGGTGGCGGCGCGGGCCAGGTCGGCGTCGTCGCAAACGATCATGGGATCGCTGCCGCCCAACTCCAGCGACACGCGCTTGAAATCCCTTCCGGCCACCTCCATGATGTGCTTCCCCGTATCGGACGCGCCGGTAAAGGCCACGCGGCGGACCTTGGGGTTGCTGATCAACTCCTCGCCTGCGGTGCTGCCGGGCCCGGTGACGATGCTCAGGACGCCTTTCGGCAAACCCGCCTGGTTCAGCAATTCAACCACCCGAATAGCCGTCACAGGGGTGCTGCTGGCGGGCTTGATCACCATCGTGTTGCCGCCTGCCAGCGCCGGGCCGATCTTGGTGCCGGTCAGGGTGATGGGAAAATTCCAGGGAGAGATGCCCACGCAGACGCCAATCGGGCGTTTCAGCACCAGGCCGTAGGCGCCTTTGTTCGGGAAACTCGGCAGCGGCACATAGTCGCTGCGGACCTTCGACACCAGGGCGGCGTAAAACGCGAGTCCGTGCAGGTAGTGCTCGATCTCGGTCTTGGCTTCGCTGACCGGCTTGCCCTGCTCCTGGCAAAGCGACATCGCCAACTCGTCGATGGCGTCATGGGTGATGTCATGCGCTTTGTTCAAAATCCTGGAACGCTCCTCGGCAGTGGTCTCCGACCACTGCTCCAGGGCCGCTTCGGCGGCGTCAATAGCCCTCCGCGCGTCGGCGGCGTTCGCTTTCGGCACCGTGGCGACCACCTCGCCGGTGGCGGGGTTGCGAACTTCCGTACGGTCTCCGCTGGCGGAGTCCACCGACTCCCCGTCAATAAACATCTTCATAGCTTTCTTTGTTCCCGTCGCTGTAGCGTTGCTCATCCACTCCTCCTGTGCAAAATAAATTCAAAATGCTGGGGGGACTCCGCGAAACCCGGCCCGAGGGAGAATACCGCCGTCCGGGTCGCCGGCTGCCCGCCAGGAAACTGGGCGATCCGTTGAAATATTCAGCGAAACGTCAAGCGCCTTTGTAGACCGCCTGACGCCGCTCCAAAAATGCGCTGACCCCTTCTTTGGCGTCCGCGCTCTCGTAAAGTTGCTGGAGCGTTTCGTGCTCGATCAAAATTCCTTCTGAAATGGAGGTCTCCATACTGGCCCGCACCGCCAGCTTAATACGGCCAACAGCCTTGGACGCTTTATTGGGCGGGACAAACTGGCGGGCGTAAGCAAGCACCTCCTCCCAGTAACCGTCCGGCTCATAGACATAGTTCACTATGCCGAGATCCAGGGCTTCGTCAAAGGTCATGGCGCGGCCCGTGGTGATCAACTCCATGGCGCGGGAATACCCGATCAAGCGCGGCAAGCGTTGCGTGCCGCCCACGCCCGGCTCCAGCCCCAGATTCACCTCCGGCAGTCCGACCCGTCCGGCGTCCCGCTTGGCAATGCGGATGTCGCAGGCCAGGGCGAGCTCCAGGCCTCCTCCCATGGTGTGTCCGTTGAGGGCGGCGATCACCAGTTTGGGGGTCATCTCCAGCCGCCTGGCGGTCTCATTCGCGTGGAGCGAGAAGTAATAGAAGTAGTAGGGTGACTTCTCCGCCAGCATTTTGATGTTGGCGCCGCCTGAGAAAAACTTCTCTCCTTTGCCCCGCAGGATCAGACAGTGGACGTTCTCGTCCATGCGCGCTTCGAGGATCGCCTCGTCCAGATCGCGCATCATCTCATAGCCATAGGCATTGGCCGGCGGATCGTTTAGTGCCAGGACGGCGATTCCATCCTTGACGGAATAATCAACTAATTTACCCATTCGGTTGCTCCTCAATCAGTATTAGGAATTCAAGGATTCAATAAAACGGAGAGAACTTGCTTCCCCACAACGAGCTTCCACCCGATAGCCCACAGAAGCTGCTCGGTGGGGACAACTTCCCACGGTCTTCTTCAAGGTGCTGGCGAATTTTGAAGGATACCACATATGCAGGCAGGCCATCTACTGTGAAATACCAATCAACAGCGCACCCACCCCGTGGCGCTGGCTCACCGGCAATCCCGGCCTGCAGGATGCTTCCTGCGAAAGCTAACTATCGGAATTCAAAAGCGTAAGGCATCCAGGCCCATAACGGCGTGGCAGCCATACTCTCCAGCCGCCTCCACCGGGAAAGCAAATCGGAGAGCCCGGCAGGCAAACCCAGCGCCTGACCACGAAACCGGCTGAGCACCAACTGGAAAAGCGATTTCCTCTTTGGATATTCAATCAACTCGACCGGCGCTCCCGGACGAATCCCCGCCTTTTCTTTTAGCAGCTCCATGGCCCGTACAAAACCGCCCAGCTCATCGATCAGACCATTCTGCTGCGCCTGTTCTCCCGTCCAGACACGGCCTTGGGCCAGTTGATCCACCGCTTCGGGGGTCATATTTCGGGCCGCGCCGACTCGAGCAAGAAATTTGTCGTAAAAATCCTTCATCAGGGCGCGGACCCGTTCTCTTTCCTGCGGAGTATAAGAAGCATAGTCGGAATCCATCCGGGCGAAATCGCCCCGGCTGATGATCTCTTTATGAATGCCCACCTTGTCGTAGAAACCTTTCAGATTCATTTTTCCATAGACGATGCCGATCGAGCCTGTAATGGTTCCCGGCTCGGCCACAATGGGATCGCCGGTCATGGCTATGTAGTAGCCGCCGGAAGCAGCCGTATCGGACATGGAGATCACCACAGGTTTTTTCTCCCGCAGCAGGACCATGTACCTCAAGATTTCATCCGACGCCAGCGCGTCTCCTCCCGGACTGTCGATGCGCACGATGACGCCCTTGATCGAATCGTCTTCCCGCACCGTTTCCAAAACATCAGCCATCGTCCGCGCTCCCAAGGTTTTTCCTGATGAGAGCGGCTCGTAGTTTCCCTCGCCCGCGGTAATATTGCCGACGGCGTAGACCACGGCAATCCTCTCTCCCCCGCCCAACCCGGCTTGCGAGGCGGGGACCCTGTGGTATTCCCTCATCGCCATTTTGTGGAACTCTTTGTTCTGATTTTCGTTTTTGAGCTGATCGAAAACCTGGTCCTCGTACATCAGTTGATCCACCAAACCCAGCAGCAAGGCTCGGTCCGACTCAAAAGGCCCGGATTGCTCCATCAGCGAACGGACCTCTTCGACAGAGCGATGGCGGGCCGCAGCCACCGTTGCCACAAAATTGCCGTAGATGCTGTCCAGCAAGGAAGTCGTCGCCTCGCGAAAAGCTCTGCTCATGCGGTTGTCCGTGAATTGATCGGAAAAATTCTTGTAGTCCCCAATGTGCTCCAAATCGGCCTGGACCCCGAGCTTTTCCAGGGTGTCTTTGAAAAACATCACCTCGGCCCGCATCCCCTTCAGGTTGAGAAAGCCCGCCGGAGACAAGAAAATTCTGTCAGCCACCGAAGCCAGGAAATATTCCTTGCTCCCTGCCACTTGGAGCAGTGCTACCACGGTCTTGCCCTGCCGCTGAAATTCCCCCAGGGCCCTGCGGAGTTGTTGCAGCTTTCCCCATCCCATACGCAGGTTGGAAGGCTTCACCACGATGCCGGTGATCCGGGAATCAGCGCCGGCCTTTTGGATGTTCTGTATCAAAGAAAGGAAATTGAAACCCCGGCCCTCCCCGAAAATTTCTTCCGGAAAAGCAGGCTGGACCTGCTCGGGAATATCCCCGTGAAGCTCCAGAATCAACGTGGTGTTCTCCAGAACCTCCGGCGGACTTTGGCCGATGCGCCACGCGATGACACCCCCTGCAACGAGGAGAACCAGCATCAACAAGACGCCGGTTATCAGGCCCCAAAACCATTTTTTCATCTTGACCTCCGCTGGCCCTTCACCGGGGATTTTTTGCGCTCCGGAACGGGCAAATCTCCAGCCTGGAAGCTTTCCTTCACCGTCCGGCGTTCACTGGCCGATGTTCACCGTCCGGCCAGGCTCACCGGACAGGACTGGAATCCGAATGGACAATACCCTGCGGCGATGGTGCGAAGCATTCCTGCGCCGCAGACCCTACTGGAGTTTGACGGCCGATTGAGAATGAACCGTGGGAAGAGGAACCTGCTCTGCGATCCGGATGCCATAGGCTTCCAAGGCCACCACCCTGCGCGGGTGATTCGTCAGCAACCGGACAGACTGCAGCTTGAGATCGGATAATATCTGGGCGCCAATGCCGGATTCGTGCTGTATCCTCTGGCTTTGAGCCGGCTTAATCTTTTCTGTAAACTGGCGTCCATGCGCGACCAGCCGCACCCCACCCTCCCGCAGCTTATCCAACTGAAAGCCGCGGCCCGTCTGGTGCAGATACAAAAGCACGCCCCGGCCTTCCTGCCCGATCTTTTCCATCGATTTCCGGATTATCGCATGGCAGTCGCATCCGCTCGATGCAAAGACGTCCCCCATCACGCAATGGGAATGGACGCGCACCAGCACCGGAGTCTTCCCGGCCACCTCGCCCATGACCAAGGCCAAATGAATTTCCGGGTCAATATCCGATTGGTAGGCGATCATGCGGAAAGCGCCGAACTCCGTGGGCATTTCCGCTTCGCCGATCCGGTGAATATAGCGCTCCGTGCGCAAACGATACCGAATCAGGTCCGCCACCGTAATCATCCGCATCTCGTGCCGGCGGCCGAATTCCTGCAGTTCGGGGACGCGCGACATGGATCCGTCCTCGTTCATGATTTCGCAGATAACACCCGCCGGAACCAATCCTGCCAAACGGGCCAAGTCCACCGAAGCCTCCGTTTGCCCGGCGCGCACCAGCACGCCTCCGTTGCGGGCCAGCAGGGGAAAGACGTGTCCCGGGCGGGCTAAATCAGAAGGCCGTGTAGACGGATCGATGGCGGCTTGGATCGTGCGGGAGCGGTCCGCGGCGGAGATTCCGGTGGTCGTGCCGAACTTCGCATCGATGGTTTCGCCGAAAGCAGTGCCTAAGGTGGCGGTATTGTTCGACACCATTTGCGGAATCTGCAGATGGTCGAGCCTTTGTTCGGTCAGCGCCAGGCAGATCAACCCCCGCCCGTGCTTGGCCATAAAGTTGATTGTCTCCGGCGTCACCTTCTCGGCCGCCAGGGTGAGGTCGCCTTCGTTTTCGCGGTCCTCATCGTCCACCACAATCACCATTCGGCCGCTGCGGATGTCCTCCACGGCTTCTTCAATCGGTGCAAATAGAGATTTTTCGCTCATTTTTTAAGCATCGCTGTCTTTTAAGAATCGCTGTCTAAGAATACCTTTTGCCCGTCTCGCGCTTCGGGAACCAAGACCATCCCACCCCGTATGTAGTCTTTAATTATAGCCTAAGAATGCCGCCTTCGAACTCCCTGACAGCCCCCAAAGCGTTTTCCACGCCTGCCTCATCCGGCTGTTCTGCTCCCCTTTTTTGCTGGTTTACGCCTGGGCTGCTTGGCGCCTGGGCTGGTTGACACCTGGAAGGATGGCCCATACAATCGGACGCGGACAGCACGGGAAAGCGTCGGCTTCGGCATGATCTCTTTTTACAACACTCTGAGTGGGCGGATGGAAGAATTTGTTCCGCTGGAGAAAGGGCGGGTTCGCCTCTACACCTGCGGACCGACGGTTTACGATTACGCCCACATCGGCAACTACCGCAGCTTTCTTTTCAGCGACATCCTGCGGCGGCACTTGCGTCGCAGCGGCTTCGAGCTTCTCCACGTGATGAATATCACCGATGTCGACGACAAAACAATCCGCAACGCTGCGGCAGCCGGACAGACCCTGACCGAATACACCGACCGCTTCATTGAGGCTTTTTTTGAAGACTCTCGCAAGCTGCGCCTGGAAAAGCCCGAAAAGGTGGCGCGGGCCACCGAGCACATTCCCGATATGGTGCAAGCCATCCGTCAGCTTGGAGAAAAAGGTTTCACGTATTCCAGCGAAGGCTCCGTCTATTTCCGTATCGCCAATTTCCCCCAGTACGGCAAGCTCTCCAAGATCGACATCTCCGGCATGCGGCCCGGAGCCCGCATGGACCGGGACGAATATGAAAAAGCGGATGTCCGGGATTTTGTCCTGTGGAAGGCCCCCAAGCCGGGCGAGCCATCTTGGGAAACCGAGTTGGGCCCCGGACGGCCGGGCTGGCATATTGAGTGCTCCGTGATGGCCAACAAATATCTCGGCGAGAGCTTTGACATCCATGCCGGAGGGGCTGACCTGATTTTCCCTCATCACGAAAATGAAATTGCCCAATCCGAGGCGCTCTCCGGAAAAACGTTTGTGCGCTATTGGCTCCACTGTGAGCACCTGCTGGTCGACGGGCAGAAGATGTCCAAGTCCACGGGCAACTACTTCACGCTGCGCGATCTGCTCCAGCAGGGACACACCGCGGAATCCATCCGCTATCTTCTGGCTTCGGTTCCTTACCGCAAACAGCTGAACTTCACAGTCGGCGGTTTAAGACAGGCTGCTCAGTCCATCGAGCGGCTAAAGAACTTCCAGTTTCGCCTGTCGCACACCTCTTTCCCCGAGGGAGCAAACGCTGAAATCGCGGCCAAGACAACCGCATTCCCCGATTTGCTCCGCAAAGCAATGGACGACGACCTGAACACCGCCCAGGCGATGGGAGTGTTGTTCGAGTTGGTGAGAGCCGCCAATACGGCGATTGACCGGGGAGAGTTTCGTAGCGAGAACACCCAGCCTGCTCTGGACTGCCTGTCGCATTGGGACGAGATTTTCGAAGTGCTGCCCAAACAAACGGGTGACCATCCAGCACAAAGTTTTGCCACAGCCGGACAGGAATCCGCCCAGGCTTCTGCGGGAGACGACGGTATGGGACCCGCTGAAATCGAGGCTAAATTACAGGAGCGTACCGCGGCGAGGCGGCAAAGGAACTTTGCTCTGGCAGACCGTATCCGGGACGAATTAAGTGCCGCCGGTATCCTGATTGAAGACACCAAAGACGGGATGCGATGGAAACGGAAATAGCGAATCAGCCTGCCAGTGCTTCCGAGAATCCGACAACTCTTTTCCCCTTCCCCCTTTCCAGTCGGCTTTTCCGCATTTACCGGGAAGCATTCTCTGGCCGCCATATTTCCGGAAAGCTATGATCCTGCAATCGGAATGGAGGAAGGTATGGCCACATTGAAAAATGCATTACTGCCACTCATCCGGACAAAACTGCCGGGCCCCCGGGCCAAGAAGGTGCTCCAGGCCGACCAACAGTACGTATCGCCTTCCTACACCCGCAGCTATCCTTTGGTCGCCAAGCGAGGGCGGGGCGCAATGGTGGAGGACGTCGATGGGAACCGTTTCCTCGATTTTACCGCTGGCATTGGCGTGGTTGCCACCGGGCACTGCCATCC
>JADFGZ010000384.1 GCA_022567475.1 Acidobacteriota bacterium | reverse complement strand
TCAAATGAGCTTTTTGAATGGTTTGTTAAATCTCATCACATTTGGAATTTACTCACCATTCACTCTTACTGTGGAAGGAGATATAGTAGGAGAATAAGCTAGCACCAACCAATGAGCATTAGCTTCGTTCACAGGACTGCACGCAGGGATTTTGCCTAACTCGCCGTTTGCACCGAACGCCCTTTCAGGTGTTCTCTGGTTAGACTTTGGGAAGTTTCAAAGTCTATTCCCCTTCTCAGATTTCAGTTGTAAGGGCGCCGGTGAAACGGGAAATGCTAGAATAGTCCCAAAATGATGAGTAACTTCCAAAAACGAAAAACAATCAAGTGCATCTACAGCTTCCCACAAGTATTGACTTTGTAGTGAACAAAGAATGCAGAGGCCCTTCGTCTCTGAAGGAGAGTTTGTCATGCGAACAACGTTGCTGTTTTGTCTGATGGCTATCCTGTCTGGCCTTGGATGTGTGAGTCTGAGCACTTTTCAAACGGCTCGCGTTCTACCGGACACTGGGACCCAGTTCGGCGCCGCGGCCTCCACCGTGAGCAGCTACACCCTCCTGCTCGAGGAGGAGGGTGAGGATTCGTTTGAATCCGTAACAGGAGGAACCCTGGAGAATTATTCACCAATTTCCTGGAGACCAGTCAATGTGCCAAGAGCCGTCGCCAGAAACAGGGTTGCCGAGTGGATCAAATCGCCGCGGCTCCCCAAAACAACTGATACTCAGTCTTGTCCTCTCCCTCGCGGCTTCCACCAGTTCGCCCGCTGCAGCATTGGCCAGGTCGTCGTGACCGCCGGGCCAGTGGTCGATGGTGTCGCGGCCGCCGCGCGCGGTCTTCCGCTCCAGCCCGCACAGCTGCGCCAAAAGCCGAGGGTGGTCCAGCAATTCCGCCTGCCTGCTGTTGATCATCGGCAGGAACCCCAGGTAGAGGTCGCTCTTCACCATGGAAGCCACCTCGTAGCGGATGCCCTGCGCCTGGAACCGCTCACGGGGCCACTCGCCTGCGTAGCGGTCGCCCCTGACGCGGGAGACACGGTACGCCTTCAGCAACGCTGCAAATTCCCTCACCACATCCTCGGGAGAGAAGGGTGGACGGCGTTCCCGCAAGGCGTCCAGCACAGCTCTGCCTTTTTCATGATGGGCGATTGCCAGCGTCATGCTGTCCTGACTGCCGCCGGAAGGGTCGCAATAGGCTTCATATGAGAGTCCCGACACGGGCGGCAACTCGCGTCGCTCCGGGACCGTCACGGCCTCCACCGCTTCCCGGAGGAGGAAACTCTCGATGTCCCGCCGGAACTCGGCGCCGTACTCGGCTGAAGCCACCACCTCGTCCTGCTCATAGGCTTCAGCAATGAAGCGTTCCTCCACGGTGGGATTCATGCTTCGAGTGTCAGCCTGCCAAACCAAGACTGCGTCATTTTCCTGGCCGTAGTGCTGGCGATAGGCCTCCCACAACACTCCTCTCCTCGCGTATGGGGAACTGATGCACAGCAGCATGGCCCCGGGTATTGTGGCCATCCCCGGCCGGAGACCGTTGAGGATCTCCGCGTCCGGATTGGCCGATTCATCGCTTCGCCAAAAGGCCACCTCGTCACAGATGGCGGCGGCCACCGTGTAGCCACGGACAGCCCGGAAGTTGGCTGTATGGACCTCGAGAGTTACGCGATTCTTGAGATTGATTGTCTCGCGGGTTTGGCTCTCCACCATGCCAACCAGCATGGGTATGCGTTCCATGAGTCCAGTGATGTAGCGAAAGACCACCCGTGCCTGGCGACGGTCGGCGGCAATTACCATCACGGTGGCACGCTCCCCCGGGCCCAAGTGCTTCCGATAGTCGCGGAAGCAGGCCATGAACACAGCGACCAGGGCGGCGATTAGGCTCTTGCCCGCACGTCGGCCCGCTATGACCCAGCCTTCACGGGCAGGCTTCCGGGGCGCTGTCTGGCGACCCGTCTGCCGACGAAAGATAGCTGCCTTTCCCTTTTCGAGAGGGAGACCGAAGAGTGCCGAGAGAAAAACCATCCATGAGTCCCAGGTACCATCCTTGAACCAGGGGCCAAAGAGGAGTGGATCACGCATGGCATCCAGGATGGTTATGCCTGGCGCCGCTTGATTCTTCTGGCACACAACACTAGTGCCCATTTGGATTCTTTTTCTCCTTCCCTCCGGGACGCTTCGACTCACTATAATTCTTTTGCACGTATTCGTTCAGGGAGGGCTCCTGTTGTCTTCGCCGTTCCAACCCCAGGGTGTGTAGTTGCCGGGCCAGACTATCCGCTACTCTCATTCGGTCCGTAACCACCGTGGCAACCTTTCGATTGCGCCGGTTGACCAGACCAGAGATCCCTGCCAGTTCAAAGACGTACATATCCAGGCTGTCGAGGATGATCTTTGTTCCCGTGGCCGCGTCCAGCAAGGCCATTCTGGCCGCTGAAACATTATCAAGGCCCCCAAGGTCAGCAAGAACTTCCCATCGCCATTCCCTTGCTGCCCGCTCCACCGGAGACAGATCCTCCTCCGGAATGACTACGTCTTTTATCCGTTCCAGGAGGTACGGCAGTGCACGATCAACCACACCTCGCCCGTGACGATGATAAGGACGTCGATTTGGCGGGGCTTTGGCTAGTGTCATACCAATTCTCGAACGGGCAACACTCGCACAAAGCTAACTGGAAGTGAATTGTTTTTTCAAGGTTTATCTGATGACAGATGATAAAAATGGTGGGCATCGACTCGAAGAATCTCAGAATCAAGTGTGCACGAAGGTTCGGACGGTCCCCACACCAGATCGCACCGCTGAAACCAAGAGTTGCTCGCGTCAATCGGTCGAAGACTCGGGCTAATCTAAAGGTTCGCCAATACCCTACGCGGCCCGATGTGCAGGCCGTGCAGCGTTTGCTGCGTCCATCGCACTAGAGATTGATCATATGCTGGTCCCAGTCTTCGATGTACCAATTCTCATCTTGCAAGTCGGTTGTTTCTACAGAATGATCCAGCTCGCGGAACCGGTCAGCAAGGGGGGCGGTGTGGATCCTGCCGCAAATTATGAGAATGCTTGCAGCGTCTCCCACTTCGCCCAAGATCCTTTCGACCATGTATTCTTCACGCTCGCGATGGCAGCGTGCCTTCTCGGTTTCTGATAAGTTCTGATCTTCGTTGTAACCGGGCGGAATTTGTCGGGCCGTCCTTTCCTCTGGCGTCATCTCAATGTTGGCATACCCCCAATTGTTAAGACCGCAGAGCCGCTCAATCACCGTCTCTTGGCCGTGGCGGGCTTCTTCCGCGATGAATTGAACGCCGCGTTCGAGAATCTTCGACTTCACGAATGAGCCGAAAGTTTCCTTTTGTTCTCGCTCAAAAGCTTCGAGCTTCCCATCTGTACTCATGCTCAGAATCTGCGCAGGCTGAATCTGGTGGTTCACGCTAATTATCAGGATTCGCATCGTGTAAGCTTTAGCTGTGCTGCGCTTCTGTAGGTGCTAACAAGGTATAAAATACATGAGTTTTCGGGGGGGGGGAGGTACACACAGAAGGACTATTCAGCCTGCTAGGTCCGAACGCACTGATTTTCCCATCTCGAATTCCGCTTCAATCTTCTCAAACCTGTTTTTTCTCCACCACGCTTCGTGGGCGCGTC
>JADFGZ010000092.1 GCA_022567475.1 Acidobacteriota bacterium | reverse complement strand
GCGCCTCCAGCGGAAAAAGACTTTCCATTGCCTGGAGACCCGCCGCCAACAAAGGCGCGGCCTAATAGGACACGGCAGCGGCCCGAGCCTACGATGCGACGTTCTGGACACTGATCCCAATCCGAGCCGCGCGCGTGAGCAAGCGGACACAAAGCGTTGAATGACCGAGCAAGTCTTGGAACCGCTCCCTGACAGCCTGCCCTGAGCTTGCCGAAGGGGTCGCGGCTCGGATCGGGTTTCACATAGCTCCTGATGACGTGCCCTGACCAATAAAGACTCCATTAAATTATGTCATCCTTCCATAAACACTTCTTGGACTCGCCTGGAGACGCGGACCATGCAATTAAAATACGCTCTGGCGCAAGGAATCGAGTTGCTCGAAAAAGCCCGCGTCGCCTCGCCTCGCCTTACTGCCGAAGTGTTGTTGATGCACGCGGCACGATGTGACCGCGCCCACCTCCACGCTCATCCGGAACGGGAACTCTCCGACAGCGAATGGGTCCACTATGGCCGCTACTTGAACGAGCGGCTCCAGGGCAAGCCCACACAGTACATCACCGGCCGCCAGGAGTTCTGGGGGATGGAGTTTCATGTAAACCCCTCGGTTCTCATCCCCCGGCCCGAGACCGAGCATGTCGTAGAGGCAGCGCTCGAGCTGGCCCGCGCGCACTTCCCTCCGGGCGGCGACTGCCGCATCGCCGATGTCGGCACCGGCTCCGGCTGCATCGCCGTGGCGCTCGCCAGCGAGCTGCCGCATGCCACGATCTATGCTCTGGAGCAGTCGCCCGAGGCTCTGGAGACCGCGCGGCAGAACGCCCGGCGGCTGGGCGTGGGGAATCGGATCAGCTTCTTGCAATCGGACCTGTTGGAAATTGATTCCGGCGAAGCGCTGCCGCAACTTGAAATAGTGGCCTGCAACCCTCCTTATGTCGCCGAGCGCGATCAAAGCAAAGTGCAAGCTGAGGTGCGCAACTTTGAGCCGCACGCAGCCGTCTTTGCCGGAGAATCCGGACAGGAGGCCTACCGCAAGCTCATTCCGCAGGCCGCCCGCGCTTTGCGTTTGGGAGGGTATCTGGCGCTCGAACTGGGATATGATGCCGAAGAGCGGGTGCGCAACCTTTTGCCGCCCTCCGAGTGGGACGAGGTTCGCTCGTTGCCCGACCTGGCCGGCATTGTGCGGGTCGTCACCGCCCGGTGTGCGTCGGTGGCAGCCAGCGAGTCCGAGCCGCGACCGTGAGGGAGCGGTTTATAACAATGGAAGCCAAATCACCAATATCCCCGGCCAACCACCATGCAGTCATTTTGCACGTGGATATGGACGCCTTCTTCGTCTCGGTGGAGGAGTTGTATGATCCCTCCTTGCGCGGCAAGCCCGTGATCGTGGGCGGGAAGCCCAACCAGCGGGGAGTGGTGGCGGCGGCTTCCTATGCGGCGCGCCGCTTCGGCGTGCATTCCGCCATGCCGCTCACGCAGGCGGCACGGCTTTGTCCGCAGGCGATTTTTCTTCCGGGCCGCCGCGAGCGATACAGCGCCGCCTCGCAGCAGATCGAGGAGATATTTCAAAAATTCTCTCCTCGCGTGGAAATGGTATCTGTGGATGAGGCCTATTTGAATCTAACCGGAAGCGAACGTCTGTTCGGCTCCCCGCTTCGCGCGGCCCACCTGCTCCACGATGAAGTCGCCCGGGATGCCCGCCTGCCCTGCTCGATTGGGGTCTCCACCACGCGGCTGGTCTCGAAAATTGCCTCCGACCAGGCCAAGCCGAACGGCGTCCTCTGGATAATGCCCGGAACAGAGGCGGCTTTCCTGGCCCCGTTGCCGGTGGGAAAAATCCCCGGCGTCGGCAAAGTCACAGAAAAAGAGCTTCGGAAGCTGGGCGTTCACCGCGTAGGCGACCTGGCGCGGTTGGGCCGAGATGCTTTGGAGTCCAAATTGGGCCGGTACGGAGCGGCGCTGTTCGCCAAGGCGCAAGGGAACCAGGAACGCGAGGGAGTTTTGGCCGGCGCGGAATGGGGTGAAGAATGGGAAGCGGAGGATCATGACCGGGCCAAGAGCATCGGGCATGAGGAGACTTTTGGAGAGGACCTCGCGGACCCGGTCTTGCTGGAGGCCACGCTGGCTGATCTGTCGCAGAGGGTGGCTGCCCGCCTGCGGCAACAGGGGCTCTATGCACGCACCATCACCTTGAAGTTGCGGTATGCGAGCTTCCAAACCCTCACCCGCGCTCAAACTCTGGCCGAGCCGACCAACCTGGACGGCGGCATCCTCGACGCCGCTCGCCGCCTCTTCCGGCGGAACTGGAACCGGAAACGAAAGGTGCGGTTGCTGGGGGTGCAGGCGAGCGGCCTCAGTGACCGTGCGGGCCAGGCGAATCTTTTAACCGCTTCTGCGGACCAGAAGTGGGGCCGCGCGATGGCTGCGGCGGACCGCTTGCGGAGCCGCTACGGATTCGCGAGCGTGCAGTTGGCGACCGCGCTGCCGGCGACCGAGACGGCACAGCAATCAGAGGCCGCATCCCGGAAGCCTTCAACCCGCAAGCAATCGACGCAGAAGCCATTGTCTCGGAACTACGCCCATGAGGATTAAGCCAGCAGCAGTTTCTCAGAACGCGGCCTCGGACGCCCGGCGATTGGCCGAGCGGGTGGCGCGCCACCTGCGGGAGAGAGGGTTCCAGGCTTATTTCGTCGGCGGCTGCGTGCGGGACCTTCTGCGGGAAGTGGAGCCGAAAGATTACGACGTGGCGACCGACGCCCGCCCGGAGCAGGTGTTGGAATTGTTTCCTCATACCCTGGCCGTGGGAGCGCAGTTCGGCGTGGTGATGGTAGTCGAGGGAAGCCATCAAGTGGAGGTGGCCACCTTCCGCAATGACGGCCTCTATAGCGATGGACGCCGCCCGGACGATGTCCGCTTTTCGCGCGAGCCCCGCGAAGACGTGCTCCGCCGCGATTTCACCATCAACGGGCTCCTGATGGAGCCTTTTACGGGCGAGGTGCTGGACTTCGTCGAGGGCAGGAAGGACCTGGAACGGCGGCTGGTCCGCGCCATCGGCAACCCGGAACGGCGCTTTGAGGAAGACAGGCTGCGGATGCTGCGCGCCGTGCGCTTCGCTGCCTGCCTCGGCTACGAGATTGACCCGGAGACCTTCGCCGCCATTAAACGCCTGAGCCCGAAGATCGCCGGCGTCAGCGCCGAGCGGGCGCGGGACGAGCTGCTCCGCATCCTGTGCGGGGGGCGCGCTCGCCGGGGCTTTGAGCTGCTGGATGAAGCCGGGCTGCTGCAAAAGCTTCTTCCGGAAATAACGGCGATGCAGGGAGTGGAGCAGCCTCCGCAGTATCATCCCGAAGGGGATGTTTGGATACACACGATGCTGATGCTGGAATCTCTGGAAACCGGTTGCTCGCCCACGCTCGCCATGGGGGTGCTGCTGCACGACGTGGGCAAGCCGTCTACCTTCCGCGTAGCAGAGGACCGCATCCGGTTCGACCAGCATGTATCGGTCGGCGTGCGAATGGCGGAGGCGATTTGCCGCCGCCTGCGCCTCTCGCGCGAGCAGAGCGAGCAGGTTGCGGCGCTGGTGGAGCACCACCTGAAGTTTCGCGACGCGCCCCGCATGCGCTCGAGCACCTTGAAGCGGTTCTTGCGCCTGGAGAAGTTCGAGGAGCATCTGGAGTTGCATCGCCTCGATTGTCTTTCCAGCCACCGCAGCATGGACAGCCACGAATGGGTGCGCGCCAAACTGCGGGAGCTGCCTGCGGAAGCCATCCGGCCCAGGCCGCTGGTCAATGGCGATGACCTGATCGAGATGGGCTACCGGCCCGGACCTCGGTTTAAGGAGATACTCCAGGCCGTGGAAACCGCCCAACTGGAGGAGCAAATCGTCTCCCGGGAGGCGGCATTGAAATTTGTGAAAGAGCAGTTTTCTCTGTGAAGAATCCGGCGCCGAGCAATATTAATGTTAAGGCCGCAGCCGAGCAGGAGGCCGCCTCGCGTCTGGCGGAGTTTCGCAGGCTCCTGGAGCGGGGGGCGCTCAACGCTGAAGTTACCGAAAAGCTCGCGACCGAAGCGGCTACGGCTTTCTTGAGTCAATCTCGCGGGCGAGACACATACCTCAGAGACGCCGTCGCGCTGCTTGCTGAAATCTCAACGCTGGAAGAGCCAGCCTTGGCAGAGCCCGGCCACCGCGCCACCTTCCGATTGTTGGTGGAGAACCTCAGCGACTCCTTCGATCCGCAGCAATGCCTCCTCTATGACCGGGCCTTTGCCCAGATGATTACCTTCTGCCGGAAGCTGCCCGCCGCAAAGCAACTGGATGCCGCCTTGCAGCGGTTCGGCCTGAAAAGCGAGCGGGACCTGCTGGAACGCAAAGCCAGCTTACGAGAGAGGTCGAGCGGAAAAGGACCGGTTCTCAGCACGGACGCGCAGCGGAAGGTCCGCAAGGCGCTGGTGCTCTCGCGCGTCACCTTGGGGGCGGACGTGGCCGTAACCAGCGTCGTGCTGGAAAAGGCCAAGCGTATTTTCCCGCAGGCGGAGCGTGTGCTGATCGGCTCCCCGAAGCTCGCGCAATTGTTCGGGGGCGACAGCACACTCAGAATCCGCGATGTCCGGTACAAGACGAGCGGCGGCCTGCTGGACCGGCTGCTCGGCTGGCTTCCCGTGATCGAGGCGGTGGAGGAAGAGACGCGGAACCTTGCTCCCGAACAGTTCGTAGTGATTGACCCGGACTCCCGGCTTCTGCAGCTCGGCCTGCTGCCTGTGCTTCGTCCTGCTGTTCATGAGGAATTGCGATATTTTTTCCTGGAGAGCCGCCGCTATGGCGAGCCGGGCCAGGGCACGATCAGCCGCATCACGCTCGGCTGGCTGAACGGCATCTTCGGCGGCGAGGACGAGATTTTTCCCGCCGTCAATCTCCGGGAAGAGGACCGCGACCTCGGCTTGGAGTTGTGCCGCAAGCTCCGGCAGGGCGGCGCGGGCTTCCTGGTAGCGGCCAGCTTCGGCGTAGGAGGAAATCAGAGCAAGCGCCTGCCGGACCCTTTTGAGGAGCAGCTATTGTCCCGCTTGCTCGATGACGGCTGCACGGTGCTGCTCGACAAAGGCGTTGGAGAGGAGGAGCGCGACCGCGCCGACCGCCTCGTGGAGCGGGTGCGGGCCGGTGGACACGCGGTGATCGAGCTGAATCAACGCAACGCCAGGGCGGAATTGGCTGCCCGGGAGCTTCGCTGCCGGATGCTGACATGGCAGGGGGAAATCGGTTTGTTCAGCGCGCTGGTTGCGGGTTGCGATGAATATATTGGTTACGATTCCGCCGGCCAGCACATTGCGGCAGCGCTGGGAGTGCCGGCGCTCGACATTTTTACCGGCTCTGCTTCGGCGGTTTTTCGGGAACGGTGGCGGCCCACTGGTCAGGGGATCGTACGGGTAGTGGCCGTCCCGCCCTCGCAGAAGGGTCCGCGCGAGGCGGGCACGATCCTCGATGAAGTAGCGGCCCTTCACGAAAAAATCAAATCCGGCGCCATTCACACGGAGAAGTAAGCAGGCTGCGGCCTTATCTTAATAAGTACGGCTACAGCATTTTTCTCATTGGTGTATAGGGTTTCTTCCAGGGCGTGCTGCCGGTGTAGCGTCGGCTTCCAGCCGGCTCCATAAGCCGCCAAGATGGCGGCGCTACCAGCGCCATGCGGCCACACTGCTATACACCATCCCGAAAAATGCTGTAAGTACGGCGGGGTTGGTCAGAATGAGTTGAGGAAAACAGAATGAATGGATGAATCCTCCGAGGGCTTTCTGCGATCCTTCCAATTGTCCCTCGGAAGGCAAGACGGGTGGCTTCCTGCCAACTCCACTAAACCAACAACGCGTGGACTCCGCTAGAAAGCCACCCACCTATGCGCTCTCTTCAGAGGTGCATGCCGCCATGCATCGGAGCTTGCAGAAAAAACATGCCTGGATGATCCTGTAATGCGTCGGTTCCCGCCACGCCTGGGAACCTATGTCTCCGTTGCTGCCGGAAGCCACCGAACCTTTGCGGCCCGAAACTGCCGCGCCGTTGCCGGGGTCTCTCGATGAGTCCAAAGGCGGTCAACGGCCCCGCCTGTGGAGCCAGAGTCAGTGCCTGTTGAATTTGGGCCACCTTCTCTTGCTGCGTCGCAGTTAATAGAGCTATTGCAGCCTTCCGGAAGGATGCTGCAAGGTCCTGCCTGGCCTGCCGCACCTGCGCTTGCAGGCTCCGCTGCTGAATCAAAATGGAGCCGATCTGTCCTGGGTCCGGGCTGGTCGAGTTCAGCAGCTCGTTCTTTTGTTGTTCCAATAGCCGGATTTGGCTCGTCCATTCGCGTATTTGGGCCCTCTGAGCCTCTGTTGCTAGGCGATGGGATTGTCTCAGTTCCGAGAATTGCTGAGCCTGGACGTCAGTCAGCTCCAAGACCCTCTTGAGAGCCTCCACCGGTCTCCGTCGGCGGGAAGATGTGGAGTCATCCTGAGCCTGTGCCGGGATCGTGAGCAGAAGCGAGCACGCCGCAAGTATGACAAACAGCTTGGTTTTCATTGGAAATCTCCTGAAAATTGATTTGCTATGCAAAATTCCTCAGGGGCGCCCCTGGCGGCGGGGCGCCCCTTTTTTGGGTTGAGACCCATTATGGGCTTCAGAATTGTAAACCCTGGTTCTCGCTAAAAGTTGCTGTGGGTATCGGCTCAATCGCCCAGCAGGCGGGCGCGGACCATTGGGAGGGGCGGGCTCCCGTACTGCAGAAGGGCATCGTGGAATGCCTTCAACGTGAACTGATCTCCAACTTTCTTCCGATAGTCCTCCCGCATCTGTTTGATGTAGAGCTTGCCCAGGGTATACAAAAGATATCCCGGGTCGAACGTTCCCCGGACGCTCTGCTGCCGGGCCAGGACCTCCTCCACGTAGGCGTTCTCCATGAAGAATTGCGTCCCGTCTTCGACCGACCACCCCTGCGTATGCAGACCGATGGAGGTCATGTAGCGGCAGGCCCGGAGGAGAGCATCCTGGATCTGGGCCAGCCGGTGCGCGGGGACAGGCTCCTCATAGGCATGGTCCATGAATAGCTCTTCGGAGTAATGTGCCCATCCCTCTCCGAATGCATAGGACCAACTCAGCTTTCGGATTGGCGTGGCCGCATGGCGGATATGGAGCGAATTGACGTAGTGACCTGGATAGACCTCGTGGACGGAGGTGTTCCGGACCGTATAGTTGTTCATTCCCCGAAGCCAGGCTTCCACCTGGTCCGGCGTCAAATCCACCTCGCCGGGAGAGATGAAGTAAATAGCCTGGAGGCTGTCCGGGTCGAACGGACCGGGAGGCATAATGTAAGCTGGATTCCACCGGCGGAACGCGGGGGCCGCCTCGACGATCGCTCCGCCTCCTTCCGGAATGGTCACCAGATCATTCGCAATCACCCGGCGCTTCAGTTCTTCGAGTTCCGACTGCGCAAATCCGACCAAATCCTCGCGCCTCGGATGCTCGCTGGCGATCAGCCGGGCGACTTCCTGAGGCGACTTGTCCGGGTCGATCAGTGCCGCGGTCTCCTGAAACTGAGCCTGCAACCGCGATAGCTCTTCCCGGCCCATGGCCGTAAGCTGCTCGATGGAATAGTCGAACTGCTCCTGAACAAGGAGCATCTCCAGATAGGTCTCTTCTCCCAGAGCGAAGTCGTCTTTCGTGTCCGGGAGCACCTCCTGCTCCAGCCAGCGGGCCATCTCCTCCGCCGCATGGACGGCTTCCGGCAGGGCGCGGTCCAGGCGGGCACTGAGGTCCGGGTCCAGGTCCTGCATGGCTTGCGGAAGGTCGTCTCGGAGGAAAGGCGCCAGGTTTCGGAACGTCCGAATCCCCGTCTCGGTGACGGGCCGGGGAGGGTTCTCCAGGTTTGTCCGAGCTTCGCTCAGGTAGGTGGGCAACTGCTCCAGCCGGGAAACAATGGCGTAGGCGCGTTCCGGCCAGCTTGGGACCGTTCGCAGCAGCAGGCGGGATAGATCGAAGGAATAGGTAAGAGGGTCTCGTTCGAACCGGCGCAGAACTTCCACCGAGAGGAGTTCCCGTCGCAGCAGCCACTCCAGGATGTCCCGGTCAAAGCGGTCGTCCGGGTCTTCGAGCGTTCCCTCCAAACCCTCCGCGCGGCCCAGCAATTCTTTTACTTGGGTTACCCAAGCCTCGATGGCTTCGGGGTTCCGGGAGCCGAGCTGGCCATCATACTCGTGCCATCCCAGCGAAGAAGCCCAGGTAGGGTAAAATCCCGGCAGAGCTTCCATATACTCGCCGGCCAGCCGCTCAAGCTCCGCGCTCTTCGCGGGTGGCCGCCCACAACCGAGCATGCTGAAAGCAAGGGATACTGCGCATAGCGCCGCAACCGAGGTCCGAATGATTACAGCGAACTCTTTCCTCACATGCCCACCTGCATGCCACAAAGAAAGCAGCCTCTCCCGCGCTTACAAACCCACGTCCCCAGAGGGGAAGCCCCACAAATTGGAGCTGCCAATTTACCGTGGCTGCCAACCCGGCAACATTCCCCTGCGCTATTGCGGAAGCGTGGGCTCTGTGACCGTGTAGTTGACGTCCAGCGACCGGAGAAACGCCAGCAGGTCGGACTTTTCCGCATCGGTCAGCTCCACCGGTTTCAGGTTCACGGTGTCGAGATGCGGATTCTGTTTTCCTCCGCCGAGCATCACATCCACGGCCTCCTCCAGCGTGGCCGCGCTCCCGTCGTGAAAATAGGGGGCCGATTTGCTGATGTCGAGCAGCGTCGGAGTCTTGAAGGCCCCGGTGTCGCTTTCATTCTCTGAGGCCCGGAAGCGTCCCGTGTCCGGCTCGGCGGCGTCCATGCCGATGCCGGTGTTGTGATATTGCAGGTCGGTCAGCAGCACGCCGTCGTGGCAGTTGGTGCACTGGGCCTTATTGCTGAAAAGATCCCAGCCGCGCTGGGCCTCCTCGCTGAGCATGTCGACGTGTCCCATCTTCAGATGAACCCAGAGCGTGTCGGTGCTGACGATGGTCCGCTCAAAGGCGGAGATGGCCTGGACTACATTATCCGGGGTGGCGGGTCCGCCGAAAACGGCCTGGAACTGCTCCCGGTAGCCTGCCATCTCATTCAGTTGAGCGCTGATGTCCTCCGCGCTGGGCCGTCCATCCTGCCCGGAGGCGCCCATGTTGCCGCCCCGCCATGCCGCCATCGCCTGCGCTTCGAGCGAACCGCTGCGGCCGTCCCAGTAGAACTCGCTGTGGTAACCGATATTCCACAGCGTGGGGCTGGAGCGGGTCAGCGCCCTTTCATAGGCCCCGACGGCCGTGGCTCTGCCGTCAGTCAGGCCGTTTTCCTGAAGATGACAGGAGTAGCAGGAGCGGGAACCGTCTCCGCTCAAGCGGGTATCATAGAAGAGTTGCTTTCCCAGCTCCACTTTTTCCGCCGTCATCGGGTTGTCGGCTGGAATCACCATAGGCGCGTACCCAGCCAGTTCCGGCCACGCCGGCGCTTCCTCCATGGCCGGGGTCTCTGCCGGACGCTGGCAGCCCGCACCAAATAACAACAAAGCGCCGGCGACGGCCAACAAGTAGCGTTTTGCCAAAAGGCGTTCCGCCGGAGCCCAAAGCGATTTTCCAAGCTTCATGAATCCTCCATCTTCAATTTTCTCTTGAGCGTCTGATGGGACCTTCCCCCGCCAGTACAGAATATTCTATGACCACTCACGGGGGAAGTCTATGGTTTTGCAACGACTGGTAATGGTCAGTTTTCCTTAGGCACAGCAACAGGAGGTTAGTCAGGGCACGGCTTCAGCCGTGCCGATAACGAGATGCCGGAGAGCGGCTTTAGCCGCTGAGGGGCTGCCGCCGGCATATTTAACGCGTCTCTGTGTTGGGAAGCTTCGCTGAGGTAAACTCTCGGCGAGAGCCACCTCAGGGGCTAAAGCCCTTCTGGGGAAGGCCATCTAGCGGCACGGTTAAAACCGTGCCCTGACGTGGAAACTGACCCACTACGCAATGAGTTGGTTTTGCAATGCCTAAGTCTCACTCGGCCTCCGGACAGAAGATTGATAAAATAGATTGTTTTTATGGATTGAATAAGTAATATTTATCCATTAGAAGAACCTGCCGGTTAGGAGAATAGGCTGGCCCCGGCTGGCCTGGGAATCATGGATCTGGATCAGGTGACCGCTTTTTTGGAAGTGGCTCGTAAAAAGAGTTTCTCGCGGGCGGCGGAAAAGCTCTACCGCACGCAACCGGCCATCAGCGCGCAGATTCGGGCGCTGGAGATCGAGTGCGGACAAAAACTGTTTGACCGGATGGGGCGGAAAATTTTCCTTACCCCGGCGGGCAAGGTCCTGTTTGAATGCGGGGAAAATCTGCTGTCTCTGCACCGGGAAACCCTGCAGCGGGTCCGCGAGGCAAACGGCGCGGCGGGCGGCACGCTGGTCATAGGGGCCAACGAGGCCACCTGTTTGTATGTGCTTCCGCAGGTGTTTGCCGAGTTCAAGCGGAATTATCCGCAGGTGGCCATCAGTATCTATCGCAATTTCAGCCAGAAGATTCTGCTGAAGATGGCAGAGAGCCAGATCGACGTAGGAATTGTCACCCTCCCGGTGGCGCAGAGCAACTTGAAGGTCATCCCCATCTTTGAAGATGAGTTGCAAGTCGTGGTTCCTGCGGGACACCGGCTGGCGAAGCGGGCTTCGGTGAAGATGGAGGACCTGGTGGAGGAGCAGTTGATCTTCCCGAAAGGCGGCCACACCCGCGAGCTGCTGGAGAAAATCTTCCGTAAACAGCGAAGCCGTTTGCAGATCTCCATGGAGCTGGCCAGCGTGGAGAGCATCAAGAAGTTTGTCGGCGCGGGGCTGGGGATCTCATTGATCAGCCGCTCCTATGCCGAGGCGGAAACCAAAGCAAATATCCTGAAGCTGATCCCGCTGCAGGGCCCCAAGCTGGTGCGGCGGCTGGGCTTGGTCTACCGCACCGACCGCCATCTTTCCCGCGCGGCGCAGGCGTTTACGGAGATCGTACACTCCCGCAACTCGAAAGCTTCTTCGTAAGACCGCGACACGCGCGCTTGACAATCCGCCGCCGGGCATCTCCTGCGGACGCTGGCTTACCCGCGCTGCTTTTAACCCTGCAAATTTTCCATGCACCGCTCTCGGATTAAAGAGCCGGCTGCCGCTGGTGCCAATCGGTGGCCGATTCATAGGCGTAGGCCAGGGCCAGCACCACCGCATCCTGAAACGGCTTGCCGGATATCTGGAGTCCGATGGGCAATCCCGGCGGCGCAGTCGAAAAACCCGCCGGCACCGAGATAGCGGGAAACCCCAGCACATTGAACTCCGCGCGAAAAGTAATGGCAGGGTTCGCCGTTTCCCCGGCGGGAGCCGGCATGGTGGGGGTCAGAAATGCGTCCAGGGGCGCATAAAGCTGAAGCATCTCCCGGAGAAAGACCTTGCGGACTTGCTGGGCGCGAAGGTATTGGGCGGCGGTCAGCAACGAACCGGCCTCGACGGTGGTCCGCACCCGCGACACGGGCGCTCCTGCGGGGTTGTCCGCCCCGTACAGGCCGGCCCGGGTCAGCAGATACTGCCGGTGGTAGGTGGCGGCATCGCTGATGCGGATAATGCGCTGCGCGGCGGAAGCGACATGGATGCTCGGCGGCAGCGTCACTTCCCGAACCTCGGCTCCGAGAGCTTCCATCACCTGGACGGCGCGGCGAAACGCGCTCAGGGTATCGGGGTGGAAGTCCGCGAGAGCCGTGGGGGGCGGAATGCCTAGCTGCATCCCCCGAACATTCCTCCGCAGCAGGGCGGGGTAGTCGGGAACAGGGACGCGCACGCTGTAGCGGTCATTGGGATCGTATCCGGCGATGGCTTTCAGGAGGATGGCGCAGTCCTCCACGCGCTTGGCCATCGGTCCCAGATGGTCGAGTGTCCAGCTAATGGGAACCACACCGTAGCGGCTGACCACGCCGAAGGTGGGTTTGTGTCCCACCACGCCGCAGGTGCTGGCGGGGTTGCGAATGGAGCCGGAGGTGTCGCCTCCGGTCGCGCCCAAAAGGAAAGAGGCGGCCAGAGCGGCGCCGGAACCGCCGCTGGAGCCTCCCGCGTTGCGGGACAGATCCCACGGGTTGTTCGTGCCCGCGGTAAATCCGCCGAAAGAGAACTCCGGCAGATTGGTCTTCCCGATCACGATGGCCCCGGCTTCTTTCAAGCGGCGGACGATAGTAGCGTCGAAGTCCGGGACAAAGTTTTGGAGCACCGCCGTCGCAGCCGTGGTCCGGATGCCGCGCGTGTAAAAGGTGTCCTTGAAACCCACCGGAATTCCGTGAAGCGGCCCCCGGTATCTTCCCTGCTGGATTTCCTGTTCGGCCCTGCGGGAGGCTTCCAGAGCCTCCTCGGCGGCCACCGTGATAAATGCCCCGACCTTGGGTTCGAGCGCCGCAATGCGGTCGAGCACGGCCTGGATCAGCTCGACCGGCGAGATCTGCTTTTGGCGAATCCGGGCGGCAGCTTCCACCAGGGTGAGCGATGGCAGGTCGATGCCCTGAGAACCGCTGCCCGTTGCAGGAGCCTGCGCAGATGTCATAGAGGAAGCCGAAGCCGCCAAGGGGGAAGACTGAGCCAGGGGCGAGAGCGTCAGGCCGGCCACGGCGGCAGCCGAAATCTCCAGAAAGCCGCGACGCGTCGTCTTTGCTTGTTTTAAGCTGGCTTGTTTTAAGCCGGATTGTTTTCCGTCGGGCGTATTCGTCTGAGAAGGCTTTACGGGAGGTTTCCCGTGAGGCTGTTTCACGGCGTCACCTCCTCTCCGGAGGCTGTCCCGGCGCATCCTCTTGGGTCAGAGAGAAGGTCGTAGCCGGCTCCGCCTCCCTGTCCAGTGGAAAGGCGTTCAGGAGCGCCACCGATTCCAAAAAGGCTTTGTATTGCTCCAGGACGATCTCCAGCCGGTCTTCCGGGATGTTCAGCCCGTTGGCCAGCGCCAGGGACCGGATCAACTCCGTCGTCACTTGATTCGGATCTGCTTGCATGGTCTCCTCCGTGAAAAGCTGTTTCCCCGCCGGGGGGACAACTAGGAATCCATTCTGCCGAACGCGGCTGACGCCGAATGCGTTGCACAATGCGTCTGGCAGGGACGCCTGTCGCGAGGTATTCTACACCTGATTTTCCGCCGGCGTACCGCTGAAGGACATTATACGCAAGGGCCTGCGCGAGGCCATGCCGCCCGCCTTTTCTGAATCCTTTCCTCAGCAGTTGAATCCTACTGACCAGGACCCATGCAGAAAGAGGTGCGGGGGAGGTCACCATGATCCGCTGTGAAGAGATCTTGCGAGAGCTTTCCAACTACATCGACGAGGACATCACCCCCGAATTGCGCCGCCAGGTGGAACAGCACCTCGGCGACTGCCGCCGTTGCACGGTGCTGGTGAACACCACGCGCAAGACGCTGACACTGGTGGCGGACAACTACGTTTTGGAGCTGCCGAGAGAGGTCGCCGAACGGCTCATGAACCGGCTGAACGCCTGCTGGGGTACACTGTTTATCCCCCCACCCGAAAACGGATTGGAGCGGGAACGTTAAGGCCGCTTT
>JADFGZ010000091.1 GCA_022567475.1 Acidobacteriota bacterium | reverse complement strand
GCCGACTGCATCTACCGCGACCCCCTCTGGAAAATTCAGCGAGGCACTGGTGGCCGGACCGCCATCACCCGAAAAGCCCGAATCTCCATTGCCAGCCACGGTGGTGATAGTCCCATCGGCGCTGACCTTGCGGATGCGTTGGTTAACGGTATCGGCGATGTACAAGTTGCCCACCGCATCCACCCCCACCCCGGAGGGGATATTTAGTGAGGCGCTGGTTGCTAACCCGTCATCGCCAGAAAAACCAGCGATGCCATTTCCCGCCACCACGGTAAGCACGCCAGTGGGGGAAACCTTCACCACCAGGTGGTTGCCAACTCAGTGGCAAACACATTACCGGCCGAGTCAACCGCGACTGCGCGGGGGCTCCACAGGGGTGCATCTACTGCCGGACCGCCGTCGCCGCGAAAGGTCCAGGTTGTCCCCGCCACCGTGGTAATGATGCTTTGCGGAGTGACGCCCTGGGCGGAAAGAGCAGTGACGAGTGGCGAGTGAAGAGTGAGGAGCAGGAGCCAGAAGACAGGAGTCAGGAACCAGAATCCGAGCCGCGACCCCGGCCCGTTCCCGACCGGGGCGGGCCGTGATGGAGCGTCCCCCAAACCCTTGCCGGAGGAAAGCCTGGAGGATAGCAGTGAGAAGTGACGGTCAGGAGTCAGAATCCGAGCCGCGCGCGCAAGCAAGCGGACAAAGAACGGAAGCCCGGCAAGCCGGCGCAGGCTGCCGCCGGCAATGTTACCGGCTGACAGTGCTGTCCGTCTGTCAATACCCAGTCGGTGCATTGTAGAAGTCAGAAACCAAGAACTAATTCAGATCGTTTCAAACTGTAAGGTGCGGAGGTTCTCGGCGGAGACGCGAGTGCTGATTCCCAAGATTTCAAATCCAACAACCCGATTCTCCTTGTCATAATCCAGGATCACGCCGGGTTGTACCTCCTCTGACTCTACGACAGCAGCTTCATCCAAACGGAAATAGAGGGTATCGCTTTCCTTGTTGATTTTTAGCTTCATAGCTTCCTCCCCAGACGCCTATCAAAAACACTGTCAATATTCGTTTTGGAGAAACACTCGGGTTCACCACTACTCGCAAGAAACGCCCTCCATGTTCAGGAATGGACTTAATGTAATGTCCGTTTCCATCTTCGCTTTCTTCGTAGCGATCGGGATTCTGGATGGTCCGCATTGCCCATTCTTCCTGAATCCGACGCTCTTCTAACATCGTCTTGGCATGAGTGGACCATTGCGCTTCTGCCATTTCGCATCCCAGCGATATCTAAACCATAATATCGTATCCTCCCCGTATGTACGCCACAAATCGCGGTAGTGGGTCAGTTTCCGTGAGGCACAGCGTCACACGATTTGTCAGGGCCCGCTTTGCCTTAATGTTCCGTCAGCCGCCGGCCGCGGAGGATCAACCGGAAGTCCCAGGGCCAGGGAGGCGGCTGGGCCCTGGTCAGCAGGGAGACGGCCACGAGCAACACGATGGTCACCACGAGGCAGGGGATGATCGGCATAAATCCGAACAACCACGACCGGGGGAGCACGGGGAAGGGACCGCCCGGCAGCAAGAACAGCACCAGGGTTCCGCCGGCCATCGCCGCCAGAGCCCCCTGCTTGGTGGCGCGCGGCCAGTACAGAGCAGCCAGGACGACCGGAAGCAACTGGACGAATCCGGTAAACGCATATTCGCTGATGCGCAAGATGCTGGCCGGTTGCAGCAGCGCCAGCCCGTAGGTGAGGGCCGCGATCAGAACGACAAACAATCTTCCCCAGAGAATCTGGCGGTTGCCGGCCATCTGCGCCCCCCGGCGCCATGCGCCCAGAAAATCGCGGGCGAACAGCGTGCTCAGCGCCAGAATCTGCGCGTCGAGCGATGACATGACGGTCGCGAAGATGGCGGCCACCCCCAGCACGATCAGCGCGTCCGGAAGATAGCGGGTGATCATCATCGGCATGATGGCGTCGGAGGCCTGCCCCTCGAGCCCGGGAAACGCCAGCGCGCCCCAGGCGCCGATCATCACGACCGGAACCCAGCCAATAATGAGCGCCAGCGGATAGAGCGTGCTGGCGGCGCGGATCGACCGGTGATCCCGCGAGGCGAGCAGCCGGATGAATACATGCGGGAACATCACCGACGCCAGGGGAGCAACCAGCATGAAGCTGAACCACAGCTTGGGGTCGAAAGCCGGAATTTCGTCGCGCGCCAGCAACTGCGGTTTCTCAGCGGCCAGCCGTGCGGTGAGGGAACTGAGCCCCCCCATCGCCTCCGAGATCCAGAAGAACGCAATGATCAAGAAGATCAGAAACAGCACTCCCTGGAAGACGTTCGCCCACGCCGTCCCCCGCAGCCCCCCCAGCAGGACGTAGGCGAAGACGACGGCGAGCACCAGGAGAGCGCCCGCCCAGTAAGGAACGAGTCCGTCGGTCATCGACTCGAAAGTCACGCCCCCGCCGATCACCCCCAGCACAAGATACGGAATCATGTAGAAGGTCAGCAGGACAAAGAAGGCCATCGAAACGGCGCGGCTGTTCCAGCGGGCGCCGAACAGCTCCGGCTGCGTCATGTAGCCATAACGCTTGCCGAGAATCCAGCAGGGATAGCCGATCAGGTAAAAGCAAAGGGGCGTGAACAGAGCCACCGGCGCCGCCACCCAGCCGTACATTCCGACGCCGTTGTGATAAGCGGCCCCGGGGATGCCCATCATGAAGAACGCCGTCATATTCGTGGCGTACACTCCGATGAACAGGGCGAAGGTGCCGATGCCGCGGCGGGCGATAAAGAAATCCTCGGGCGTCCGGTAGGACATGCGGTAGCTGAAGGCGCCGATGCCGATCAGAATGGCGAAGTAGATGAGGACACCCAGAAGGACGATCATGCCGTCCGTCATGACCGCTGGCCTCCTTCCGAATGCGTTTGCTCAGCCGGGGTCACGGGG
Source organism: Acidobacteriota bacterium (assembly GCA_022567475.1). Classification (GTDB taxonomy): domain Bacteria; phylum Acidobacteriota; class Terriglobia; order 2-12-FULL-54-10; family 2-12-FULL-54-10; genus JADFGZ01. The sequence goes on along the minus strand of JADFGZ010000091.1, from coordinate 10,650 downwards.
GGAACTGTGCCACGGACGGGAACCTCTTCGCCGGCTGATGCGATCTCGGGCGGGTCCGGCCAAGCCCAGCGGCCCAGCAAGAACATGGCGAGAATACAGAGAAAGGTGTAGGCAACGTGATACCACAACGCCACCGGCGCCCAGCCCCACAGCAGCGGCTCAATGCGGTCCCACTGCCAGAAATCGTAGTGGAGCACGACGAGAGCCAGGATGAACAGCCAGGCAGCAGCAGGACGCCAGTTCAGTGTGGGTCGAGTCATAGAGTTAAATCTCCATTTAGCCAATGAAGCAGCCCGGCAGGAGACCGCCGATGAAGGATCGCCATTTTACCATAACCGTTAAATTTCCAAGCTTGACAACATACTTGACAATGCACTCCATCTCGGTCCATATGTTCTGTAGTCTCTCTGCTTCCCGCCCGCCGGGAGGAGGGTTCAGAGCAAGCCGTAGCCCTTCCAGCCGGGAATTCCTGCCGGGAGTATGCAGCGCAGGGCTCTTCGAGGACGTTAATTGAGGACGATAATTATTTTTTGAATCCAAACCGAAACGCGGTGATTGCCATGCGGGAGATTGTTATGCGAACGATCGTCAGCTTTCTGATTCTGTTTCTGCTCTCCTCCGCTCCAGCCACGGCGCAGACGGCTCCGGGCGGTGGAAACGGAGCGTGCGTAGGCGGCGAGCCCGGCGCTCCGGTTCGGATCGAGGTATTTTCCGACTACCAGTGCCCCGCTTGCCGCCAGTTCTACCTGGAAACAATGCGTCCGGTGCTGGACAACTACGCCAGCGCCGGCAAGGTCTGCGTGGTCTACCGGGAGTTGCCGCTGACCATGCACGCACATGCCCGCGAGGCGGCGCACTACGCTCACGCCGCCCAGCGGCTGGGGATGCGCTACTGGCGGCTGGTCTCCGACGCTCTCTACGAATCCCAGTCCCAGTGGTCGGCCAACGGCCAGTTGGAGCCCGTGGTCGCCGGCGCCTTGTCGGAGGAAGACATGAGCCGGTTGCGGAAATGGATGGAAGACCCCGCCGTGGAAGCAGCCATATTGAGCGACATCGCGCTGGCCCGCGAACGGAACGTCACCGCAACGCCCACCTTCTTCATCACCGCCCAGGGCAAGACTGAAAAGGTGAGCGGGGTCGTTCAATACTCCGTCCTGCAACGCTACCTGGACCATCTGTTGGGGCAATAAGCTGTGCTGTTGCGTGTCTTGGAATGGTTTTGCCGCTTGGTCCTGGGAGCCCTGTTTTTCTTTGCCGGCTACACCAAGCTGGGAAGCCCCTTCCTGTTTGAAATGGCCGTGGATACCTACCAGTTGCTCCCGCCGGTCGGAGTCATTGTCGTGGCCCGTTCTCTGCCGTGGTTGGAGATAGTCCTCGGCATGCTGCTGTTGCGGGGCTGGAAGCTGAACTATGTAGCGACCTTCACCGCCCTTCTGATGGGCGCGTTTCTCCTGGCGATGAGCATCACCTATGCCAGGGGCATCGAGGCCAATTGCGGCTGTTTTGGCTTCGGTGAACCCATCAGCCCCCAGACCCTGGCACGAGACTCGCTTCTGTTCGCATTCGCCGTGTTTCTCGCCATTTATGCATGGCGCAAAAATAAAGTCCCGGCCCCCGAATAACGCTATCGCCTCCTTGCCGGGCAATGTGGCAATGTTCCACAGCGGCCCTGCCCTGCCGGCACGAATCCGGCCTGGAGGTCTTCTAACCATATAACACTTAACCCTGCAGACACCGAATTCATCAGGAGGGAACTTATGCTTTACGAGAAAGTCAGCAAACGGACTCCACAGCAAGCCGGGCAGGCGCTGAAGCGCACTTGGCTGCAGAGCGTTTCGGCACGGTTGAAGTCGTGCCCTGACGGGATACACAATTCGTAAAAACGATCTCAAGAACTGTGATCTTCAAAACATGAGCGCAAGCAGTTCTTCGTAAGGGAAGCATCAGCTCCACTGGGTGGTAACGATTCACATCCACTTTCAGACCGGGACACCGGCACATCCGGCTTATCGAGACGATTTTCGCCTGTTCAGCTTGTCCAGGTTCCGAAAGGCCACGCGAATCTCCGTGAGCACGTAGAGTTCGATCCCTGTTCTCGCGAATTGCCCTACTTTCTTGGAATCCAAAAAAAATTGCTCCCGATGCCGGTCTTTTTCCAGGATTACGGTGTAGGTGCGTTTGGTCGGGCCGGGCGGAAAGACGCGGCAGATCACATCGCGGTTACCCCTATAGATCAGCAATTTCTGGATTAGGTGGGTCAGGCTGGTGGCGGCGTCAACCATAACAAACAGGCGTCCCTGAGAATCTGCAGGATGTACCCACACTATCACGGGCCTCCTGTGGAAAGCAAAGCTTTCCCTCCGAAACCAGCCCTGAATCTGGCCCTGAATCTAGCAAGGGCTCCGAGGAAAGAAAACCAGCGTGGTGCCATTGCTTTTTGCTGCACGGAGACGCATCCCGCTGCTCATCGCGTCCCGTCCCCAAAAAACCTTTGACTGATAGCTTTGATTCTGTTACTTTTCCGCGCTGAACCTATCTGTGGGGTGTGACTTCCAGCCGGACAACCCAAGGAGTGGGAAGTATCTTCCCGCCAGGGGTGTATTGTAGATACAGAGGGGACTATGAAGGAATTAAAGAATGTTTTTGCCCAAACAAATTTTTCTTACCAAGGGTGTCGGAAAACATCGAGAGCGGCTCTCCAGCTTTGAGCTTGCCTTGCGATCGGCTGGTATCGCGGCCTGTAATCTGGTGCGGGTTTCCAGTATTTTCCCGCCGAAGTGCAAATTGATTGGCAGGCCCGCTGGATTAAAAAAGCTGGCTCCGGGAGAGGTGGTCTTCGCGGTTTTGAGCGAAAATGCGACGCGGGAACCGCACCGGCTGATTGCCGCCAGCCTGGGCCTGGCTCTGCCGACGGATAAAAATGCCTATGGCTATCTTTCTGAGCACCACTCTTTCGGCCAAACCGATGAAGAGGCGGGCGAGTATGCCGAAGAGTTGGCGGCCGAGATGCTCGCCACCACTTTGGATGTGGCGTTTGATCCAGACCGAAGCTGGGACGAAAAAAAAGAAATCTACCGGATATCCAATAAGATCGTCCGCACGACGAACGTCACCCAGTCTGCGGTAGGGGACAAGCGCAGCAAATGGACCACTGTGATCGCCGCCGCCATCTTCGTAACTGTAACTTGAACCAAAGAAATTTGCCACATCCTATCTCCTGGGAGGAAAAAAGCTTCCGATGACTGGAAAAAATCATCCCGGCCCGGCAGCGGACCCGCTGGCGGCCCCGGCGGCCAAACCACTCCGCGAAAAAAAGGACCTGCTCAGCAAGCCGACCCGGCCCCTCGTCATCGACGAAGCCAAGGATGTCGCCGCGCTGCTGGAGAAAATGCAGGGCATTTCTTTCCAAGGGCGCTCCCTCGCCGAGGCCTTCCGGGTCTGGCGCGAGATGCTCGAGGACGAATGCGTTATCATGATGGGAATGGCGGGAGCCATGGTGCCGGCTGGAATGCGGCGCTTGGTGGTCTACCTGATCGAGAATCGCCTCATTGATTGCCTGGTTTCCACGGGCGCGAATTTTTTCCACGACATTCATGAGAGCCTCGGGCGAAAACATTTCCAGCACTCCCCGGACATCGATGACGTCATGCTGCAGGAGCATCTGATTGACCGGATGTATGACACGCTGGCCGACGAGGCGGAGTTCCGGGAAGAGGACGCCTGGATCGGCGAATTCTCCGGAACTCTCGACTCATCCCGCCCGTACACGACCCGGGAGTTTCTGTACTTGCTGGGAAAGGAAGTTGCCACGCGCTCCAAAACGGAGGGCATCGTGACGGCGGCCTACAAGGCGGGCATCCCGCTCTACTGTCCAGCCATAGGCGACTCCTCGATCGGCATCGGCATCGCCCAGAGCCGGTATTTCGGCCAAAGCAAGATGAACTTTGACATAATTCAAGACGTCTTCGAAACCTCCTGGATCACGGCCAAGGCGAAAAACACGGGGGTCATTTATTTCGGCGGCGGGACGCCCAAAAATTTCATCCAGCAGGCCGAGGTCACGGCCATCATGATGAAGCGCGATGTGGCGGGCCACCGCTACGCGCTCCAGATCATCACCGACGCCCCCCACTGGGGAGGCCTTTCCGGATGCACCTTCGAGGAGGCCCAAAGCTGGGGCAAGATCGCCAAGGACGCCCGCATGGTCACTTGCCACTGCGACTCCACCATCGCCATGCCCCTGCTCGTCACGGGCCTTTCGCAGTTCCCGGACCTCATCAAAAAACGGCGGCTTCCGAAATTCAAAATGGGCCCTGATTTCGACATGACTCATTGAGGGCGCCCGTTCGCCGACGCCACACCGGCCGGATGCGGACTTTCGGTTTTCCATGCTTTCCAGTTATCCCTCTCGCCTCCCTCAGAACTTCGGCGGCATAGAAGACGCTTTTTCCGATTACGCCCGTTCCGCCGTGGTCGTCTGGCCGATTCCCTTGGAACGAACCACCTCCTACAAAACCGGGACTCGCTATGGCCCGGCGGCGATCCTCGAAGCCTCCCGAAATATGGAGCTGTATGACGAAGAGCTGGGAGCCGAACCGTACCGGCACGGCATCCACACCTTGCCGGAGATGGAGACGCAGGATGGGCCGTTCGACAAGGTCCTGGCGGATTTGCATACGGTTTCAAGCGGACTGCTGGCGGACGGCAAATTTGTTGTGGCGCTGGGTGGCGAGCATTCTCTCACCCCTCCTCTGGTGGCAGCCGCCGCGAAGAAATTCGACTCCCTTTCGGTTTTGCAGATCGACGCGCACGCGGACCTGCGCGACTCCTATGAAGGAACCCCCAACAGCCACGCCTGCGCCATGCGGCGCGTTCTGGAAATCTGCCCTGCGGTTCAGGTCGGCATCCGCAGCATGTCGCAGGAGGAGGCCCAGGCGCTGCCGCAATTCAATAACACCCGCCTTTTTTATGCCACAAAGCTTGTCGGCCACCCTCCGGAAAAATGGATTCCCGAAGTGGTGGACTCCCTTTCTGCAAACGTCTACCTCACCCTGGACGTCGATGGCCTGGACCCTTCCATCATGCCGGCCACGGGCACGCCGGAGCCGGGAGGCCTGGGATGGTACGAGCTGCTGGCCCTGCTCCGGGCCGTGGCGGAGCGGAAACGCATCGTCGCCATGGACCTGGTGGAGCTTCTCCCGCAGCCCGGCTTTCATTCCTGCGATTTCCTCTGTTCCAAGCTGGCTTACAAAACGGTGGGATACGTGATGGATTCTCGGTCTCGCCAAGCGTAAATTGTCATACTAATATTCTCGTTTCCAAAGTAGAATACTAGATGGAGCGATAAACACGATGCGCGACTATGAATTCACTGTAGTGATTGAGAAGGACGAAGACGGCCGCTTCGTAGCCATCTGCCCCGCACTCCAGGGCTGCTACACGGAAGGGGAGACGGAGGAGGAGGCGCGGCAACTCATCGAAGATGCGATCCGGCTGCATATCGAAAGCCGCCTTGCGAGGAATGAGCCCATATCCGAAGAGGTTCGATCTCACAAGGTTCGTATTGCGGTGTGACCCCAAAACTTCCTTCCTGCACCGCCCGCCAAGTCATTTCTATTCTGAAGAAGCATGGTTTTGTCTTGGACCGACAGTCTGGAAGCCATGCAGTCCTCATCCATCCTGACGGACGACGGACAACGGTTCCAATCCATGGCAAACGCGACCTCGGTAAAGGACTACTGCACCAGATCATGAAGGATGCAAAGCTGAGCACAGAGGATTTGATGCGGGCATAGGCATGGGGATCAAGTTGCGGCCCTCAAAACGAATATACTGCCAGCAGACCTAGAGCCCTGTCCTGACGTAATCATGTCATTGGGCGTGCTTGGCGCGGATGGCCTCGGCGCGAGCTTCCATTTCTGCCGCCTCGTCGTCGCGCCCCGTTTTGCGGAGAAGGTCTGCGTAGTTTTCCAAGACGGAAGTCACGTTTGGATTCTCTGGTCCCAGGGCTTTCTCCGTAATCGTTAATGACTGTTTGAAGAGCGGCTCGGCCTCCGCATACTTCCCCATGTTCCGACCCCGTGGGGATTTTGTTGCGTGGCAAAAGTCACCGGGACTTCCTGCTTAAACGCAGGCCTTCGTAGGAAAGATACCCCGCCATCAGCACCGCTACCCCGCTTGCCCACGGGGGCGCCATCCAGCCGGCAATGATGGCCTCCCATCCAAAGACAAGACGCAAACCATGGAGCAGGGCGACCAGTGAGAAGATCACACCTGCGGTCCGCGAAAATGTTTTCTGATTCATCGCCTGCCACCTCTCCAGAGCTTCTCCCGCAGTTTACAGGACTCCGAGCACAAAAAATCGGGGGAGTATGAAATAGAACTGGCCCTAAGGATCAACTATCGAGGCACGCCCTAAATTTGAGGCAGGGAAAGTGCGCGCAGACTACACGCCGCTTACCGTTTACCTTGAGAGCGCCTTTCCTTTGCGCGTCCACATCCAGTAGAAGGGGAGTCCCGCTGCCATGAAGAGCAAGCCCAACCCAGTTTCTTTTGGATTGTTGACGGCAGTGTTAGCGCAGAAGACGGCCGCAAGGGCCACGAAGATAGCCGGAATCCACGGATAGCCTAGTGTGCGGTAGGGACGGGGCAGGTTCGGCTCCTTATGTCGCAGAACGAAAACGGAGATGGCGGTTAGGGCGTAGAACACCCACAAGCCGAAGATGGTGTAGGTGAATGACTCCTCAAAAGAACCGAATATGGCAACAATCAGGCAAGCCATGAACGCTTGCAGGATCAGCGCTTTTGCCGGGGTTCGGTGAATGGGGTGGACCTCGGCCACGTGGCGGAAGAACAGCCCGCCCCGCGCCATGGCGTAGGCAACGCGTGCCCCGCTCAAAATGGACGCATTCAGCGTGGCAAATGTCGAAATCAAGGCTCCCACCGTAATCACGACCACTCCCCATCCCCCCAGGAAACTGTGCGCCATATCTTGCGCCACATGCTCGGAAGATTTCACCGTCTCCAGCGGCAGAATGTAGAAGTAGGCGGCATTGACAAACAAGTACACGAGCATCACCCCTCCAGTTCCAAAGATAAGCGCGCGGGGAATGTTGCGCTCCGGGTTCTTGACTTCAGATCCAATCATGGTCAAGTTGTTCCAGCCGTCATACGCCCACAATGCCCCTACCAGAGCCGCACCGAATGCGCTCAGCGTGCCAGCGCCTTTCGGGGCGGAAAGGAAAGGGGAGAAGTGTGCAGACTCACCCTGCCCAATCAGGAAGGCCAGTCCCGCCAATCCCACAATGATGGCCACCTTTAGGACGGTGAACACGATCTGCACAGCGCCGCCCAGACCTACGCCGAAATAATTAACGAGAGTGAGAGCGACGATGGCTGATATGGAGATCACCTGCGTACCGGATAGCGACCATGTAAAGAAACCAAACGGCACGTGAAGGATCGCGGCGCTCAGACCGCCGAAGAAGTAACCGAGAAAGAGGGCAAAGGCGATGGCGATTGTAGCGATCGAGCCCGTCTTGCCGACCACAAACTGCTCCCATCCATAGAGGAATCCCCATAAGGGTCCATAGGCCCGGCGCAAGAAGACGTACTCGCCTCCGGCTTCCGGCAATGCAGCCCCAAGCTCCGCATAGCTCAGCGCGCCCGCCAGCGAAAGCAGTCCCCCCACAAGCCACACCAAGAACACTAAACCGATTGAATCCACCTCGCGCGCAATCGAGGAGGGCACCAGGAATATGCCGGTGCCGATTATGGTCCCAGCAACAATACTGCCGGCGCCAGTAATCCCGAGTCCTCGGATGAGTTGTGGCTGCTCTTTCATGCGTCTTTCATTCTTCGTTTGCCATTCTTCGTTTGCAGGCGCTTATTTCCCCAAACCACCAGGAGTGTCTGGAACACAGGGCTGGAGCCGTTTCACGATTGCTGCATAGCAAAGCCGTACGGGTGGACCCGCACGGAGGCATTCGAGTGCTGGGGATAGCCAGAGGACTGGGCCGGTCTAATCGTAGTATTCCAAACCGAGGTGGGTAATCAGCTCCTCGCCGCGCAGGTGCCGGAGCGTGTTCTTCAGCTTCATCAGTTGGATGAACAGGTCATGCTCCGGGTAGACGGTGGGGGCGCACATGGGGCTCTTGAAGTAGAACGACAGCCACTCCTGAATGCCCCGCATCCCGGACCGCTTGGCCAAGTCCAGGAACATCACCAAGTCCAGCACCAGCGGCGCGGCCAGGATCGAATCCCTGCACAGGAAGTCGATCTTGATCTGCATGGGGTAGCCGAGCCAGCCGAAGATGTCGATATTGTCCCAGCCTTCTTTGTTGTCCCCCCGGGGCGGGTAGTAGTTGATCCGCACCTTGTGGTAGAAGTTCTTGTAGAGCGCCGGGTAGAGGTCCGGCTGCAGGATGTGCTCCAGCACCGAGAGCTTGCTCTCTTCCTTGGTCTTGAAGGAATCCGGGTCGTCCAGCACTTCCCCGTCCCGGTTGCCCAGGATGTTGGTGGAAAACCAGCCGGAAAGCCCCAGCAGGCGCGCCTTGAAGCCCGGAGCGAGAATAGTTTTCATCAGCGTCTGGCCGGTCTTGAAATCCTTGCCACAGATGGGGAGCGATTTCTGGCGGGCCAGCTCGGTCAGGGCGGGAACATCCACCATCAGGTTGGGAGCGCCGTTGGCGACCGGAACGCCCGACTGCAAAGCCGCGTAGGCATAGATCATGCTGGGGGCGATGGCCGGGTGATTTTCCTTCAGGCCGCACTCGAACAACTCCAGGGTTTGGTGGACATCCTGGGTCTTCAGAAACACTTCCGTGGAGCCGCACCAGACCATCACCACGCGGGAGAGGCCCTTTTCCGCGCGGAACCGTTCGATGTCGTCCTGGAGCATCTTGGCCAGCTCCATTTTGTTCTTGCCCTTCTTGACGTGGGTGCCATCCAGGCGGCGGACATAATTCTGGTCAAAGACCGCCGGCATGGGACGCACGGACTCCATGAAATCCCGCACCTGGTCGAGCAGTTGGGTCTTGAGCACGCCGCACTCCTGAGCCGCATGGTAGGAGCTTTCGTCTCGGATGTCCCATCCGCCGAATACCAGGTCATCGAGCGTGGCCAGCGGCACGAAATCCCGGATCGCCGGCGTGCGCTTGTCGCTGCGCTTGCCCAGCCGGATGGTCCCCATCTGGGTCAGCGAGCCGATCGGCTCCCCCAACCCTCTGCGAACCGCCTCGACCCCGGCGATAAAAGAAGTGCCGACCGCGCCCATGCCCGGCAGCAAAACGCCCAGCTTCCCTTGCGGCTCTTCAATCGGAATTTGCTCTCCAGTATTCGTAGAACCCACAGCTATGCCCCCTCAGATCAAGTAAATTTAAGAAGTCGCAGTGAATTTAAGAAGTTGCGATGATGCGAACTGAAATCATGCGAGCCGTAATCATGCGAGATGCAGCCGGTGTTTTGCAAGGGAATAATGGCGGAGGCGGCCCTGGGAGGCTTGCCGGTGCAGGATAAGACGGCTCATGCTCTATAGCCATTCGCCGGGGATGTTATAGTAGCATACGCGGGATTTCTGTGAAAAGTTTGGGAGGGTCAGGTGATGCATAGAGGAATGCTTTGCTCCTATCGTTCTTTGTGCTTGGCGCTGCTGGCGGCGGTATCGCTTTCCTGCTCGCTGGAGCAGGGCGGGCCGAATGACGCTGGCTCGGGAGCCGTTACCGGCAGCAGGGTCGCCGCCCCAGGCGAGCTGGAGATGACCGGCAAGGTCGCGGTGGACGAATTCAACGACCAGGCCACCGGCAACGAAGTCCCCACAAAGGGCGGCCAGGTGGTAATGCGCTTTAACGCGGAGCCTGGCTCCCTGAATTTGTTAACGGATAACAGCGTTTACTCGCAGTACATCAACGACTACATTTATAATTATCTGCTGCGGAGAGACCCGGAGACCTATGAATGGGAGGGAAGCCTGGCAGAAAGGTGGATCGAGGAAGATATAGTCGTCAAGAAGGATGGGGAGCACGTGAGAGGTGTTGTTTCCGAGCCGGGAGGCGAAACAGGGGCGCTTAGCGTTCAAACTTCCTCCGGAACCATCAACGTTCCCCGGCAAGAGGTTCAGGAAGTTCGTAAAGGGGTCTCCTTCACGTTCTTCCTGCGCCGGGATGTGCGATTCCATGACGGCAAACCGATGACCGCCGCCGACGTGAAGTTCAGCTTTGAGACCATCAAGAATGAGTACGTGGACGCCCCTTCGCTGCGGAATTACTACAACGACCTGGAAAGCTGCGAGGTGCTGGACGATTACACTGTAAGACTGACCTATTCCAAGCAGTACTGGCTGGCGCGAGACGTTGCCGGAGAAATTGTAGTTCTCCCCAGGCACCTCTATAACGCCGATGGCTTGCTCGAAAAAGATCCCGAGGCCTTCGGCAAACGGTTCAATGAAAGCGAATACAACCGTAAACCTATCGGCACGGGGCCTTATCAGTTTGAGAGTTGGGAGACGGGCCTTCAAGTTGCTCTCAAGAGGTTTGACGACTATTGGGACGTTCCGCGCCAGGGGAATCTGGAACGGCTCGTCTTCAAGTTCATCAGCGACAATGTCGCCGCCATGCAAGCCTTGAAGAATGGAGAAGTCGATTTCCTGCCAGT
>JADFGZ010000090.1 GCA_022567475.1 Acidobacteriota bacterium | reverse complement strand
CGATAGAACGGATTTCTCGCCACCCGCACAGCGCCGGAGGCGCGAAAGAACATAGCCCAGGGCGCAAGCCCTGGGAAGCGTGGGTTCCACACAGCAAGCCCCGGGAGGGGCGAAAGAAAGAACCTCCACGGAATGCAAAAGCGGAGTTTCTGTCGCCCCTTCGGGGCTGATCCGGCGTGGCCTTTCCCACCCACGGCTTGCGCCGTGGGCTAAAATCTTGCGCCCCTCTGGGGCTTCCCGAGCGTTCTGGAAAGCAATACAGCAACTATGAAATTGCACTAGCCATCATTCTTGCGTGCTCCTAAGGAGGGCTTTGAGGATAAAAGCGTCTCGCAAAACGACTCCCGTTATGCTATGATAACTCTATGATCCCGCAACACTTGCGGCCATTTTTCTGGGACATTAACATGGACAATTTCAACCCCCATTCCTATCCGCGCTACACTATCACGCGTCTATTGGAATCAGGCGACGAGAAGGCTGTTGCCTGGTTGCGCGAGACATTCTCTGAAGCTGAGATCAAAGAGGCCGTCTGCTCCGAGCGAAGACTTTCTCGGAGATCGGCGAACTTCTGGGCATTAGTGTACCGTATTCCTTTTGCCAAGGTTGCGGCGCTGAAGCCTGCCGCCTAGTTCTTTTCTTATTCAAACTTGACCAGCGGGGAGCAGATCAGCGTGCCGGAAAAGGAGCATGGATGGCATCGGGAAGTCATTGACGCGGCGGTAGCGCGCAGCTTAAAAGACCTGCGCCAAGCATCTGTTCTGAGTCCTTTTTATCTTGCCGACGGGACAGGACTGGCGCTCCACCTCGGCCATCGCCGGTCCCTGGACCTTGATTTTTTCAGCAACGAACCTTTTGATCCGGAAACGCTCCTTCACAAGGTCCAGCACTTGAGCGGGTTCTCTTTGGTGGCGAAAGAAACAGAGACACTCCACGCGCATGTCCAGGGAACGAAAGTCAGCTTCTTCGGTTATCCCTACCCGGTCTTGTTTCCTTTTAAGGCGTTGCTGGACGTAAACGTCGCTGATCCCCGGGACATTGCCTGCATGAAGATCAGCGCGATTGCGGGCCGGGGAACGAAGCGTGATTTCATCGATCTGTACACGGTATCGAAGCGCTATGGATTGCCTCAGCTCCTGGATTTATTCAAGGACAAGTTTGCTCAGGCGAACTACAGCACTGTGCATGTCCTGAAATCACTGACGTACTTCGAGGAGGCGGAGCAAGATCCGATGCCCGATCTGCTGGTGAGTTTATCCTGGGGGGATGTGAAACAGTTCTTCTCCAGCGAGGCGCCTCGATTGCTGTGAATTGCAGCCGGGGGGCTCTCCCGTGGGCCTCCTAAACGCCAGCTTTTTTGCGGAACCTGCAAGGTGGGAAGGCAGCGAAGGGGCTTGCCCCGCCCGCTGGAGGCGCGATAAGATAAAGCTGGAATACGAGGGCCCGGCCTGTTGCCGGGCCGGGGGATGGAATCCGATGCCGTATCGATTCTGCCTTGTGGCAGCCGCCCTGGTTTGGGGAAGTTTTTGGCCTGCGGAATTGCTTGGAGCAGACCTCACACCGGAGTCTCGCATGGCCATCATCCGTGGCCTGATGGCCGAGTATGCCACGGTGAAGGTTTCTCTGCCGCGCGGCGATAAGGGGTTGATGGTGGACACGCAGGGCGCGGTCGATGAAGCAGCGCTGCTCCGCGAGATCACACAGAACGGGACTGCCATACCGCCGAACGTGCTCGTCCAGATCACGGCCATCGAGTTCAAGGGCAAGGAGATTGTTTTTGAGATCAATGGAGGCGGCAAGAAAAAGACGAAATGGTACGAGCGCATTGAGGTGGGCATGGGATACGGCACATATCCCGTCGCGCAGGGAAGCGGCAAAACCCCGACCGGCTCGTCCGTCATTTTGAAATTTTCACAAAGGCTTCCGGATCTGACGGTGGACGATTTGAAGAATTTCCTGGGCCCCGTGCTGGATTTCAATCCCGTCTCTCTCATACAGACCTTTTCCCGCCCGATTCCGCCCGAGTTTCTCGAAGCGATCGAGGCGAAGCAGGCGGCCATCGGGATGGACCGGCAGATGGTGCAGATGGCGATGGGACACCCGCAACACAAAGTGCGCGAAACCAAGGACGGCGTGGAGCAAGAGGATTGGATCTATGGAACGCCTCCCCAGAAGGTGATCTTTGTGACCTTTGAGGGGGAGGAAGTAGTGGACATAAAAGAGTACCGGAGCGGCGTCGCCGGGCAAACCCAGCCGCCTTTGGAAGACCCGATGCGTTGACGGTTTTATTCGGAAGGCAATCTGCGCCAAGTTTTGAGTGAATTGAACCGGCGTGAATTGGAATGGCAAGATTTGGAATGGAGTGAGGCGATGAAGATCAAGATCGAATACTGTTCCCGCTGAAACTATGAGCCTCGGGCCGTCAGTTTGACGGGGAAAATTCTGGAAGAGTTCAAGGAACGAATCACCTACCTGCAACTGGAGCCTTATTCAGACGGCCGTTTCGAGGTTTTCATAAACGGCGATAAGATTTACTCCAAGAAGCAAACCCACGAGTTTCCTGAATACGCCGAGATTCAGGCCGCGTTGCACAAGAAGCGTTGACTCAGAAAAACTGATAGCCACGATCCGCCGGACTAAAGACCCTCTGGGCCGCAGGCCAGCGAAGGGCGCATCTCGCCGTTGGATTGAATCAGCGGATTCCAGGAATTGGGAAACAGTGCTGCTTATTCTCGAGGAGTTGTCTTTCGAGTCGTGAGCATGAGCGGCAGGCTTTCCAGCAAGAACCCCAGATTGTTGAAGCAGTGCAGTGGAATGGGACAAAGGTATTCGCCGGTCTCGGCGTCCGAAGCTTTCCCTTGCAATTCTCCCTTAGCCTTGCTCACCAGCACTGTTTTGACGGTGCCGCTGATGTCAACGGGCAGCCGCAACTCGAAGCATTGCTCGGTCAAGCCGGAGCTCGTGGAGGTGTCAGCCAGGCTTGGGTCGCGCTACGTGTGGAAACACAGGAAGGGAAGCTCCAGGCCGAAGAAATTCGGCTTCTGAATTTCTTCCTCCGATATCTGGACCAGGACGCGGTCCGTTACCGCGTGGCGCGCCACGAAGGTGCTCTCCAGTATGCGCCCCTCAAAGAAGGAAGCCGACTTCTGGGCGACAGCGTACAGTTGGGTGCGCAATTGGATGGTCCCGGCGATGAAATCGAGTTTGTAGTGGTGGTCGTAGGTCTTCAGCACGGCGGCGGGGATAAAATTTTCATCGCAAAGCAACAGGCCCGCCATATACATTTCGGGAGGGTGGGAGGGTTTGTGTCCAACGGTTTCCTTTTTCTGATGCTGACCGCCGCCGGTGAACTCCAAGGCGTCGCGGGCGCTGTTGAGCAGCCAGCTAAAAAGCAAGTCCGGGGTGCCATAGGTGGGGGTGTAAAAAGCGCGCCGAATATTGGCAATTTCAACCACCCCGGCTGTATCGGTATTGAAGTTACTGCGGTTATTGTTACCCATCCTAGGACTCCCCCTAGGTCATCCAGACAAAAGATGTTTGGCCCATGCATTCCTCGCCGGGTTTCCTTCCCGCCTGAGGTTGCGAAACAGAGAGCCATACCATGTGCTAGGCCCGGACCAGGTTCTGAGTGCTGGCTTTCGAGCGCCTCCATCCTGGCCGGCAGGCCGGGAAAGCTGCCAAACATTTAGTTGTAGTTGTCCGGTTCTCCGATAGGGGTGAAGGCGGGAGAGCCAAAACGCACGCTACGGCGAAAACGCCGGTCAACGCGCGGCGCTAGTTGTGCAGATCCAACGTGATCCAGACGGGTGATCCCTCGAAGCCGAAGGAAATTTCTGTGCGGGTGCCATCCGCCAGCATGTGGAGCTGATAATCCGCGCCGGTGATTACGGTCGGCACCGAGAGCACGCAACCTTCCACCAGTCCGGCGAGCTTTGCCTTGAAGTTGCCCGCCACCATGTTGCAAATTTCCCCGATGGCGTCCCGGGCGTCATCGCCGAATTCAGCGGTCTCGACGGCCTCTACTCCAAGCATCTTTGCCGCCATGCGGCAGGCCGAGGTTGCTTCACAACGGAGGCTGAGAACCCCGCAGATTCGGCCAGCCAGACCGACCATGGCCGTCAAGTCCGCCACCGGAGGCGGTTCAGATTCACTCGGCGAATTCACTTGTGCCCCCAGCATGATCTCAAAGACTTCCCGCGTCGCAGTTTCCAGCATAGGAGCGCAATCGCCTTGAGGCAGAATCGTGTTGCGGCTGTGACGGGCCATAGCAGAAGAGTTCATTTCAATCCCCCAATAGCGGAGCGACACGCTCCTTGATCTGATCCGCGGTGAAGGGTTTCCGGATATAAGCGCGTGCGCCGCAGGAAATGGCCTCGACGACGCGAGCCTCGCTTCCCTCCGTTGTGATCATCACCACCGGCACGCCTTTGGCGTTTTCGAGGGGCTGCAACTGGCGTACAAACTCCAGTCCGTCCATCGTAGGCATATTGATGTCGCTCAAAATCAAATCTACAGTTTTTTCCTGAAGGATAGCCAGTCCTTCGGCGCCGTTATTGGCCTCCAGCACTTCGCCCAGCTCAAGCCCTGCTTGGCGCAAGGTTCGTTCGACGATTTTGCGCATCACGGAGGAGTCGTCCACAATCAACACGCGCTTTTTTGACATTCTTTTTCTCCGCTGTTCCCGCCTGAGTTGCTTCGAGTCTTTCCGGCAATGTTCCCAAAGGCCAGAATCCGAATAACGGCAGCCATGCCGTCAAAGCTTAGTACAGTGCTGCCGTCACTTACTTTTATCGGTGAGTTTTGAAAGAAGCTTTAGCTTTAATGTATAAGAATCCTTTTTTCTCTGCTGCTTCCCGCCCCCCCAGGGAGTCATTCTCCCAAGGACTCAATTCTCTGCTGTTGGCTTACAATTTCTGTCAAGCGCAGGCCGTAGTTTCCGTCCACGATCACCATCTCGCCCCGGGCCATGACTTTTCCTCCTACCACAAGTTCCGCCGGCTGCTGGATTTGCCGGTCGAGTTCCACGACTGTGCCGGGTCCTTGTTGCAGAACATCCCGCAATAGCAACTGGCATTCGCCAAAGCGAAGAGTTGCCTTGAGTTCTATATCCATCAGTAAATCAGCATCGATGTCTCCCGATACGACTGCTGCGACTTCTGCCACTGCCTCCTGGTGGGATAGCGGCGGTGGTTCGTCCGCTCTGCGGGGCTGAACCGGCTTCTGGAGCTTCTGGGCTGCTTCCTGAGCCGCTCCCTGGGCTGGCTGAAGAGATGAGGCCAGCTCTGGATTGATTTGGAAACAAAGAAGAAAGGGGGGAGGCTGAGCGCCTGTAATTCGAAACCCTGCCCGCTTTGCCGGGGCCCATTCGGGCCGTCCGTTCCCGGAAAATTGCAGATCTACTTCGCCGCCCAGTTTGGCTTTCAAGGAACTCGCCGTGGCGCCGGCAAATTGCCGGACGATCTCCCCCAGCGCGTCGCGGTGGTCGTCGGTGATCGCCACCTTGTCGTCCGGAGGTTCGCCCATGAGCAGTTGCGCCAGCCGCACCGTATCGGCTCCGGATACCAGGAATGCCTGTTCGCCGGTCAGTTTATTGGCTGCGGTAAACCGCATCCACTCGCCGGCTTCCGCCAGCGCCTGGAACTGCTCTTCGAGTTCTGCGTCCGGAACAAACTCAAAAGTAAACGGCGCCCCCCCAATCTGTTCCAGAACTTGGCAGATACTTTCAGCCCAAACCTGCTGATACTGTTGGATTTCAGGAACTGTGGCGGACGGATTTTCTTCGCTCATCTATTACGGTGCTCCCTCTCGGATGAAACTGAGATTTGCAGGCGCTGCTGAATTTGTGCGCCGCGCATATCCTTGCAACGCGTGGGATACGCGCTGAACAGCTTTTTGCCGCTGACCGAAAATACGACGGAATCTTCGATTCCGTGCTGCAAGGAAAGCACTTGTCCGGCTTTTAATTCCAGCAACTCACGAACACGGACGGGGGTGGGCGGCAAGGTTAGCTCGACGGGGAAGGGGCAATCGAGCAATTTATCGCGAAGCCGGGGGCTGCCCTCGGAAGCCGCCGCGCGCTTTTGATACGACCATTGCTGCGAAAGCTTTCGCAGCAATGCGCCGGAAACTGCTGTCGGAAAGACCAGGTTGAGCAGACCCCGCGCCTCCGAGGTTCGGATCTCAAATATCAACGAAAGTGTCTTTTCGTTGGGAGGCATCAATTGCATGATTTGCGTCTGCTGTTGCCGTTGCTCAAAGGAGAATTGCAACTCCAGAACCGGCTGCCAGGTAGCCTGCAATTCCCGGCAAATGATTTTCACAACACTCTCGAGCACGTGCTCTTCGATCTCGGTGATCTCGCGCGTTTGAGCTTCCGCCTTTCCGCGTCCTCCTAACAGCAGGTCGACGACAGGAAAAGCTAAAGAGAGGTCCATCTGGACCGCTCCTCTTGCTCCCAGCGGCTGGATGCCCATCGCGGCCAGATAAGTGATTTCCGGGAGACGTTGCAGGAACTCTACGTAGGAGAGTTGTTCCACCGAAACGAGGGCGACCTCCAGCATCACTCGGAGATGGGCCCCTAACGAATGCGTGAGGTTGCGGGCAAATGTGTCGTGCAATACGCTGACGGATTGGACTTGGTTCTTGCTGATCCGGCCGGCTTGGTCGAGATTGAGAGGCGCAATTTGCCGAGGCGCCTGCTCCTCTGCGGCGCCCTCCTGCGACTTGCCTTGCGCAGCCCGAAAGAGGGCGTCGATTTCTTTCTGGTCCAGGACTTTTTCCAGCATCGTTATGCAAAAAGCTGACCGGGATTCTTGTTCTCGGACGCCTGCCTCCTTGCCGGTCTAAGGGGCTGAGCCCAGGCCACGGTCCATCCCGGCAACCAGGAAAAAGCCGTTCTCAGGTTCCGCCGGGTCCCCGGCGCGATTCTTCCACCGCAGAACTGCTTTCCTAAGCGATCCGGCTTTGCGTTTGTCTTCCGCGTGGGCAGCGGGATTCGTGAGAAATGCCCGAACGCTCCGTCTTGGCTGGCCGATCACATCACGGCCCTCGCCAGGAAGAGAAACTACATACTGGATTGCCCCTGTTGCGTGGTTGCTGTGCTTTTTTCCTCCTTTGTATATATGTACCCAGAGGAAAGCAATTGAGGCACCGAACGATAGCCGTGAGCAGGAACCTTTGTTCCAGCCGACCGGGAAGGCGGAAGTGTATTGTTTTGAGAGGGTTTTTCCTCTTCCAGTCTGCCATCCGGCCCAGGACGAACCGTTGTCGGCCGTCTCTTGGCGTTGTGAGTGGAGCCGCTCTCATTAGAATTTCTTAGGAAAAGCGGAGCGAGGCGTATTCAAGATCCCTTCGAAAAGATGGAAGACACCAGTTCACGGACCTGGAGGGTATATTCATCCAATTCAAAAGTGAAGCGGGCCAGATCGAATTCAGCCATGTGAGGATACTCCCGCGTCAGGATCCGCCAAGCCGGATCGTCCAAGAAATCCGTTTGTTTCGGTTCGTAGAAACCGTAGCCGAGCCCCCGCATGCGGCACAGCGTGTCGCTCAAACTGACGATGGCTACCAGCACCGGGTGAAGTTTGGCTTGCTCCACGTCATGGTGGTAGAAAATGACGCTGGTCAGTTCCTCGGCCAAGCCCCAGTGTTGCGCCAGCATTTTTCCGGAGTCGCAGTGGGTCAAGCCCAGCGTTGCTTGCTCCGCTTCAAAAAAGGGAAGCTGCTCGGTGCATGCCTTCTCGACGGTGGCCCGGAATTCCTCCGGCAAAAAGATGCAGTTCACCACTTCCCCCAGGTCGTGAAGCAGGCCGGCCAAGTAGGCTCTTTCCGGGTCGTGATAATTGATTTTTCGCGCGAACTGGCGGCTCACCAGCGCGCATCCGAAGGAGTGCTGCCAAAAGATCACTGGATCCATGGCCCACCGCTCCTTGGGCGCCAGCCGCACCAGAAGACATGACAACAAGATGTCACGCAGCTTCCGCACGCCCAGAGCGATCACCGCTCCCCGCACCGTATCCACTTCGTGTGTCCTGCCGAACAGAGGTGAATTGGCCATGTGCAAACACTGGGCGGTGATGGACTCGTCGCAGGAGACCAGCTCCACGATTTTCTGCACCTCGATTTGGTCTACGGTTTGCTCCATATAGTGGAGCAGGGGCCGGAGGATCGCCGGAATGGTGGGAATCGAGTCGATATCTTTGATCCGGGATCGGAGCAGTTCTTTCAGGTCCCGCTCTTCGGCCTTTTCTTCGTTTTGCTTGATCTGCGTATTCTCTGTCTTGTTCATATCACACCTGCTGCAGGGGACTGGAGGCAGACTTTGCGGTACGCTGTGGATCCGGGAAAGTGCACCAGTCGAAAGTTGTCGCTGACACCATAGAGAGATTCGGAATTCCCTACGAACAAATATCCGTTGGGCAACAAGCTGTCATGGAAGCGCTGGATGGTCTGCCGCTGGGCTGAGCCGTCGAAGTGGATCAGCACATTGCAGCAGAAAATCGCGTCCATGTCCTTTGCCCAACTCACGCTGTGTTCCTCCAGCAGGTTCAGGGGGTGGAACGACACCATGGCTTTCACCTCGTCGGTCACTTGGAACTGGTCTCTGCAAGGGCGAAAGCACTTTTGCTGCAAAGAAGGCGGGACATGGCGCAGAGCATGGAGACTGTAAATGCCCTCTTTCGCTTTCTCCAGGAAGCCGTTGTTCCAATCGGTGGCCAGGACCTCAAAGGTCCATTCTTGGAGTGTTTCCTCTGCTTCCATTGTTTCCATCAAACTCATAGCCAGGGAGTAGGGTTCCTCGCCCGTCGCGCAACCGGCGCTCCATACACGGACATGGTGGCAGGGAGGCCGGTTCTTGTCCTGGCAGATGGCGGGAAGGACTACCCTGCGCAACGCCTCCAGTTGGAGCGGATTGCGAAAAAAACAGGTCTCGCCCAAGTTCATTTCGCCGACCAGACGGTGCAGCTCCGCTTCGCGGTCTCGTCTTACGGTCAAACGGTCGTAGTATTGCCGGAGCGAGTTCGCGTCCACCGCCTGCATTCTTTTCCTGGCGCATTCTTCGAGAAAGGGAAGATTCTCATCGGATTGAAATATTCCTGCCACCTGGTAGACCACGTCGCGAATCCGCTGGAGATAAGGATCGGGAGCTTTACCCAACCTTCGCCAATTTTCAGCAGGCACTGCAGTTTCAGTCCGCATCCGCAATTCTCCGTGGGTCAGTTGGGGCGCGCCTTTCGAACCCAGCAGCGGTCCATCGATGCCGTCCGAGACCCGGAGCAACCAGCGCCGGCGCAATCGGCACGGCAAGCCGGAAATTCCAGCCCCCGATCCAACCTATTCCTCTTAATTGCATCATTCGACCGTGTCGCTCCATTTCTTTAGGCAGTTCCCATCCTTCCATCCGCACAGTTCTCTCCAAAGGTTTCTTGCGCATGAAATCGGGCGCGCAAAATCAGTTCGCGGACTTCCCAAACCTCAATGTGCCTTATCGGGAGGGGGGAGGGCATGCCGATGACGGTCACGGGAGGCAGCTCCACCAAAGGGATCTTCACCGATGGCAGATCAATAGAAGACGCCTCGCCAGAAGGCGCCTCCACAGAGTGCGCCTCAACAGAAGACGCTGGAGCAGAAGCAGTTTCCGCAGCGGGCGCCTCAGTTTCCGGCTGGCTCGGCGGGGGGAGAATCACAATGTCAACCCGCCGGTTCAGAGCCTGCCCCGCCGCAGTGCTGTTGCTTTCCACCGGATGGTATTCCCCGAAGCCTGCAGCCGACAGCCGCTCCGGCGCGATGCCGTAGCGCACGATAAATTTTTTGACGATCTCGATGGCGCGCGCGGTGGATAGTTCCCAATTGGAGGCGAATTGCTGGTTGCGAATGGGTATGTTGTCGGTGTGGCCCTCGATGCGCAGACCATGCGGGCGGCCTTTGAGCACTGCGCCAATACGGGAAAGCGGGGCTTCCGACTCCGGCTTGACCGTGGCCTGGCCGCTGTTGAAGAACCCGATCTCCCGGAGGCTGAGCACCAGGCTCTCCCCTTTGGCTTGCAGGGCGACTTCGCGGCGCAGAATTTCCGGCGCCAGCTCGCGCTCGAGTTCCTTCTGGAGAACGGATAAATCTTGGAGTCCCGACTGGGTCCCGGTCTTTCCCTTGACAGGGGAAATCAAACGTCCCAGGGCGGAGGTGGTTCCCAAAGTATCTGTCCCCGGTATCGTGGCAACGGACATGGACTCGGAGGGGAGGGCCATCGGTAAATTGGAAGAGGAAAAGATGCCCAATTGGGTGAAGGCCGCCTCGATGGCCTTGGATAATTTCCCCACCTTGCGCTCGTCCACCTGCGAGGAGGCAAACAGCACCACGAAAAAGGCGAATAACAGAGTGATGAAATCCGCGTAAGAAACCAGCCAGCGCTCGTGGTTGGCGTGCTCGGCGTGTCTTTTCTTTCGGCTCACGCCGCCTCCTCCTCCTGCTCCGGAGCTGGCTTTCCACGCTCGGGGAGGAAGCCCAGAAGTTTTGTCTCCAGCATCCGCGGATTCATCCCCTCCAGGATGGAGACGACCCCTTCCAGCATGATCTCCCGGACCACTTGCTCCTCCCGGATGCGGATCTTGAGTTTTCCCGCTGCGGGGAGGAGAAACAGGTTGGAAGCCCCCACGCCGTAGATGGTGGCCACGAAGGCCACGGCGATTCCGTGGCCCACTTGGTCGATGTCGTCCAGATGCTGCATCACCTGGATCAACCCCATGACGGCGCCGATGATGCCAATGGTTGGCGAGAAGCCTCCAGCCGATTCAAACACTTGAGGGATTTTCTCTTGACGCTCAGCCTGGTTGTCCAGCTCCAGCTCCATCATTTTCCGCAGTTCCTGCGGCTCGGTGCCATCCACGGCCAGCATGAGGGACTTCTTGAGGAACGGCTCCTCGATGCTGTCCAATTGGCTGTCCAGGGCAACGATGCCCTCTTTGCGCGCTTTGTTGGCAAACTCTACGATCTGCTGAATCACCTCGTGGGGGTCCTTGCCCCGCTCGAAGAAAACGTGTGCCAGGCGGCCAAAGCCTTCCATTACCACCGCGAGCGGAAACTGGATCATCACCGCGCCGAGCGTGCCGCCGAAGACGATCAGCGCCGCCGTCGGTTGAATGATCTGGGCGACGCTTCCGCCTTCCAGGATCAGTCCGCCCAGGATGCCGACTACTGCCAGAAGGACTCCCCCAAAAGTGCTTTTATCCATGGGAAGGTCTCCTCAACTCGTCTCCTCCGGGGGTTTCGTGGGCCCGGACACGGGGGGAGACACCCACAGACTCTCCGTGCCCAAGCCCTCGAGAAGCTGTCGCCGATATTTTACGACCCTCTCGATGACCTGTTCTGCGGTCTCAAGCACGACGATTTTATCCCCATTCATCAAAGTAATAACCGTATCCGGCGACTGCTCAATGAACTTGATCCAGTCCGAGTTGACGACGAATGGATGCTTGTTCAGGCGTGTGATCTGTATCATCTGGTTCCTTTGGTTCCTTGGTTCCTGCCGCTGCTTCCGCTACCGTTTTTTGCCCTTTTCGAGGCCTTCCCGGCGCACTCTGGCTGAGGCGCAGATCAGGCCTACCTCTATCCATCGGCAATTTTGCTGCCAGCTTTTGCATTTTTTGTCCCGCTCCGGCGGAGCGCAGATAACTCGCCTGTAATGGGGGGAAGAGCCTGTTTCCCGTCGAGTTTAAGGACCGCGAAGCTGGCACTCAGCGTGCTCCATCTCTGTTCGTCGAGCCGTTTAGGCACGATTTAGGCGAGTTTACACGGCAGATTTTGCCGGGCACCGGAACAAAAGCGCTACCGCTGAATGCCCGGCCAATGCTTTCGGCACGGAAAGCCGCCGTGGCTTCAAAGAACAGGGCCTTACAGAAAACGTTATCGAGCACGGGCAGAAATTACATGAGCGGCCAGAGTATGGATAAATGGAGACGAATCAAAAGGGAGGAATTGCGATGAAACGGGCACTCGTTACGGGAATCACAGGCCAGGATGGATCGTATATGGCTGAACTGCTTCTGAGCAAAGGATATGAAGTGTTTGGGGTGGTGCGGAGGACGAGCTCCCGCAACTTGGAGCGCATTGAGCATATCCAGGACCGGATCCAGTTAGAGAGCGCCGATCTGCTCGACCTGTCGTCGGTAATGAGCTTGCTCCAGCGGATTAAGCCACATGAGTTCTATAACTTGGCTGCTCAGACCTTTGTGCCGGCCTCGTGGGAACAGCCGGTGCTTACCGGGGAAATTACCGCCCTCGGCGTGACCAAAATGCTGGAAGCCATCCGCCTGGTGGACCCTACCATCCGTTTCTATCAAGCCTCCAGCAGCGAGATGTTCGGAAAAGTCCAGGCCGTTCCCCAGAATGAGCGGACACCTTTTTATCCGCGGAGCCCCTACGGGGTTGCCAAAGTCTACGGGCACTGGATCACGGTGAATTACCGGGAGAGTTACGGCATGTTTGCTTGCAGCGGCATCTGCTTCAATCACGAGTCGCCCCGGCGGGGGAGCGAGTTCGTCACCCGCAAAATCACCGAGACGGCGGCCCGGATCAAGCTGGGGATGGCCACCGAGCTCCGGCTGGGAAATCTGGAGGCGCGCCGCGATTGGGGCTTTGCCGGGGACTTTGTGGAGGCCATGTGGCTCATGCTGCAGCAAGAGGAACCAGAGGACTACGTCATCGCCACCGGCGTAACTCGCAGCGTGCGGGAGATGGCGCGGATCGCTTTTGAGCACATCGGCCTGAACTATGAAGACTACGTGATCCTGGACCCCCGGTTTGTACGCCCCGCAGAGGTGGACATGCTGGTGGGCGACCCCTCCAAAGCGGCCCAGAAACTGAACTGGCGCCCCAAGGTCTCCTTTGAGGAGTTGATTGCCATGATGGTGGAGGCGGACATCCAGCGCGTCACCGAACAGCGTCAACTCCAGTCCATCACTCAAGCCGCCCAGCAGCGGCAAGCGGACAAGCTGAGGAAAGCAAACCGCCCGGTTCTTGTCCGCTAAGGCTAGGGCAGTCTCAGGGTTGCTATAGACAAGATCGCGGTGAGTAGCACCAAGTAACGCTGTTATTCTGAGCGCAACGAAGAATCTGCTTGCACAGCACGGGCTTGCAGAACCAAGAAACTGCTCCGCACTATATCCTGAAAATTTGTTCCCTCGCCCGTACCGACGGGCGGCCTCAAGCACGGAATCCGCAGCCTTTTATCTCTTGCAGGATTTGCTATGGGTCTGATTCTGTTGAGCTTCTAACCAGGAATCAGTGACTTAGCCTTGGCAGACGGTCCCGATAACATTCTCAAAACAGCTTGACTTGACACTGTCCGCACGAGTTCGGCGTTCTTTTCCTGATTGGCGGGCGTGGGATCGAACTCGACGAAACGGCAGGTCTTGCAGACGCCCTCTTTCTCCCCGTAACCGATCAGGCTACGTCGCCATTGGGAGGCTGTCTCGGAAGCGTATGCCAGAAAGATGCCGGGTTGATCGTTGAGATTGGTGATGACGTACTCCTTGTGCAGGGGCGAGTCAGACCGGAGGTTGCAGCAGGGCATGACGCTGCCGTTGTAGTCGATTAAGAAATGATAGAACGGTGAAAGACACGGGGAGGTCCTGGGCTGGTGAAAGGCGATGGGCACCTCCTCGCACCGGTTGCAGCCATTGACCGCGAAGTTTCGGCCGTAGAGACGGATTTCCATGTTCTTATACTCGAGCCGGACTTCAAGCCAGGTGCCGGGCTCGTCCCTGACCATC
>JADFGZ010000383.1 GCA_022567475.1 Acidobacteriota bacterium | reverse complement strand
CATTGTGTCCCAGGCTGTCGTTGATCATCTTGAAGCGATCCAGGTCCAGAAAGAGCACGGCGAACAGATAATCCTGATGTCGATCCCGGCGCTTCATCGAACGCAAGACGCGATCCAGCAACAAAGTGCGGTTGGCAAGGCCCGTCAGCCTGTCGGACAATGCGTTTTTGGCTAATTTTTCCTCGGCCTGTTTCTGCTGGGTGATGTCCACCATCACGCCACGAATCTTCCGGACTCGGCCCGTTGTATCCTGGATGACACTGACAATATCTCGAAGCCACACCACGCGACCATCTGCCGCCGTGAATCGGTATTCAAAGTCATTGTCCCTTCCTTCAGCTATTGCATTCAGGCAGGAGGCTACGGTCTGTTCCCGGTCAGCCGGATGAATGCGTTTGATCCAGAAATCAGGCTCCTTGAGCCACTGCTCGACGGGGTAGCCCAGGATGACCTCGGTGTATTGGCTCACGAAAGTGAACTGCCATGTTGCCGCGTCTGCTTCCCAGATCATGACATCGAGCGACTGCACGAAATCGAGGAATTGCCGGTAAGTTTCCTGCGAAACGGCCTGCTTACGCTGCGTGATGTCTTGCACCACTACGGCAATACCTACCACATTGCCATTTTTCGACTTGACCGGATAGTAGTCATTTAGCCAGGCTCGTTCTACTCCAGGTTCAGCCGGTATAGTGCCATACACTTCTAAATTGAGCACTGGCTCACCTGTTTCAATCAGCCGCTTTAACAAGGGTTCTACTGTTGGTGCAATCTTCGAGATAATCTCTCTGACGGTGCGCCCGATGTGCGCCGACACGGGCTGACCATTAATCGCAGCCAATCGATCATTGATGCGAACATAACGGAGATCGGTGTCCAAAAAACAGAGTCCGATCGGGACAGTTTGGTAAATCTGTTCGAGTTCCAAAAGCCGCTCCTGAATATCGTCCTCGGACTGCCTCTGTCTTGGGGATTGGATTTCATCTTCCATGGGACTGTATCCAATCCGCACCTAACGGGCTGAGGACCTCGTACGAGCCAAGACGGGCACCTGGGGAAATGGGCACGTTTTAACCCCGCCAATGATTGAATTTAATGAGGAAAGATTACACGAGGGGAGAGGGGAAAGCAATTGGGGATAAGACCGGATGTCTATCGGGGATAGGAGGAATGCATGATAAAAATGCGGCCACAACGCAAGCAGTGGGGAGTATACTTCCCGCTATCAGGAGTTCGAAAAGGAAATTCCGGTTCTATACGGAACACGATCCGTCAGCTTCGTGGACCATTACTGAGCAAGCAGGACGTTTGAAAAAAGACCATTACACGCATCCAAAAAGGAGGTGCTCTCATGTTTTCCCGCCGGGGATTCTTGAAGAATGTGGGTATGGCGGGCGCTGCATTGGGCGCAGCGCATCTTTCTTCCGCGCCGGCTCAAGCGCAGGCGCAACCTTCATTTGATGTCAACTACCAACGGCTGAACCGCGCCGAGCTGAACACCGAATTGGCCGAAGAGCATTTTCGCATTCGCCGTCAGCCCATCCAATGGCCCAACAACGCGCGGATTGCTGTCTGGTGGGCGGTAGATTACGAGGTCATGACGGACAACACCAATTCCGGCCGAATTGCCACCTACGACTATTCCGGAAAGGCCGGTTTTTGGCGCCTGCTGGAAATTGCGGAGGAAGAAGGCGTCAAGTTTT
Organism: Acidobacteriota bacterium; assembly: GCA_022567475.1. GTDB lineage: Bacteria > Acidobacteriota > Terriglobia > 2-12-FULL-54-10 > 2-12-FULL-54-10 > JADFGZ01. The sequence continues at coordinate 2,036 of JADFGZ010000383.1, read as the reverse complement.
GCTGGTACACGAACGCGGTCGCCGCGACGCGCTTTCCAGAGACGCTACGGGAACTCGCTCGCCTGGGCCATGAGATTGACGGGCACGGCTGGTCCAATGCCACTTCGCTGACCGTGGTTTCCAGCGAATTGGAGCGGGAAATCATTCGGCGCACTTTCGGGGACATTGAACGAGTCTCCGGCGTCCGTCCCACGGGTTGGTTAGGCACGGGGTGGAATACGTCCAACCGGACGTTGGAATTTATGGAGGAGGAAGGCCTCCTTTGGAGCGGCGATTATCCGGTGGATGATCTGCCCTATACCGTCCCCGTCAATGGCAGGAAAATCGTGATGATCCCGTACATGCGGGATGCGAACGACATCCAGACCTACGGTGCTCACCGGCACCCTGCGCAGCTTTGGGTGGACAACTTCAAGGCGGGGTTTGATGCGCTTTATGAGGAAGGAAAGACGTACCCGCAGGCGACAGGGGCAGCGATGCATTCCTATTTGCTCGCCCATCCTTTCGGGAAAAAAGCCATCCGGGAAGTAATCCGGTACACCAAAGGATTCCCGGACGTGTGGCAGACAACAGAAAACGAAGTCGCCAAGTGGTGGCTACAACAAAACTATGACTAGGCGAGAGCCGAAGGAGGGAGTGAGCCATGCAACAGCAATTAACCATCAACAATGCATTCACTACCGGGACCCGATCGGTCAGTTCCATGGACCATGCCCGAATCCGGCGGGACCCGATCGAATGGCCCAACGGAGCCCGTGTGGCGGTCACCTGGACAGTGATTTTTGAGTTGTTGACAGGACCTTCTACGGGTCCAAGCCAGGTGTATAACGGTTCCGATTCCAAGTACAGCATTTTCGGGGGACGACGAGGGATCTGGCGACTCCTGGACCTGCTGGATGTTCATCAGATCAAGGGGTCTTTTCCCATCAGCGGGTATGCGGCGGAAAAATTCCCCTCCGCGGTGCAGGAAATCCGCAGTCGGGGTCATGAAATCGCCGGGTACGGATATGCGACCAATCGCTATTTGGATGAGTTGCCGCCCAACGAGGAGCGAGAGGATATCCTGAAAACGCTCGACATCCTGGAACGGGTCAGCGGGACACGGCCCATCGGGTGGATCAGCCCGGACTTACGACCTGGAGACCGTACCCTGGAGATCCTTGCGGAGGCTGGAATCCAATGGAATGGCGACTTCCCGAACGACGATTTGCCCTACGTAGTTCAGGTCAACGGCAGCCCAATGGTGATCATCCCCTATGGAAACCAAATCGATGACCGGGAACTCTATCAGAGGCATCGCCAGTTACCGAGCACGTTGGCGGATAATTTCATTGATTCTTTGGACGTTCTGTACGAGGAAGGAGCCACGCATCCCAAGATGCTCAATGTTTCCCTTCGCGCACATCTGTTTGGACGCGCCAACGGGAAGATGGCCATCGATCGCACGATTCGGTATGCGAAAAGCCTCCCGCCCCCGGGCGTTTGGATTACGACACGCACCGAGATCGCAGAATGGTGGCGGCAACGTGGGTACTCTTAACGATTCAGGTTGGGAACCGGTATCTCTTCTCTTCGGGAGGTGCCGGTATTCAACCCATCGCTGAGAATTACTCGATCCAGAGCAATAGCCCCCCTCGGCAGCTATGGGGGACAGTCAACGCGCAAAAAGGCGAATCCAACGAAAAGTAAGTGACCAGCCCGACATTTTGTACCAGTGACAGTGAGAGTCTACATCACAGCCTGGGGCTGTGAAACTGGTTTCAACAGAGGGCTATAGGCCCCCGGCGCCGGGGGCCTATAGCCGAGCGCCGAGTGTGGCCTCACCGTGTTGTATTCCTTCCTCCATCCCTCGATCACAATTTGAGCCTCTTTCAACGAGTAGAAGATCTCTCCGTTCAGACATTCATCCCGCAGCTTCCCGTTAAAACTTTCACAATAGCCGTTCTCCCAGGGGCTGCCTGGTTCTATGTACAGCGTCCCGGTCCCCAGCTTCCCCAGCCACTCCCGTAGCTGCTTGGCCACAAATTCCGGTCCGT
>JADFGZ010000382.1 GCA_022567475.1 Acidobacteriota bacterium | reverse complement strand
GTAGAGGTCGATCCGGTGCATGACGAGCTTTTCGTGCCGGGAGACGGCAATATCATGGTGTTTCCCAGAACCGCTAACGGGGACGTGGCTCCTATCCGAGTTATCGAGGGCCCCGAGACCGGATTGAGTGGCTGGCTGGGAGGATTCCTGTCGGTGGACCCAATTAATGATTTGATCGTGGTGCCAAACCGTGGTCGGATTCTCATCTTCAACCGTACTGACGCTGGAAACGTGAAGCCCAAAGCAGTGATTGAAAGTGCCCAACTAGGTGGGATTCGACACCTGAGAGTTTACCCGCCGAAGGGTTTGATCGTGACAGTCCTGGGCGGTAAAAGGGAAGGCGTCGGACAGGACGAGATGACCGCGATCGCTGTCTGGAGCATTCACGACAATGGCGACGTTCCGCCGCTTCTGATCTTGACCGATCCCAAGGCTCCGGTCCCGGGAAGGAAACTCGCTTTTAACCCTAAGGCGAAAGAGATCATCGTGGGGGGCGGCATCTCCGTACGAACGTATTACTTCCCGGAGATTTTTTAGCTTTCGGGGCCCGAAATAGGCATCTGCATTAATACCCGAAGGAAGCTCCGGAATTCATATTTGGGTAGGTTAAGCTCAAACACACTTTTATCCGATTCAATCAGCAACCCGGTTGGATCATACGGGAGTTTCTTTCTCCAAAGAGCATCAACAATCCGGTCGGCAAGTGCGGCAGCCCGGTGAGTCCATTCAGCGCAACCAACCCATTTGCGACATCAGTCCCTAATGATCTTCGGTCAGGACGGGAAATATCTGCTCACTACGAGTGGTACAAAATATCGGGCTGGTCAGTTTCGCTCCAGCTATTCGATTACTCGTCATGAAGAACTGATTCTCTGTTCTTGAGGTAATTTCTTAGGGGGAAATGTGATGCGAAAACAGGCCATTGGAATATTTGTCACTCTATGGTTTGTATCATGGGCCATCTTCTTGGCTGGGCCTTCCCTTTCTCAGGCTCAGGAAGTGATTGCAATCGAAGGCGGGACCTTGATTGATGGTAACGGCGGTCCGCCTGTTCCTGATAGCTTGATCATTATTCGTGGAAACAGAATCGAGACGGTATCCAGAAGGGGCCAGGCGTCCTATCCGCCCGGGGCCACAGTCATCGACGCAACTGGGAAAACCATCATCCCAGGCTTGGTGGACGGCCATATCCATTTACGGAATAACATGCAACCCCTTTTCCTCTATTGGGGTGTGACGACAGTGGTGGACTACAGGAATGTGACATCCTGGCTCTGGGCTGAAAAAGATGCCGTGGAGAAAGGGGCTGTAGTTGGTCCCAACATATTCATCCACTACCCTCTGGACTCTCTTCACCCGGAGGCTCAGCGTCACATCCCCGAAGGATGGTCCTCCGAGCGGTGGGGACTAGGTAGCGGACCTGAAGGACGACGAGTTTCGATGGACCTATACAGTCGTGGCAACGCGGATCGCCGGTGGGTCTCAGATGAAGCCTCCCTGCAAGCTGCCATCCTGGAGGCCAAGCAGGCCGGCTTCGATGCAATACAGTTCTATCAGTCGATTCCGGTTCCGTTGATCAAAAAGGGAGTGGAAATAGCCCATCGCCACGGTCTTCCTGCGATCGGCCAGTATACCTCGCCTGCTGTACGGCGCGGAATTGACGAGATGATTGACACAGGCATAGATGTGCATGTAGAGATGCATGGAATAGAGTTCGCGACGGCGAGTAAAGCGGATCAAGAAGCGCTCATCAGAGAACAGGTTAACGATGGGAAAGGAGGGATCCGATCGCTCGGGAGCCACTTCATGAATCCCTCCGCATTTCCCGCATTAGTTCAGCAGATGGTGAGCCGCCAGATGTATCTGGCGCCCACCCTTGCCCACTACTACCAAGAAATCAGCAGATACAGGGAAGAATTTGACCGATTCAACACGACCTTCTTAGAAGGGCCTGTTGGTCTCCTCGCCCCCGGTCGTGAGGATTTGCTGAAGTGGAACAAGCCTTACAAAGATCCGGTCCTGAGAGAGAAAAGAGCGGTGGGGTATCGGAAAATAGGAGAGTTTCTCAAGCTGTTCGTGGATCAGGGAGGAAAGCTGATCGCTTCAACCGGCGCGCCCTCTGGAGGAAGTCCCGGAGTTTCCTTGCATAATGAAATCCGCATGTATCGTGAGTCGGGTCTCACGCCGATGCAAGCCATCCAAGCTGCCACAATCTGGCCAATGCAAGCCTACCGCAAAGACAAAGAGCTCGGTAGCATTGAAGCTGGGAAACGAGCCGACCTTGTTGTGCTGAATCGGAATCCCTTGGACGATATATCAGCCACACGGGATATTCACATGGTCATCAAGAGCGGGAAGATCGTGGATCGCGAAGGCTTGGCGCAGTGGAAGGATCCATTCCCTCGGCCCCAGCCTGGCGATGATGGTGTCCTTCGAATTCCACTCGTAGACGAGATTTCCCCCTTCTCGCTCCCCGTCCACAAGGGAGGCAGTGTCCCTGAGGTGATCGTCCGAGGCGGAAATTTTACTCCGGATTGTCGCGTCATGTTCAACGACCAATTTGTTCCCACGAAGTACTACGACTCCGGACGACTCGGGATTACCATCAAACCCAGTATGTTGAAAGAGCCAGGAACTTATCCGATTTCAGTCGTGCAGCCTGGCTCAGGGGGAGGGATTTCCAATCTGTGGTATTTCTATGTGACTTATTGATGCTTGAATAAATCAGCCTGGATTTGCGTTTTCCAATTTCAGGCCTAGCATAATACTGACCTTCTACTGCAATATTCATCCCGGTTCCAGCGTCGATACGGGTACTGTCAAGTTAACGGTTTGAGCCCCATGAGGGCGCTTCATAGCAGTCTCTAAGTTCTGGATTCTTCGTTCCAGAGCAGACCGTTTTCGCCTCGACAACGGGGGAATTTCCCTTAACTTGACAATACCCGGTCGAGGTGGAAAAGTCCCAGATTACTCCTTCAAATTCGCCTGCTGTTTAGGAATGGTTAGAGCGCCGAATCGGTAAACACTACTGCGTTTATCGCGGGTAATCGCCGTGGACACGTCCTTGCAGCGGCGATTATTTTTGGGGCAAGGGGAAAGTTCATGTTGGCGTTCGCCCCCTCCGCAATCTCGGTCGCTGCCAGCAGTAAGGGAATGTCTCTCGCGGCCTAACAACACTGCATGGCGGAAGCACCCAGCGGTGTGCTGGGGACCCCGTGAGGAAGCGGTTTTCTAGGGTTTTTCAGCAAGCTCCTAAAGCCAATTGCCCAGGTGGAGCCAGAATGCCTGGAAGCGTCCTAACACCGAGTCTCGGCGGGCGGTCAGGATGGTATTATCCTCAAGGTTTCGTTTCCTCGCTCCGGAGGCTTCACGGAACAGCTCTGGCGCATAGTACGTCAACACGGCGTTCAACGTCTTGTCGGTCACGATGATGGTCTGATGCTTCGGGTCCACATCAACGCCGCGAGGCTTGACCAGCATCTGGTGGGGGCCGCCATAGGTCCAGCGGGGCGGGACGTTGCCTTCGTCGTAGACGCTCCAAATGCCGACAAACGAGAGGTTGTTGGGATTATCCGATTGCACTCCGTCGTGCGCGACAATGATCCAGCCATTATGGACTCGAATCCTGTGCGAACTGATCAGCATCGTCTTGGGTCCGCCAATGACCCGAAGCGGTTGGTCGCTGTCGGAGTTGCGGTCGAAGATCATGAGTTCGAATCCTGCACTGCCTCTGCGCGTGCTGATGTA
>JADFGZ010000381.1 GCA_022567475.1 Acidobacteriota bacterium | reverse complement strand
AACGCTGCGGGCTGGCAGCGCGATTACAAGGCAGATGTAACTTCCCATAACGCCGTTTATGGACAGTTTCAGAGTGGGCGACCACTCGGGAGTTGAGAGATTTCGTTCTACACTACGGCGTTACTCGAGGTTGTGTTGACAGGATGGGGATTTCGGATATATTGATGTATGCTGTCAGTTGCCGGAGGGCAAAAAGTTAATTCCGGATTGATCTGCAGAAGGTGGTGGGAAGCACCACCCGGACCTTCGACCGAAATTATAGGCGGGTTTTCCTAAGGAGAAAGCTTTACAATGAAAGCAATGATTGGCTCAAAGGGAACAAACCTCTGCAAGCTATGGATTGGCGGTTTCGCGATGGTGTTGTTTCTGGCCTTTCCCCTTCCCGGCAAGAGTCAAATGGGACTTCCAGAGGGACCAGGGAAAGACCTAGTAGCAACCATTTGCACGCAATGCCATGGGCTGAATAACGTAACCAAATTACGGCTCACCCAAGAAGATTGGGATAGTCTCGTGAACGACATGATTGCTCGCGGAGCGCCCGTGTTCGATGACGAATACACAGTCATTTCGCAATACCTAGGCAAGAACTTCGGGAAAGGGGCAGGGAACGAGACTAATACGAGCACGGCAGCAGCACAGGGCCTAGAAGCTTCCCAGGCTCAGCCGCAAACGGGCGTTCCGGATGGACAAGGGAAAGAACTGCTGGAAACCATTTGTTCGCAATGCCATGCATTAAGCTTAGTTGCCAACTTGAGGCTCAGCCGAGAAGATTGGGTCAGAGTTGTGAACGACATGATCTCACGAGGAGCGGCGATTCTCGATGACGAAATTGACATTATAACGCAGTACCTGGGCGATAATTATGGGACTGGAAGCGGGGGCGCGGAGAATACGAGTATGGCAACGCCCCAGGACCCGCAAGCTTCCCAAACTGGCTCGCAATTTGGGTTGCCGGAGGGACCAGGGAGGGAACTGGTCGCAACCGTGTGTACGCACTGTCATGGACTGACCAACGTAATCACCTTGAGGCTCAGCTATGAGGAGTGGGAAAGTTTGGTGAACGATATGATTTCACGAGGGGCACCGGTGTTCGACGAGGAATACAAAGTCATTTCGCAATACCTGAGCGACAATTTCGGGCAATGAAACCCAGATTAAGGAAAGTCAGAACGGGGCAACTCCCCCGGATCTGCAAGCCGAAAAGAACGAGGCAATAAACAGACCGCATCGTTTTTAATATGAAGGTGAACCGATATGTGGCCGTGCCCGTTGGGTGGCGGAGGCCCTTCCACTTCGTAAGGAGGAACGGAAATGCGCGAACTCGTAAAAGACCTATTTAACTCTAAACTTTCACGCCGTGGATTTATAACAGGCATGGTTGCCGCCGGTTACAGCGCGACTGCAGCCCAGTCCGCTCTCCAGTCTGTCGCGCCGTTTGCTGCCGAATCCGAGGTGCCAGCGGAGCTGACCCGTACCGTGACCGGGACGGGAGGGGATTTGCTCGCCGAGCAGCTGATCGAAGCCGGTGCCCGTTTCCTGTTCGTCTCCAACGGTTCCGGCCTCGGGCCGCTCTGCGACTCTTTGGTCTCCCGTCCGCAAATCCAGCTCATCCAAGCCACACAGGAAGGGCAGGTCGCAGCCATCGCCGACGGCTATGCCAAGGCCTCCGGCAAGATCGGATTTGGAATGTTCAGCCGCGTGGGATTGCCGCACTCCACGTCGAACATGTACAACGCCATGAAGGACCGGACGCCGCTGGTGTTGTTAAGTGATCATCAGAATTCCACTAGCGAAGGGAGGGACAGCCATGAAGACGTGGAGGACTGGCTGTCCGCAGTCAAGCAGTACACAAAATGGCGCTGGGTAGTTCACGAACCCAGCCGGATCCCTGAGTGGATTCGGCAGGCAAGCAAGGTAGCCAGCGTACTGCCCTGCGGCCCCACGCATGTTCGGATCCCGCGGAACCTGATGTACCAGGAAAACGTTCGCGGGACCATCTTTACCAGAAAAGCATTCGATATTCCGATGGAGTTGCGGCCGAACACAAAGGAAATCGAGCGGGCGGCTCGCATGCTGCTGGAGGCTTCCTCGCCGGTGCTGTATGTAGGGCCGGAAGTGACCCAGACTCATGCCCGTGCCGCTTTGGTCGAGCTCGCAGAACTGCTGGCCATTCCGGTCGCGCAGCATCGCAGCTTCTACGCTGACTTCCCGAATTTCCACCCGCTTTACATTCAGCATTACGGCCGAAGTAGGATCTATCCCCAGCAGGTTGATCTGCTAATCAACTTCGGTGCCCGAACGTACGGGTCGCGCAATCAGGACATCCGCGTCATTCATGCCAGCGTGGACCCGGAAACCATCGGTCGTAACACGCCCCTTGCGGCAGCTCTGTTGGGCGATCTGAAGCAAGTGGCTCTCGCGTTGGTCGAGGCGGTGAAAAGTATGGCGACACCGCAGCAGATCAACAAGCTCACTGAAACTCGACGGGCAGAGTGCACCAACTACACGTCCCGCCTGCGAAAGGCCGTCCTGGCGGCAGGGCAGCGGAGCAGTGGTGATCCGGTGCCCTGGCAGCGTTTGATGTACGATTTGAACGACATGCTGGAGGAGGATGCCGTAATCGTTGAAGAAGTAGGTACGGAGGCTAAGATCTTGAATTTCTTCCCCTTCGATGAGGATAAGAAGATGAAGATCGGACGCACAGAAGGGCGCGCGCTGGGATGGGCCGAGGGGGCCTCGGCGGGAGTGAAGCTTGCCCTGCCAGAGAGGCAAGTTGTGGCCATACACGGAGACGGCGGGTTCCTCTTCGGGCAGACCGATTCTCTATGGACCATGTCCCGTTACGATATCCCGGTGATGACAGTTATCCTGAATAACCACGGTTATGAGGAACCTCGCTGGAATATGATGGGCGGCGGGCGCCGTGCCGGCCAAGCGGGTCGCGATTACATCAACTATCTTGGCAATCCGGACGTGGATTTCACGAAGCTGGCCGCAGCCTACAACATTCCCGGCGCGGTTGTTCGAAACACAGACGAGTTGCGGCCTGCCATTGAGCGCGGCATTCGCACGCTGCGCGACGGTCGCCCCTTCATGCTGGACGTTCGCACCAAGCGCATTGGCGTGGGCGCTGAAGTCTCCTGGTATCCGAAGTATTCTTTGGCGGACCAGCGGGTGCGGAAAGTCTGAGGTTCTGCTTGCTTTCCGAACATGGAGTGTCTGGGAGACCGGTTCTCTGACACTGAGAATTTTGAAAGCAGTACTGGCGCAAAATGGTGGCCACGAACAGCTAGGCTCCGGCCAACGCCGGAAACCCGGCTTCTCTCCTGCTGGCGGTGAAGAGATGCTGCTTCCGCAATCTAGTGTTGTTAGCGCTTGCCGATCTCAAACAAACAAAGTGGCTTAAACTGATCCCAGCCCGAAGAAGCCAAAGAAAGGAAGTTGCAGACTGCCCTTCTGCGAATTTAGCTACACCTTATGGCAAAACGCCGATGCAAACATTTCCGGACTTAGAAGGGGTTTCCTAGCCTGTAGCCGGGCTCCGAGTGCGGTCGAGGCGGACAAGTCCCGGATTGCTCCCCATAATGCCGTTTCTGGGGAACTGGCGGTGAGGGGCTAATTGTCCGGTTTGCCGACTCCACGTCCAATAGGATAATCGTCGAGACAACGTCCAATCGGGTTCCACAATCTGGAGAACCGTTCCTGCTCTCCCAGGAATGGAGGGGTGTCTGAAAAAGCTGGTTCTGGAAGCCGAG
>JADFGZ010000380.1 GCA_022567475.1 Acidobacteriota bacterium | reverse complement strand
CTGCCGTTCAGGGTATGCACGAACTGCGACTTCCCTTTTCCGCCCATGCGAAACCGGATGTTGGCCCGCCTGGCCTGGAAGGTTTCAAAGTTGCTGCAAGAGGAAATCTCGCGGTATTCTCCCTGGCTCGGCACCCACACTTCCAGGTCATAAGTTTTCGCCGCACTGAATCCCATGTCGGCCGTGCACAGCGCCATCACACGATAGGGCAGCGTCAGTTTTTGCAGGACGGCTTCGGCGTGCCCGGTCAGGCGTTCCAGCTCCTCGTAGGAAGCGGAAGGATGGACGAACTTCACCAACTCCACTTTTTGGAACTGATGGTGACGGATGATCCCGCGCGTGTCCTTGCCGTAGGAGCCCGCCTCGCTGCGGAAACAGGGCGTGTAGGCCGTCAGGTTGACGGGCAAGGAGTCGCCGTCCAGGACCTCATCGCGGAACAGGTTGGTCACCGAAACTTCCGCTGTGGGACTGAGCCAAAAATCCGTGTTCTCCAGGCGGAATAAATCTCCGGCGAATTTGGGCAGGTTGCCCGTCCCATACAAGCTCGCCGAGTTCACAATGGCCGGCGGAAGGACTTCCCGGTAACCGTGTTCTCGCGTGTGCAGGTCCAGCATGAAGTTGGCTAGCGCCCTTTCGAGCTTCGCCCCCAAATCCCAGTAAACCGCAAAGCGGGCGCCGGTAATTTTGGCTGCACGGTCCAGGTCCAGGATGCCGAGCGACTCTCCCAGTTCCCAGTGCGGACGGCAAGGAAATGAAAACTGCCGCGGCTCTCCCCAGCGGCGCACCTCTTGGTTGTCCGCCGCGCTGGAGCCAACCGGGACGCTCGCATGCGGCATATTCGGCAGGTTTTCCAGAAACTGCCTCAGTTCCGCGTCGAGTCCGCGCACCTGCTCGTCCAGAGACTTGATTTCTTCCGAGACCGTTTTCATCTCCCTCAGCAGTTCTTGGGCATCTTGCTTCTCTCTCTTGAGGCGCGCAATCTCATCACCCGCCCGGTTTCTGCGGTTCTTTAACGCTTCGACCTCCGTCAGCGTCCGGCGCCGTTTTTGGTCGAGGTCGCGGAATGCGTCCAGTTTCGCAGGTTCGCCCCGCTCGGAGAGCTTCTGCTCCACCAACTCCAGGTTGTCTCGCACGAATGCCAGGTCCAACATGCTTTTTCCCCAATGCCGGGCGCGGAAGGCTGCTCCGCAAAGGCCTGCACCGCCCCATCCTCCTGTTGGATCGCGGCATTTCCTGCCCCCTGCTGCCAGTGATACTCAGCCTGGCAAGCAAATACCGAATCCGGTCAGCGCACTTCCAGCGCCTTGTAAGAGCCTATCTTTTATACCATTAGCGGTCTCGGAATTCCAAACCGAGCCCCAAGAAGAGTCTTTTCTGAAGGCAGGGCGTTGTTGAAGAGGCAATTGGAAACGGTAGTCTTACATACAGAAGCTTTTCTCGCGATCGGGACTGGGAAGGAAGAGTCGTAATTCTTCAACGCCACTATGAAACATTATAATTCAGAGAGCCAGACTCCTTCGTGAGGGCTCTCTGGCGACGGCAGAAAAGATTAGATCGATATGCCGTTGAAAGCTTGTCGGAAGAAAAAATATTTATTTTAATTTTTCCAATGCGGTCTCACGAAACCAAAGTTGGGAATTCAAACCTTCCATTTTTCCAAAATAATGCCAGTCCCAACTGTAAGGTGGTGTGGTTGCACGCAAAAAACGAGCTTCCACTATCTCGATCCTATGAGCGATAACGGTATGCCCTACGACCTCACCCATGGAAAACTTTTGTGCTGGCGTTTTTTCTGGTCGATCTACGCCCATTAGATTACCTCCTGAACAGAAGACTCTACCGCGACCATAGCCTCCGCCTTCATGAAGGGATTTCCACCTCGATATCGTTTCCTGACACACGGACGTTGTAAGAAGGCACCCCCTGAGAAGCTGGGGGACCAAGGACTTTGCCTGTTTTAACATCAAAACGGGCGCTATGCAAGGGGCAGGTTACCGTATCCTCAGCCAACATCCCTTCCGAGAGTGGCCCTCCTCGATGCGTGCAGGTATCTCCGATCGCATAGTATTTATCTCCCACCGAGAAGAGAGCAATCTTCAGCCCTCCAACCTCAACCAATCGTTGTTTGGCCGTGTCGAACTCATTCGTGCTGGCCACCTTTTTGTATTGACCCATCGTAGGGACTCCTTTCATTCCATTTACCTTGTCGGCTGCTTTTGAAAGACTCGGAATCCGGCGAGAGTCTCCGGAAACCCAGCTAGGGGAGCGGCCAGCAGGATAGCCTGACAGATCTCCTCTTTGCTGGCGCCAGCGGCCCGGCAGCGATCCAGGTGCGCCACCAAGCCTCCCGTCCGTCCCAGGGCGACCGATATGGCAACCTTGATAAGTTCCCGCGTCTTGGTATCGAGCGGCCCCTGGTCATCGCAGGCTTCGCGGAACCCCTCGTACGCCTTCCAAACTTCTGGGAACTTTCTTTGGAAGCCTCGGAGTGTTGCAGGAGCCGGGGAGCCTGTGTGCACGGACCTCTTTTTCATTTTTCCACCCGGCGGTTGATACAAATAAGATTCTGCAAATCAATTAGAAACTCGTAGGTGAAAATTCCCTGCTCAAATCCTCCTGTTCGGTTTGCCTTTGGCTTCGCGGGCAGTCTTGCGCTTGGCCGGGAATTGGATGAGGTAGGAGCACTCCGAGTCTCCTTTCAAAATGTGGGCCTGCCGCTGTACATCTGCCCGGAGCATCTGAGCCAGGAAACAAAGCTCTCCCTGGCAGGCCTGCTGGTATTGCCGGGCAACGTGGGCGATGGCGCAGTTGTGCTCGGTGATGAGAAAGGTCTCTGGATTCACTTTGCGGCTTTCCGCCATATAGCCTTCCTCACAAAGGATCGCCACGGTTTCCTGGACGCGCGCTTCCCTGCTCTTTCCCTCCATGCGCTCGGCAAACCGCGTCACCATGTGGTCCTTACGTTTCTCAAAAAGCCGGTTGATCTTTTCTTCCCCGTCTAACTGGGCCAAGCATTGGATCAGTTCCATGGAAAAATGGTCATAGTTTTTCGGGAAGAGGCTGTCTCCCAAATCGGTGAGAAGGCAAAGGGCGGCCGGACGGCCCTTGGGGCGACGCTCCATCTCCATACGCAGCAGCCCGGAATTCTGCATGCCGAGCACATGACGACGGACGGCCATCGGGGTGATGCCTAAGGCGTGGCTGATGTCCGAGATCGCGGGACGGCCTTTGATCTTGATGAAATGTAGAATTTTCTGCCGCGTGGTATCCTGACCGACTGCCTCTGCCATAGTAGCTTCTTATACCGCCAGCAAGCAGTATAAGCGGCAAGTTGAAGATTCTGCAATAAAATAAACATACTTAATAAATATTTATATTGACAAACTTGACACATCGAGTATAATGTTTTTTCCGATGCACCGAAGGCCCCGGAAGCAGGGGAATGTAGCTGGAATCAGCTCAGGTGCCTGTGGAGTAACTCTGATGATTCAATTTAGTTCCGAACGGTCGGAAGCGAGTTCTCAGGAGAAACGGTGATGCCCATGATCTTGAGCAGCCGAAAGACCCGGGGAGCCAAACGGCCCAGGGGCGGCAGAAAAGGGAAAGTTCCCCGCAGGTCGCTTCACGGCCAAGGGGTTCAAGTCTCCGTGGACGAACGGGTTGCGGACTTGGCGCGGAGATTTCCTGCGCTCCGCAGCACCCTGGGTTCGCTGCTATTTGAAAGCAAAAAGCGCATCCGGGACTTGCCAGACCCCGACCGGGCCAGACT
>JADFGZ010000089.1 GCA_022567475.1 Acidobacteriota bacterium | reverse complement strand
ACTCTTTCTCGCCTGATCGATCATCGTCTGCGAAAGGTCCAATCCGGTGACTTCCGCTCCGGAGAGAGCGATCTGGTGGCTCAGGTGCCCGGTGCCGCATCCCAGATCGAGAATGCGCTCTCCTGTTTGCGGCGAGAGCAGATCGATCACTTCGCTCCCGTACTTCCACACAAAGGAGTGCTTGCTGTCGTAGAGGGATGCGTCCCACCGTTTGTTCCCCGTCATGCAGATACCCGGTGGCAAGTATACCCGCTGGACCGAAAAAATGCGTTTCCCGGCGGGTCCGATGTTCCTGCAGCAGCCAGCACACCAATCCCAAGATTGTGGTCAAGCGGCAGCCGTGGGACTATAATATTCCAATCGATTGGGGGGGCGTGGATGTCGGATCATCTCAAAAAGAAGTTGGAAGAAGAGATACGAACGCTGAAACACGAGCTGAACCATGAACTCCCGGCGGAGTTGAAGAAAGCCGTCGCGCACGGGGACCTCAGCGAGAACGCCGAGTACGCCGCGGCGCGGGAGCGTCAGGACTATGTCAGGGCGCGCCTGGCACAACTGGGCAAGCGGCTTGCAGACGTCTCCCTGGTCAACTTCAACAAAATTCCCCGGGACCGCGTCTCCTTCGGCTCCACGGTTCTGGTATATGACGTGAGCAAAGAGACGGAAATTGAATATAAGCTCGTCTCCAGCGAAGAGACGGATGTTTCCAAAGGGATGATCTCCACCTCCTCGCCCATCGGACGGAGTTTGGCCGGCAAGCAGGTCGGCGATATGGTCAGCGTCCAGACACCTTCCGGCAGCAAGGAGCTGGAGATTCTGAAGCTTTCCACCATCCACGACGAAAGCTGATCTCCGTTTGCCAAGAATGGGGGGAGCAATTGCATCGGATGCAAGTCCCAGCGGAGACGCGGCAGAGGCTGGGTAAAGACCGAATTTTTTAAGAATTTTTAAGGATACGACGCAATGTTATCGCGAGGAATCGGAACAGGCGGAAATTTTATATTGGATCCTATCATCCGCGGGATCGCATTGACCAGAATCCATCCCAACGTCCTGACGGCTCTCGGGCTGGTCATTAACATCGGGGCGGCTGTTTTGTTTGCGGGAGGACACTTCCTGTACGGCGGACTGGTGGTGATGGGGGCCAGTATCTTTGACTTTTCCGACGGCAAAGTGGCCCGCATCACCAACCGGGCCACCCCGTTTGGGGCGTTTTTCGATTCCGTCATCGACCGCTATTCCGACTTGGCGCTTTACATGGGTCTGCTGGTGCATTACGCCCGTATCGACAGTATTTTCTACGTGGTGCTGGTGGCGGTGGTGATGTCCGGCTCCGTCATGGTCAGCTACACGCGTTCTCGCGCCGAATGCATCCTTCCGAGTTGCAAGGTAGGGTTCCTGGAAAGGCCCGAGCGCGTTGTGCTGATCATCATTGGATCTCTGGCAAACCGCATGGCTCCGGTGCTTTGGGTGATCGCCGTCCTATCCAACATCACCGTCATTCACCGCTGTGTCTATACCTGGCAAGAAATGCAAAAGGACAGGATATCCGCCTCCTAGTCAACTCCGAACCCTTGCCTTCGACCATTTCCAATCCGGCAGCTTGTTTCGATTTTTCTTTAGTCCGATTCTTTTTGTGGAGACCAAGCCGGCCTCCCGGAAAGTCCCTTCAAATGGGGCAACCGTCCGGGAAATTTTTAGAACCTTCACCCTGCACCCTTTTCTAAGGAGGCCTCATGTTGCCACAACAGTGGATGCAATGGATTTGGCCGGCGGCTGCGGTCGCGGCTCTGATGCTGGGCGGCTACTTGCTCATGAAGCTGTTCCGGTTCGAGGTGAAGCACATCATCGAACGAACGGTGAAAGGCAAGGTGCTCGATCCCGCTCTGCTCAAATGGATCGATGAAATCTCCGGGGTCATCCGGCTGGCGGTGATGGCTGTAGTGACGATCCTGGCGGCCTTCTTTATTTTAAGGGCCATGGGGCATCCCGCAGTGGCCGGCTGGGACTTTTCCATCATCGTGAACTGGCTGATGGCTCACGGCCTCCGCATCGTTCTCTTGCTGGCCGGCGCCTATCTGGCAAGCAAGATCACCAACCTGCTGGTCTCCAACATCGGCCTGCTGATTCGCCCCTTTGACGAATCCAAGGCGGCGGAGATGGAGCGGCAAAAGCGAGCTAAAACAATCAGCGGCATTCTCCAGAAGTTCGCGACGACGGCCATCGTGGGCGTGGCGGTATTGATGCTGCTGATGGAGCTGAACGTGAATATCACCCCGATCCTGACCAGCGTGGGGGTGATCGGGGTCGCCCTCGGCTTCGGCGCGCAGCAGATGGTCGGCGATTTCATCTCCGGCTTTTTCATCATCTTTGAAAACCAGATGCGCATCGGAGACGTGGCCATCATCAACGGAACCGGCGGGCTGGTGGAGGAGATCCATCTGCGGACCACGGTCTTGCGGAGCCTGGACGGCACCGTCCACGTCTTCCGCAACGGCACCATCAACACGCTTTCCAATATGACCCGGAGCTTTTCCTACTATGTGGTGGACCTGGGAGTTGCCTACAAAGAAGACACGGACCGCGTCTGCCAGGTGGTGCGGGAGGTCGTCGCCGGGATGCAGGCCGAAGAAAAGTATGGCCATTCGATCCTGGAGCCCGTGGACATCCTCGGGGTGGATGAGTTTGCGGACTCGGCCGTCAACATCAAGCTGCGCATCAAAACCCTGCCGATCAAACAGTGGGAAGTAGGACGCGAATTCCGCCGCCGCATCAAGTACCGGTTTGACAAGGAAGGAATTGAGATTCCCTTTCCCCATCGGTCGATTTATTTCGGAGAGGTGAGCAAACCATTCAACGTGAACGTCAGCAACTCCGGGGAGCAACAACCTCCCTCTACGCCTCCGGGGGCAACCCCGCAACCGAACGGCTAAAGGAATGGAGAAAAATATCGGCTGCCCGGGACGTTAGAAGGACACCAGTTGGTGGTCGCTTGCATGAAGCGGAATCGCTTCGTAGATCTGATCCAAAAATTGGGGTCCGTACCGTGCCAGAAAAGAAATCCCGCTGAAGAGCCTTTCTTGCGGAGTTTTCTGCGGGTAGAGGCTGTTTTCGAGCCGCAACGCATCCCGCTCAACTTGCTCCGTGCGGTTCTGGACAGCCGCAGCCGCTTTGCGCTCCAGACCGGAGAGCTGGTACTGCATCTTCCGGGCGCTTGCGGCCGCAGCATCCACCAAGGTAGGGTCCACCTGGGCAAGCGCTTTCTGCAGCATCTCCATACTCTCCCCTAGCCCTTTCGATGCCTTCTGAAACAGGTCCGTCAGCCCGTCGGGCAAGAAGCGCGCGGCCATCTTTTCCCGCAATGCCTGTTTTCCCGCATACACATCCGGGAGCGTCAAGCCGTATTTCCCCAAAAGCCGGGTCGCGGGCCTTTCCAAAATGGTAAAGCTGGCGCGAGGGAAAACGACCGGCATGCGGCCCAATACGCTTTGATAAATGGAACCGGCTTGAGCCAGGTAAGCCAGTTCGGAGGAACCTGCCACATAGGCAACCGTAGGCAGCAGGGCATCCTGCATCACCGGGCGCAGCAGCACATTGGGAGAAAGATTCTCCGGCTGCTGATCGAGTTGTTTCAGCAGGTCCTCCACGGAGCAGGTGTGGCCCTGCGCCGAGACAAATTTCTCTCCCTGCAGCTTCAAAGCCGAGCGGCGTCCGTTTGCTTGCAGGAACAGCAGGGAGGAGTTCTCCGTCACGCGCACCTGGACATGGTAGCCGCCCTCGGTCAAGCGGCGGTTGCGTTCGGCAAGGCCACGCTGCAACTCCGGGGCCGATTCGATGGCCGCGCGAAAAACACGGGCGCTCAGCTCATGGAGGCGGCGGTCCATCGGGTCCATCAGCACAACGCCGAAGTCGCGGAACAGCCGGGCCATGAAGCGGCCGAAGGCGGTTCCATAACTCTCTCCCGATCTGTAGCACTCCGCCAGCAGCTCGAACAACCCGGAAGCCTCGGCAGAATCCGGCAAAATTTCGCGCAGTTCATCCTGCAACCGGACG
This sequence comes from Acidobacteriota bacterium, assembly GCA_022567475.1. Classification (GTDB taxonomy): domain Bacteria; phylum Acidobacteriota; class Terriglobia; order 2-12-FULL-54-10; family 2-12-FULL-54-10; genus JADFGZ01. The sequence continues at coordinate 9,945 of JADFGZ010000089.1, read as the reverse complement.
ACCGCATCGGTGAAAGGAACTTCCCCGACTCGGGCGCCCGGGACCGGGGGCGGATCGAGATGATCCAACCGCCTCGGATTCCCTTCGCGGTCCTGCACAAAGCAGTGGTTCACTTCATCCAGGTCATGGTCCTCGGTGGCCAGCCAGAAAACCGGCACCGCTTCCAGGCCCTTGCTCGACAGGCTCCGGGCCAGTTTAATGGCGGTCAGCGCCTTATAGAAGGCGAAAACGGGTCCGCTGAACAGGCCCATCTGCTGCCCGGTGACAACGGCATAGCAATCCGGGCGCTCCAGTTTTTTTAAACTGTCGAAGGCTTTCTCCGCGGAGGAAAACCGCTGGTTCTGTTCCTTGAGAACAGCCACGACCTGCCGCCGGAGATCAGCCGGGTAGTGGATCGATTGCGCAGCCTTCCGGAAGCTTTCCGCTTCGAACGGATGATAGGAATAAAATTCGCTCACGCGGCCATAATCGTAAAGATAGTCCGCGAACAAACGCGAGGTGTGAGGGAGATGGGTATAAGGAATCGAGTGGCTATCCATAACACGAATCGCTGATCCATACGTCCAGCATCATGCGACGTTCCGCGTCGCGCGAAAGGGATGGCAAAAGTATTCGATGCTCCGCCACGCAGCAAGGATTCAATCCATTCGGACGGCAAGATATACAGGGTGCAGGAGACAGAGGAACGAGAACAATGCCGGGCCCCTTACTTTTCCACCGTCGTTTTATACAGGTCCTGCAGCGCCATCACCTGGATGGGACGTTCCTTTTGGGCGGCAATGCCCTCCACGGCGGCCAGACCTCCGGCTATGGTGGTGATGCAGGGAACGCCGTGCTGCACGGCCGCGCGGCGGATTGCTTTCTCGTCAAAAAAAGACTTGGCCCCGAGCGGAGTATTGATCAGAAGTTGTATCTCGCCTCCCTTGATCAGATCCACGACGTTGGGCCTGCCCTCCATCACTTTGTAAACCGATCGCACGGGGATGCCGGCATCCACCAGCACCCGTGCGGTTCCCCGCGTGGCCACGATCTCAAACCCAATCTCCACCAGCTTCTTGGCAATGACCACCGCTTTCGGTTTCTCCCTGTCTTGGACGCTGACAAAGGCCCGGCCCTGCAACGGGAGGCGAAGCCCGGCGCTCAACTGGGATTTGGCAAAGGCCTCCCCGAACTGCTCGCCGACGCCCATGACCTCTCCGGTGGATTTCATCTCCGGTCCCAGGATGGGATCCACCCCGGAAAATTTGGCGAAGGGAAAGACCGGCGACTTCACGCAGAATTGCTCCACCGGCAGATGCCCCAGCAACGCACCAGCCGCTGGACCGGTTTTGCGGATGGCCGCAGGTCCCTCTCCCACGGGAAGGTTGAACTCCCGCAGCTTGCGGCCTATCATCAGCCGCGCGGCCAATTTTGCCAGGGGAACGCCGGTCGCCTTGCTGACGTACGGCACCGTGCGCGAGGCCCGGGGATTCACTTCCAGCACATAAACCTTTCCGTCCTGGATGGCGTACTGAACATTCATCAAGCCCACGACCTCCAGTGCCAAGGCCAGTTGCACCGTGTAGTCCCCCAGCGTCTGCAACTGATCCGGCCCGAGAGAGTAGGAGGGCAGCACGCAACAGCTGTCGCCGGAATGGATGCCCGCCTCCTCAATGTGTTCCATGATGCCGCCGATCAGAACCTGCTCCCCATCGCACAGCGCGTCCACGTCCACCTCGGTGGCATCCTCCAAAAAACGGTCGATCAGGATAGGCCTGCCGGGGTCGGAATAATCCACGGCTTCGCGCATGTATTCATCGAGCGTGGATTCATCGTAGGCAATGACCATGGCGCGCCCCCCCAGCACATAGGAAGGGCGCACCAGAACCGGATATCCGATGCGGGCGGCGATCTCCCGAGCTTCCGGCAAGGTGGTGGCGCTTCCGTTCTCGGGCTGAGGGATACCGAGCGAATTCAGCAACTGGCCAAAACGCCGGCGGTCTTCGGCCAAATCAATCGAATCGGGGCTGGTTCCGATAATGGGCACCCCGGCATTCTTCAAAGGCAGGGCCAGGTTGAGCGGAGTCTGCCCGCCGAACTGCACGATGACGCCGTCCGGCTTTTCCTCCGCCACCACCGCCATGGTGTCCTCGAACGTCAGCGGCTCAAAATAAAGCCGGTCGGAAGTGTCGTAGTCGGTGGAAACCGTCTCCGGGTTGCAGTTCACCATGATGGTTTCGTAACCCTCTTCTTGCAGAGCAAAGGAGGCGTGGCAACAGCAATAATCAAACTCAATGCCCTGGCCGATGCGGTTCGGCCCGCTGCCCAGAATCAGGATTTTTTTTCTGGCAGACGGATCGGCTTCCCCCTCTTGCTCATAACAGGAATAGAGGTAAGGCGTATAGGACTCGAATTCCGCGGCGCAGGTGTCGACGCGCTTGAAGACGGGCGTCACGCCCTTCTCATTCCGGAGCTTGTATATCTCCTCCGGCGAACAATTCCACATCGCCGCCAAGCGGCGGTCCGAGATTCCCGCCCTCTTTGCCCGCAGCAACTCCTGGGTGGAAACCGACTCCGGCGTGCGCTGCTCCATTTCCTCGCGTATCTCTTCAATCTCCTTCAACTGTTGCAGGAACCAGGGGTCAATGGCCGTCATCGCCGACACCTGTTTCACGCTCCACCCGTGCCGCAGCACATGGCGGAGATACGTCAGCCGGTCGGGATTGGGAGTGACCAGTTTCTGGGTCAGCAGCTTTTCGTCCACCGTGACGGCTGCGAGCGCCTTGCCGGTCTCCAACGACCGGATCCCCTTCATCAACGCTTCTTTGAAGGTGCGCCCGATGGCCATCACCTCTCCCACCGACTTCATCTGCGTCCCCAGCGTTTGATCGGCGCCCGGAAATTTCTCAAACTGCCACTTGGGAATTTTGACGACCACGTAATCGAGCGTCGGCTCAAAGCAGGAAGGGGTTTTGCGCGTGATGTCGTTGGGAATCTCATCCAGAGTATAACCCACGGCCAGCTTGCTGGCGATTTTGGCGATGGGAAAGCCGGTGGCTTTCGAAGCCAGGGCGGAGCTGCGCGAGACGCGCGGATTCATTTCGACCACCACCATCCGTCCGGTCTCCGGCTGCACGGCAAACTGAACGTTGGAGCCGCCCGTCTCCACGCCCACCTCCCGAATCACGGCGAGGGCGGCATTGCGCAGCACCTGGTACTCCTTGTCGGTAAGGGTCTGCACCGGGGCCACCGTGATGGAGTCCCCCGTGTGAACGCCCATGGGATCAAAATTTTCAATGGAACAAATGACAATGACGTTGTCGGCCAGATCGCGCATGACCTCCAACTCGAATTCCTTCCATCCCAGAACGCTCTCTTCCACCAACGCTTCGTGAACCGGGCTCAAGGCCAGCCCACGGGTCAGAATCTCTTGAAATTCCTCCCGGTTATATACCAGCCCGCCTCCGCTTCCTCCCAGCGTGAAGGAGGGTCGTACGATGACGGGGTAGCCGATTCGTCCGGCGAACTCCAGCCCGTCTTCCAAATTATTCACCATGCTGCTGCGGGGCGTGTCCAAACCAATCCGCTGCATGGCATCTTTGAACATGAGCCGGTCTTCGGCCATTTTGATCGCGCGCAAGCCCGCGCCGATCAACTCCACATGGTATTTTTCCAGGATGCCTTTTTCCGCCAACTGGACGGAAAGGTTCAGAGCCGTCTGCCCGCCTACCGTCGAGAGCAGCGCATCCGGACGCTCCCGCTCTATGATGGCCTCCACATACTCCGGTTCCAAGGGCTCCACATAGGTCCGGTCAGCCAATTCCGGATCCGTCATGATGGTGGCCGGGTTGGAATTGATCAGAACAACCTGGTATCCCTCGCTCCGCAAGGCTTTGCAGGCCTGCGTGCCGGAATAGTCGAACTCGCAGCCCTGCCCGATGACGATCGGCCCGGAGCCGATAATCATGATCTTGTGAATGTCATTGCGTCGGGGCATTTTTCTGTGCGTCTCCGTCCTGCAGTTACCTTGCGTGCTCCCTCATCGGTGGATCGCTGCGTTATGGCATGGCTATGTGAGGATTTGCCCCCGTCAGGGCATGGCTTCTCGTTGTCCGCTTACCCCTGGCTCGCCCGCCAATCTTCCATCATCTTTACAAACTGGTCGAACAAATAATGCGAATCATGCGGGCCGGGAGAGGCTTCGGGATGATACTGCACCGAGAAGACAGGCATCGAGCGGTGCCGAAAACCCTCCAGCGTTTGGTCATTCAAGTTCCAGTGCGTCAGTTCCACGTCACTGGCCGGCAGCGAATCCGGATCGACGGCGAAGCCGTGGTTGTGCGCGGTGATCTCCACCTTGCGAGTGGCCATGTTCATCACCGGATGATTGCCGCCGCGATGGCCGAATTTCAGCTTGTAAGTCCGCCCGCCGCAGGCCAGTCCCAGCACCTGATGTCCCAGACAGATTCCGAAAATCGGCATCTTGCCGAACAGCCGCCGGACATTTTCCGCCTCCTCCTGCAAGGGGGCGGGATCGCCCGGGCCGTTGGAAAGGAACACACCGTCCGGTTTCAGGCTCAGGATATCTTCAGCCGAAGTCAATGCCGGAACCACGGTGACTTTGCATCCCTTGGAAACCAGATGGCGCAAGATGTTTTGTTTGACCCCGTAATCGTACACCACAACGTGCCAGCGCGGCTCTTTCTTCTCCGCCTCCGCAGGGGCCGTGCCCTGCAGAAACGAGACGACGGGGCTGTCCCAGATATACCGCTGTTTGGTAGAGACGCCGGCTGCCAAGTCCAGCCCCGCCATCGGCGGAATGGACCTTGCTTTGGCGATCAGGGTCTCCGGTGTGGCCTCCAAACTGGAAAGCACGCCGCGCATCGTTCCGCAACTGCGCAGGTGGCGGACGACCGCGCGGGTATCCACTCCCCTGATGGCCGGGATGCGGTACCTCTCCAAAAATTGCTCGCCATGCTCCCGGTTGCGCCAGTTGCTGGCCAGCGTGCTAAATTCCCGGACCACCAACCCTTCGATATAAGGCCGAGTGGCCTCGTTGTCTTCCGGGTTGGTTCCGTAGTTGCCGATTTCCGGGTTGGTGAGAAGGACGATCTGGCCTGCATAGGATGGGTCCGTAAAAATTTCCTGGTACCCTGTGAGGGATGTATTGAAGACCACTTCGCCGTAGCATTCTCCTTTGGCGCCACAGCCTTCTCCCACGAAAACCTTGCCGTCTTCTAAGGCTAACAGAGCTCGCACGCGTTCTCCTTATGCTCTCCACCCGCAGAGATCAGAATGACTCTGTCACAAAAAGGAATGCGGGGTCAACGAAATCACCGCAGGATTCCAAGCCGGCCAATCGGCCAATAGACAAACACCGCCTTGCCATAAATCAGACTTCTCGGCACGGTTCCCCAGGACCGGCTGTCGTTTGAGGAGTTGCGATGGTCGCCCATCACAAAGTATTCGCCGGGGGGGACCCGAATCGGCCCATAGCTTTGCAGGTCCCGGTATTCCGGCAGAATGTAGGGCTCGTCCAAGGCTTGTCCGTCGATGAAGACTTCGCCTTGCGTCAGTTTCACAACCTCCCCTGGAAGTCCGATCACTCTTTTGATATAGGACTTGGCAGGATCCGCGGGAAGCTGGAACACGACAACGTCCTCTCGGTGGATGGGCCCAAACCGATAAATAAATTTATTGACAAAGACACGTTCCTGATCCGTCAACCGGGGCATCATGCTGATGCCTTCCACCTTCACCGGCTGGTACAGGAACACAATGACGATCCCCGCAATGGCCAGCGAGAAAACCAGATCGCGAATCCAAACCCGCAAGCCCGGCAGGAGGCTTTTTTTTGAATTAGAATGCATCTGCTGGGAGGGGGGTTCCACCGCGGGGCTGAGCTTTGTCCGTTCCAATTGCTCCATGTTGCTGCATATATTTTTACCACAGTTTTGCGGGACGGGCAACCCGGGAAGAATCCACAGAAGGTCCTTGCGTTTGCCGGCCACATTGCACAGAATTTAAGATGGCTATGGAATGGAATGATTGGGTGGATCAGGATGGGTAGATATAGATGCCGGATGGACGGCCCCAATGCGTCAAAACAATTTGACCGTCACGACGGCGGACCAGAAATCGCACAATTCTTTTCGGAGGAATAGATGGTAGCGGGCTATAGCTACTTTTTGTTTTTTTTGGCGGCCTTCCTCACGCTGACCATACTGTTGGTTTGGCCTGTTTTTCCTTACATCGTGCTGGCCATCCTGCTCGCCTACTTGCTGCATCCTCTGAACGAGCGTCTCCGCCGGACCATCAAATCCAGCGACCTGCGGGCTACCTTGCTGACCTTGTTCGTTTTGGTGGTCATTGCACTGCCCATTGTTTATGCCGCCCAGAAGGTCACCCGAGAGATCGGCTCCGCGATTCAATTGAGAGGGGGATCGCAACAACTGTTAGAAAATGCCCAGGTCTGGCTGGCCGAGCATGAGGCCGAACTGGTAGCCAATTGGGTGCAAGAAGCCGTGGGACAGGCCCAAGAATTTATTGTCGGTTCCATTCCCAGCCTTTTCGGCTCCGTGCTGAACATTGTTTTGGGAATTTTCGTTTGTCTTTTTGTGTTCTATTACTTTAGCCGCGAAGGGAGCATTATCTGGAATAACTTCCTGAACGTCATCCCGCTGCCTGCAACGCTGAAGTCTGACCTCAACAAGGAGATCACTGGAATTCTGCGGGCGATCTTCTACGGGCAGCTCTTGACGGCGCTCGTGCAGGGCAGCATAGGCGGCATCGGCCTCTGGATTTTTCAGGTTCCGCAGCCTTTTTTCTGGACTGTGGTGATGATCCTGGTGGCGTTCTTCCCGGTCATAGGCACCCCTTTGATCTGGGGTCCGGCCGTATTGCTCAAGTTCGTGTCTGGCGATCCCACATGGCAGTGGCTGGGGTTGCTGATCTATGGAGGGGGGCTGGTGATGCAGATCGACAATTTTCTTCGCCCCCGGCTGATTGCTCAACACTCCCGTATCCATCCGGTTGTGATCCTGATCGGCATCATTGGCGGCACCAAGGTTTTTGGCTTCGTTGGATTTTTGGTCGGCCCCATCATTTTCGGGATATTCCTCCAACTGCTGCGGTTCTTTGCCGCGTATCGTCAGGCGGAAGCTCAGGCCTCCGCAGAGGATCGTCCGGCGGAAACGCAACCGGTCTCTCCGGCCCTTTGACGTCTGTGCATGGGGAGAGCCTGCATGGCTCTGGGTCCGCACAGCGAGAAACCACCTGTGCGGGGGGACATCGCAAAAAATAAGAGCAAAAACAGAAGCGGCAATGGAAACGGGGAAGAGAACGAATGCTGGCCCCTTGTAACACGGGATTGCCTAACTATAAAATGAAAACCGAAATTTCACATGCGCGGAGGTTTGAATGGCACAAGAGCAGTTGAAAAGGCAGTTTGTGAATTTCGCATTCTACAAAGTGGACCCCGCGTGGCGCAGGTTGCCGGAAAAGGAGCGCGAGCAGGGAAAGGCGCAATTCTGCAAGGTTGCCTCCCAATGGGAGAAACCCGGACGGATGCACACGCTTTCCTACACCACGGTCGGGATGCGCGGCGACACCGATCTCCTGCTCTGGCGCATCTGTTACCAACTGGAAGATTTGCAGCAAATGACCAGCGATCTGCTGGCGACGGACCTGGGCAAATATCTCTCCACACCCTATTCCTTCTTGGCCATGACCAAGCGTTCCACCTACTTGATCGGACACGAGCACGAAGGACAGGCGGACTCGCGGGGGCAGCTCCGTCCCGGCCAGCACAAATACTTGTTCGTCTACCCATTCGTCAAAACGCGCGAATGGTACCTGCTGAAACCGGCGACCCGGCAGGGAATCATGGACGCGCACATCGCGGTGGGGCACAAGTATCCTTCCATCAAGCTGAACACCACCTACTCGTTCGGCTTGGACGACCAGGATTTTGTGGTCGCTTTTGAGGGCGACCAGCCAGAGGATTTTGTGGACCTGGTGATGGAAATGCGGGAGACCGATTCGAGCCGCTATACGGCCCGCGATACCCCCATTTTTACCTGCATCCTGAAGGACGTCAAAACCATGCTGGACACCCTCGGATAAAGGATGGCAGAGAACAGGCGCAGAGGATAGGCACAGAGGACAAGAGGACAAACGCAGAGGACAAACAAATGAAGCATGCAGAAGCGGCGGCAGCCCGGAGCAGGATCAAAGGACGGAAGGCAGCCACCAAAGACCGAAACCCGGAAAACCGGGTTCGGAAAATCGTAACGCGGCTGGAGAAGGCCTACCCCGAAGCCAAGTGCGCCCTGAAGCATGCCAACGCCTTTCAGCTTCTGGTTGCCACCATCCTCTCGGCGCAGTGCACCGACGTGCGCGTGAACAAGGTGACCCCGGGCCTGTTCCAGAACTATCCCACCCCGAAAGACTTTGCCGCCTTGCGCCAGGAAGTGCTGGAGGCGGAGATTCACTCCACGGGTTTTTTCCGAAACAAGGCCAAGTCGATCATCGGGGCGGCGCAGAGAATCGTAAATGAGTACCGGGGAAAAATGCCGGATACGATGGAGGATCTGCTGACCCTGCCCGGCGTCGCCCGGAAAACGGCCAACGTTGTTTTAGGCACCGCCTTCGGCAAGGCTACCGGCGTGGTGGTCGATACTCACGTGCATCGTATCTCCCACCGGCTCGGCCTCTCCAGCGAAAAGACCCCGGACAAGATCGAGCAGGATTTGATGCGGCAGATTCCCCAGAACAAATGGATCGACTTCGCCCACACGATGATCTTTCACGGACGCCAGCGCTGCATCGCCCGCCGCCCGCAGTGTTCCGCCTGCTCCCTGGAAGACCTCTGTAATTCACAAGACAAAACAGTCTAGCAGCCTGCTAATCATTCCTGCCGCGACCCCTTCGGCAAACTCAGGGTAGGCGGGACAGGCGCGCACGGCGATCCTGGAAAAAGTCTGGACACCCCGCCGGGATTACTGAAAAGGAATATATCGAACAGATACAGCCCCGTCTTGCAGGGGTTACACTCTCGGTCTTGTCATCAACACTCGGGGTCTCTGAGCCTTACGCCGTGGATATTCGCGCCGGAAGGCGGGTTCCGCATCCACGACATTGGCAGACGCTGGCGCGGCTCGTTGGAATCGACCCGAAAAATGGCTAAATGGAGCCGAAAACTGCCGTGGACGCATTTTGGTCCCTTCAACCGGTTGATCAACAATTACGAACCGCTGAACTGGGGGCGGGTAGTTTTTACTTGAAACGTTTTTGTAATTGTTGTGCAGGGCGGAGTGAGGTGTATCGCGCCTGCGACAATTACCTCGGGCTTTGTGTCACTGCCTCTGATGCGCTACATGCAGTGCCGTCGTTGTTCCGGCGTCAGTTCGTCTGTTCCTCAACTGGCAGGAGCGGCTTTTGAGTATTTGCTCAAGCTGGCTATGCTTCCTCCAGTTCTGGAGCGGTCAATTGGATGATGGGGCCGAAATTCAATGCTTCAATGGCCAAAGAGACGCTATCCACCTTCACGCTGGCGGGAAGTTGATTGAGAGCTGTGAGAATGGTACCTGCGAAAGTACCGACATTCTCCGAAATTCGGAGTTCGCCAGATGTCTCTGAAGCGCCAAGACTCTGTAAAGATCGTAGCGCGGTCGGCCAGTCATTTCCTTCAGTTCAGCGGAAGAAATATGAATCGGTCGTTCAAACTCTCCGCTTATGGACTTCACGTCGATTACGATCTCCTGTCCGTCGTGCAGTACGACCAGGAAGTCATAGGGTGCAATCGCATTGGAATCGGATGTCCAAGTGAAGTCGCGGATTGAGCCTTCAGCTTTAAGTCGAAACAGATGTTGACAAACCAGCTCCTCGCCGTTTCTGCCGACTTCTTCCTGCATGCGCCGCTGTCGTTGCAGTTCCTCCTGGCTGACTTTCCGCGTGGCACGACGT
>JADFGZ010000088.1 GCA_022567475.1 Acidobacteriota bacterium | reverse complement strand
CGCCCATGCCGGCCATATCCCCCAAGCGGGAAAAACAGGTTGGAATGTCCACGACCATATTCTGGCAGGCGCGGTGCGCCCACCCAAACCGCACCGGCATCCGGCCTTCTCGCGCCAGGATATTGAAGGCATCGTGGATGGGCAAGCCGACGATGTGCGAACTGTATCCCGTAAAGCCCATGGCGGCAAAGTGCCTCAGCCCGTTTTCAATCACGTCGGCCAGTTCGGGAACCCGTGTCCGGAAGTATCTTTCTGCGATCAGGTTCCGGTCCACCCTGGGATTCGTCATGGCGGCCTGTTCGTTATGATCGGTTGCCTCCACATTAAACATGTCCATGAAGTCGTTCCGCGCCGCGGTGTTCATCAAATAGTTTGCTGAGTCTTCCAGCATAATCGGCTGGTTGGGAGCCCACTCATCCAGTTGTTCCTTCGTCATCTGGTTCGTCCTCAAGTACATCACCCCAAGGCTCACCCCTTGTTCTCCCGAGCCTCGGAAGTCGATAATGCCCCATTGCCCCTCGGGTGCTCCGGTCATCTGTTCTTTGATGACCAATTCAATCCCTCTCGTTAGCTCTTCATAAGTCTCTCCGGCCACTCTAAATTCCCTCATGATCTCCAGCACTGCCTGGGGATTTTCGTTGGCCCACCGGGACACGAAGCCGTTATGGAGGTGTGTGTGAGCATCAATCAGCCCGGGCACCAATGTCCGGCCTTGCAGATCAATCTGGCGCGTTTGCGGGCCGGCCAGTCTCAGCATCTCCGCGTCGCTGCCCAAGAACTGAATCCGGTCGCCATGGATCGCCATCGCCTCGACGACAGTGCCCACAGGACCTAAGGGGTCTAAATTGTCCATCGTGACGATCTTGCCGTTGTGCACGATCAGGTCCGGGTACTGCACCAGGCTGGCAGGGACGGTCAGGGTGTCCTGCGCCGGGACCGCCACTACTCCCAGCATCAGCAAACCGCAAATGGTTAGAATGCTATTTCGCAGTGCTCTTGGCATGAGAAATCTCCTTTTCCCTCGGTATATTAGAATGCGATTTTTTCCTGCTGCGCCTCTTTGCTAACTAGTCTGCTAACCAATCCGCCAACCAGAGCCGCACAAGAGAGCAGGACTCCCTGTTTTGAAAGGCGGCAGAAGCTGTCAAAAGCCCGTTACTACGGCTCAAAAGCCTGTTCCCACGGCTCACCTTGCCAGTATAGTGCGCTCACGAAGCCAGTCAAGCAGCATAGGCTCATAGCCGGGCACAAAACGCTTCAGCGTAGGGTATTCTTCTTGCGTGCCGGTCCGTGCTTCGAGAAGCATGTGATTGCCGCTGGGGAAAATCTTGATTGTGTAGTCGGCGACCTCGCCTTCCTCCAGGGCGACCCTCCATTTTTCGGCGTTCTGGTCAGGGAGAACGGTATGGTCCAAGCCCCCGAATAACGCCAGCACAGGCACATGAAGTTTTGCTATAACCGGTCCGGGAGCGTAGTCCAGGGGGAGTCGCCGCCAGTGCTCGAACAACCAACTATCCGCTGAGGGCGGCACATGAGCGTGCGGAAACCATTTCGTCTTCCTGGATTTCTCTGCGGCTGCTTGGAACTCTTCCCAACTGAGCTTGCCGCGAGCCACTTGATCGAGAAGTTTTCTCAAAGCCAGGGCCTCCTGAACCGCATTTTCGGAGAATCCCCTGGCGTGGAGGTTGTGGGCTAGCCGCCCCAATTCCACCTCCGCCGGGCTCATGGCGGGGCCGGAAACACTAATCACGAAAGCGATGTCGTTTGACTGAGAAGCTGCCAGCGGAGCAACCCATCCTCCCTGGCTGACGCCGAACACGCCGATCTTCTTGGAATCGATCTCCTTCCGGCTCTGCAGGAATTTGACGGCGGCCAGGGCATCCCCAGCCAGCTCTTCCAGACTAACGGTGTGCCAGTCCCCCGTCGAACCTCCCACGCCGCGTTTGTCGTAGCTCAGGAGGGCCATTCCGTGGCGAACGAGAAAGTGGACGATAGGGAGCACGGTATTGCGATCCCCAGCGCCAGTGCCGTGAATCAGCACCATCGCGGGGTGGACCCCTTTCCCGGAGGGAGCAAATAAGATTCCCTCCAGGCTTATCTCTCCGTTCCGGAAGCTCACCATCTCCCGTTTGTAAGCTGCCAGTCTTCTGGCAGACCGATCCGGAAATCCGTTTTGTTCCCGGATCAGGCGGGTGACCTTGCCTTCGGAATTCTGGATGAAGGTGATTTGCAGTTCGGTGGGAGTGAAAAGAAGCAAACCGGGACCCGCCGAGAATATACTCTCTGCCACGGGAATCAGCGCCCTCAGCTGCCCCGCCTCATCGGAATATGCCAGTTTAGTTTCATCTCCCGGCCAAGGTTGGATGTAAACAAACTGTTTTGGAGAAAGCTCGTAAACCCCGGAAAACTTCTCCAAGTCCGTTGAGTGGACCTGTTCTTGGGCCCTTGCCTGCACGGCCAAAATTGCCGCCGCCATGAGCACTGCAATGAGCGCCGCACTGAGCACTATGGATACAACACGTCCCATCCGGATAAGCCTCGAATAGCTGACATCCATTGGATGCGACAACGGACCTGGAAGGATTGCCGCTTCCGGCATATAAAGCGGTTTCCGCACGATACCACTCATTCTATACCGGTGGAGCAGTGTTTGAATGGTTCCCGTGATTGTATCAATTGGCATGTTAGTTCAGGCGCATATCTGTCGCTAGAGCAGCACGATCCGTCACCACTGATCACTAATCACTCACGACTGCTTTTCCCGGCTCTTGTTTTCCCGGCATGTCTTTTCCCGATACTTCTTTTCTCGACCCTTCCAGGGCGCGCGTAATTTGCTCCCACTCTTTCATCATTTCACCCAAACGAGCGCGGCACTGGTCCATGAGCCTGACAAGACGTATGGATTCCTCCGAACTCTTGAAGTGTGCGAGTTCCAGTTGGGACGCGGTAATTTCCGCTTCACAACGGACGATCTCTTCCTCCAGCTCGTCGTGGCGCTCTCGCATTTTTCGGACCAGCAGGGGATTGAGCTTCTTCGTCCGCGTTCCCGGCTCTTTAGGTTTCCCGATTGCCTGCACCTCCCCGGCGGACTGCGATTCGCCGATGGAAGCCGATTGCCGGGCCGCGCGGCTCGCCTTTTGCCATAGATAGTCTTCGTAATTGCCCGGATAATCTTGGAGCGCGCCGCCCTCGATCTCAAAAATGCGGGTGGCCAGATGGTCAATGAAGTAACGGTCGTGGGAGACGAACACCACCGTTCCCGTGAACTCCTGCAACGCTTCGAGCATCACATCCTTGGCGTGCAGGTCAAGGTGATTGGTGGGTTCATCGAGCAGCAGGAAATTCTTCGGCCGCAGCAGCAGGCGCGCGAGCGCATAGCGGTTGCGCTCGCCGCCCGAGAGCACGCTGATGCGCTTGAAGACATCGTCATCGGAAAACAAGAAGCAGCCGAGCAGCGTGCGCAGTTGTGTCTGTCCGCTGAGGAGGGCGGGCGCGACGCTCGAGAGATCATCGAGCAGGCGGGCGCCGAGGTCGAGCGCTTTGTACTGGTCCTGCGCGAAGTAATCCACCTCCACGTTGTGTCCCAGGCGGCATTCACCGGCGGTCGCCGTCTCCGTGCCCGCCAGAAGCTTGATGAGCGTGGACTTTCCAGCGCCGTTGACACCCACCAGGCCCACGCGGTCCCTGCGGTTGATGAGGAAGCTCACATCGTCAAACACCTGCTTCCCGTCATAACTTTTGGAAACGCCGCGAAACTCGGCCACCATGCGCCCGCTCGCGGGCGGCTGGGGAAACGAGAAGTGGATGGTCTTCTCCTCTGCGGGCAACTCGATCCTTTCGATCTTCTCCAGCTCCTTCACGCGGCTCTGCACCTGCTTTGCCTTGGTGGCCTGATAGCGGAAGCGGTTGATGAAGGTTTCGAGGTGCTGAATCCGCTTCTGCTGGTTGCGGTAGGCCGCCTCCATCTGGGTGCGGCGCTCCGCTTTCTGTGTGAGGTACTTTTCGTAGTTGCCGCTGTACATATAGGCGCGGCGGTTCCAGATTTCGAGGATCTGATTCACCGTGGCATCCAGAAAATAGCGGTCGTGGGAGACCAGGACAAACGCGAAGGGATAATCCTTCAGGTACTGCTCCAGCCAGTTGCGCGCCTCCAGGTCGAGGTGGTTTGTAGGCTCATCGAGCAACAGAAGATTGGGCTTGCTCAGCAGAAGCTTGCCCAGCGCCAAACGCATCTGCCACCCGCCGGAAAGCTCTTGCGTGGGACGGCTCGCGTCCTCGGAGGAAAAGCCCAGGCCCTGGAGCACCGCGCTGGCCTGCGCTTCCAGCGAGTAGCCTTGGCGGCCGTGGAATTCGGTCTCGATCCGGTGGTAGCGCTCAGTGACCCGCTGGAATTCATCACTCTGCGGATCCACCTCCGCCATCCGGTGCGTGAGGGTTTCCATCTCCTTTTCCATTTCCAGCAGGTCCCCAAAGACGGAGAGGCATTCTTCCAAGACCGTGCGCCCGGAGAGCGAGAGGCCATCCTGGGGAAGATACCCGGTGGCAATCGCTTTGGCGGCGGAGAGGGAGCCTTTGTCGAGTGATTCGCTGCCCGTCAGCACTTTCAGCAAGGTGGATTTGCCCGTTCCGTTCCCGCCCACCAGACCCACGCGATCCTTCGGGTTGAGGAGCCAGTCGAGACCTTCAAAAAGGATTTTGGAGCCGAAGGATTTTCCAGCCGCAGAAAGTCGAATCATTATGATGAGTCCGGTGTCCGCCAAACCGTCCGAGACGCGGAGCAGCTTGCGCGCTTCCCTGTTTACTATAGCAGGCTTGGATGTTCATCGAGAGACAGGAGCGGCGAAGCGCAGAAACGACATAGGCGGCCTGACAGCAATTACAGCCTTTGACAATAGCGCGCAGCCGCGCCCAATAAAAATGAAGGGAGAAGATGGAAACTGCTGAAAAAAGGACCGGGGAAATATGAATCCTGGCATCTTCAGGCCGGGCTTCCTCAATAATTCCGCTGCGCGGCAATCCAATTAAGGGTTGAGTGGAACCGCTTCGTCGCTGGCCGATTTCCTCCTCAACAGACCGTCGAGGCTCCATCTTCCCGGCCCGGCAGTGAACAAAAACAAATAAATGAAACAATACAAAACTGCAAACTCTCCCGCGTTCTGGATCGGCCACCAGAATTCTCTGGGGAAATGAGAAGTAAAGTACGCCACCGCCATCTCCCCGGCCAGGATGAATGCAACCGGCCGCGTGAAGAGTCCCGCCACGATTAGAATGCCTCCGGCAAACTCAAACACACCTGCAAACCAGAGCAGGGTCAGAAATTCCCGTGGATTACTGCCGAGCAAACCAAACAATTTCTGCGCTCCGTGCTGCCAAAACATCACGCCGGTAGCGATGCGAAGCAGCGCCAGGGTCGTTGGATAAAACCGGTCCAACATTCGGGTCATTGAACTTCTTTCCTCCTTATGGGCCAAGCAAGATGCTGGGCGTGTTTCCGAGCTTCTATAGTTTCCGTTTCTTGGATGCTAAAAGCCCCGGCGGGTTGCATCGAAAATGGCCTGTCTGGAACACTGTCTGGAACAGCGCAGGCCGCGAGGGCGGCGAATGTGTGTGCGGACAGCAATCTCCGGGCAGAAAGATGCGCCGGGGAAATGCTTCGGGGACGGAAAAGATCGGCGGAAAACTGGAATTGATTGCCGCCCGGCGTCCCGTTTCTAGGAACACCCGGAAGCTACCGTAATCCTATCCCGAATCTCGCCGGGAATCACGTGCGACTTTGGCTGGCCGTTGACGCTCTTGCAGCAGACGACATGCACTTGCCCGCGGGCCAGTTCTTCGCTCTCTCGGGTAAAGGAGATTTCAAAAGCCATACTTTTATTGCCGATTTTTTTCACAAAAATATGTATTTGCAGGAGATCGTCAAACTGCGCGGGTTTCTTAAACTCGCAGGAAACGCTGACATAAGGCCAGTCAAACTCCTCCTCCCCTGTTCCTCCCCAATATCTCGTCAGGGGTCCAGGCAGGTCCAGGGTGCGAAAGAACTCGGCCACCGCCGTATCCATATGTTTGAAGTAATTGGAAAAATGGATGATTCCAGCCCGATCCGTCTCGTGAAATTCCACTCGCCGCTGTAAAAAATGTTCAGAAATTAACACGGCAGTTCTCCTTGGGGTAATGAACTCTGGGGTAATGAGCTTTCAATGCCATGTATAGCCAAGCGCTGGCATCATAAGATTTTCGCTTCCGCTTGTTGCGCGTCACTGGTTGGCAGGCTGTGGCGGGGGGTTCCGCAGGCATAGAAATCCGCATCCTGCACAATGTTCATTGCAGATCGGCATTTCTTTATCTATATGCGATTGCTATTCCACTCCTAAAGAAAACAGCCGGAGGTTCCAACCGGAGAGGCGGGATAGGGAGCCCTGCCCTCTTGCTAGGGCATCCCGCCCTGATTTTTATACTCAGCCAGGAATGCGCCTTCCCCTTCATCGAGAAACGCGGTATATCCCTCCGGGTCAATAAAGGGATTCGGCGTTACACCCTCCTCCAGCTTCTTGGCCTTCTCTGCCATCCCAAAGAAAAATCCATGCGAAGCCAGAAACACATCCGGCTGCAGCGCCCTCAGTTTCGCAAATGTAGCTTGGAAGTCATCCGCTATCCCCGGATATCTGGGATTGTTGACGAGCACCATGCCACCTGAAATCCGCACACCGCAAACAAATATGACACTGTAACTCTCTCCTCCGTCCTCCACTTCCGTGCTCCAGGAGGTGCAACCCTTCGTATGTCCCGCCGTATGATGGGCGACAAGCGTCGTCCCGCCAATTTGCACTTGGTCGCCGTCTTTTAACACGCGGTCCACTTCGGCTGGAGCGAACTTCGGACGGTCGGGATCGAAATCTGCTTCGCCCCCGCTGGAGACGACGTCGGCGTCGCCCTCCATCACCCAAAGCTCGATACCCGGAACAGCTTCCTGGATGAGCGCATCCCCGGCCACATGATCCGCGTGAGAGTGGCTGTGAACCAGATACTTTATGTCTTCCATGCGGAAACCCATCTCCCGGACGTTTGCCTGGATTTGCGGAATGGTGTGCTCTTCTCCGGAATCTAGCAAAACGTGGCCTTCGGGGCTTGTGATCAGATAGGAAGCATCATCCGATCCCGGCAGGGAATTGTCTGTCTGTCCCACGTAGTAGATATTGCCGATAATTTGGAATGGCCGGGTGGGAACCGCGCGATTGGGCCGCCGTGTCTCTTCCGCAGGGCGAGGCGTCGCTTCTTCCTGGACTGGACTGCAACCCAGAACGCCTGTCAATAAAAACAGCGTGATTGCATGCAGCAGGAATCTTCTGCCATCGGGAAAGCTCCTGATGGACACCGGGCTAATCGTGTACATTTTTCACCTCACTATTGTCAAATGAAAAGGCCCCAGAGATGCAACCCGGAATTCCCTTTATGAACTCCAGGTCGCAGGAATTATACGCTCCCCCTGCTTTCATTGGGGCCGAATTTTTCATGCATGCCTCCAGCCCTCCCCAACTTAGAAGACCTGGGCTTTTCCGGATGCAGCCCCACCGCTGGCAGGCCTTGCCGGATCGGCTTCTGCCTGCAACAGCGAGAACCTCCTGCGCGCTAATTCAGGAATCTACCATCGAGGCTCCCGGCTGGAATACTTTTTCCCGCCGAATGTAAGTTGCTGCTGCTCGGAGGTCTCCAGATTGATTTTCCATAGCTCCAGATTGCCTGTTCTGTCAGATTCAAAGACGATCCACTTGCCGTCTCGTGAAAACCACGGATGACCATCGTTGCTGGCGGCATTGGTTATGTTTCGCGGCTGTGAACCATCGATTCGGGCCAGGAAAATCTCTTCATCACCTGTGGCATCGGTCTGCCAGGCTATCCATTCCCCGTCAGGAGATCCGACTGGCCGGCGGTTGAGGTGTTTGTCGTCGGTCAAAAAAACAGCCTTGGCGCCCCGACCGTGACCATAAAGACGAACCAGACTTGCCTGTCGAGAAGCTGCTAATGGCTCCTTCTGATGCATGAAAATGACGCTATCTTTCAGAATTACAGGGTTCACCGCGCGCATGTTGATTTCATGCCCGTTCGTCCCCAATCCGATCCGTTGTGATCTTCGGTCTCCACAATCGTGTTGGTAGGCAATTTTGTCATCCTGAGCGGTGAGGCTCACATGATGAAGGGAGCAGCCGGGGTCTTCTGCAAAGACCTCGCGCTTCCCGCTATAAATATTCAGCTTGATGAGCCGCGCACCAGCCTTTCGGTCAAAAATGTCGCCCCGAAACTCCGAATAGAGCGCGTGCTTCCCGTCTGAGAACAAAGCTGGATGATCGTCGTAGTTCGGCCCAAAGGTCAGTTGCCGCAAGCCGGAACCATCTTCATCCATAACCCAAACCTTGCCCGCGCGCGCGGGCTTGCCGGTTTGGTCGTCGAGTTGTGTCCGGATAAAGATAATGGGGTTCCGGTATGGTTCGACCCGCACAGTGCCTGGAAAATCAGCAATGCCTTGCGCGGACTGAGCATCTGCGCTGCTCACCGCGACACAACTGAACAGGATTGCCGCAAAGAGGGCGACACTTGCCTGCATGCCGTTTTCTCCGGTCATAATTTCTCGCCTCCGAAGTCGTGTGAAGTCGTGTAACGACCCGTTGCTTTTACCAGGATTTCCATTTGAACTCCTGGCCGTGAGAATTATCCGCCCCGCTCTTTTGTTGAGGCCGCACTTCCCTGCCCTCGCACGGCTCTGCCGGAAAAAGAACCCCGAGCAAAATCCGCCATCATCCTGCGATTACGCCTGCGATTACGGTGGGAGCGGTTGCAGGCCGAAATGGCGTGGAGAATTATTTTTGGACAAGCTCTACATGATCCCGTTCACCTCGCCAGCGGGTCGGGGCGAAGCTGGAAGTGCACGACCTTGCTTTTCGTGCCTTTGCCGCCTTCGCTGTGGAAAGGCGCGCGGGTGGCCCAGGTGGACCACAACCCCTTGCCCTTCCAGCCGGCGTTGGGATCGTCAATCCGGCCGTCCAGCCCTTTGCCGTAGAACCCCAACGGATAGGGCACGCGAAGGACTACGAACTCGCCGTCCACCAGGGGCAGCAGGGCGCCATGCTGATTGCCGGTGGCAATCGGCACGTTGGCTCCCAGCCCGAACGTGTCAAACTGATCCACCCAGGAGTAGTAGCTGGCCTCGGCGCTGCCGGAGTCGGTGACGCCCTGCATCTGCGGCCCCGGAAACGGATAGAGCGTCCAGCCTTCCGGACAGTGCTGCCCCGTCGCATCCGGCCCGTTGAGGGGGCCGGTGCACTTGCGCCGGTCAAAGCTGGCAAAGTGCCCGCTCGCGAGGGGAGCCCAGACGACCCCGTCGCGGTCGACGTCCATTCCGCGCGGCGAGAACCCCTGAACGGCGGCGTCCGGGTTATCCCACGGAAGCTCATAGATTTCCGCCAGGGCGGTCTCCGGCGGGTTCGACCCGGGGCTCAGCCGAACGACCGCGCCGGGAAAGCCAAGCGACGACCCCCAAATGGAATCGTCCAACGGGCTCGGCATAACGCCGTAGAAGCCGGACACAATCCGCTTATCCTTGGAGGGATCGACCGGCTGGTCCGGCTCCACCCATGCGTCCTGCTTGCCGTTGCCGTTGGTGTCGAGGATGAGCGGCGTCCAGCCCTGCGATTTTTCCTCATCGCCGGTTTCGTCGAACATCTTCGTATTCAGCCAGCCGACGACTTCGCGGCCGCCGCTGGTCCACAACGTATGGTTGTCGTCGTTGGCAAAAAACAAGTGGTGCGTGCTGAAACAGGTGCTGACGAGCGTGAACTCGCCGGATTGCGGATCGTACATGGCGAGGTTGCGCCCTGTGCTGGTTGTCGGGAAATGTTTTGCCGAAGGATGGCTCGACCCTTCTTTGCAGAAGGCCGGATTGTCATTCGGACGGACTTTGGAGGTGAGCCAGACCCGGCCTTTGTGATCGAACATCGGATTATGCGCGTTAGCTTGGCCGTTCCAGATGAGTTCGTCTCCCCAATAGGGCGAGGGCTGCAACATCGTCCGGGCCGATGAAATCGGCGTCTCCGGATCGCGCACAGGAATCGTCAACTGGCTCGCCGTGTGGGTGACCGGATCCAGAACGCTCAAGGAATTCGAGCTGTGCTCATGGACCCCGTAGATGGGGCCGTTGGCGTTGACCGTGGGGTTCCATTTATCGGTCGATATCTCATCGTGGAAATACTCCGTCGGGGTGGCCCAGTCCCACAGGGTAACGACTACGTTTCGCTCCACCCCTTGCGGCCGTGGCGGCGCCGGCGGCAATTCTCCGGCGGCGATGCGATCGGTCCAATCCGCAAACAGCTCCAGCGCCCGCTCCCGGCCCATCTGGCCCACGCGGTTCATCATGTTGCCGCCGGCTTGTCCGGACTGTAACCGCCGGTTCCAGGCGGCCACCGTCGAGTCGAAATCGCCCAGAGCCGGGGAAAGCTCTCGCGTGGCCTTGTTGCCCATCTGATGGCAGGTCACGCAGCCGTCCGTTTTCACGTACCGCAACCACTGGGCCTGGCTCTGCATGCTCTCGGAAATGCCGTTGCCATTGGGCCCTGTGCCGGGGAACTCGCTCTTGTCGGGAACATGGAGCAGGGAGTACCAATAGTTTGCCGGGTAGTATTCCGCCGCCGCTGCTGGATTGGGTGCCACTACCGCCGTCAGGTTGACGATGTTGCCCGGTGTGGCCTGCACCTTCGGCGAATCCACCAGCCCGTAACCGCGCACCCACAGGCTGTAGCTCGCCTCCGGAAGATCGGGCAGCACGTAGCGGCCCTGGTCATCGGTGACCACGATCTTGACGAACTTGGTGGGCAGATCGGTCGTTTCCGCAATGACCCAGACCCCCGCTTCCGGCCCCTCCGCGCTGGTGACCACCCCGCCGAGGTCGTCGTTGTCGATGCGGACTCCTCCCCCTGTCAGTTGGCAGGCACTCGTCCCGGCCAGCAAAGCGGCCAAGAATACGGCGAAGCCGATCCTCACCATGCTGAAATACGACGCTTTTGTCGTCCTCATCTCCACCCTCCTCTTTTCATCTTCATTTCCCCGCTCTCCCCTGCTCCTCCCATGATGAGCTGCGCCTGGATCACAAGATCACAGGATTAGTGGACCATCAGCTATACGCATCTTTAATAAATGCATCTTTGGAATGCAGCTTTTAAATACATGCGTAAATGCCCTCGTGTAAATGCCTTCGTGCCCGATTGACTACACATAGCATTTGTACAGCTTCAAAAGGGCCACCCTCTTGGGTTAGTTTGCCTATTAGAACATATTTCCCGGCGGAGCATTTAAGTTCTTTTGCCCGTCTGATGACACCCCAAGAGATTCTGATATTTGGACTTGCGCAAACTGAGCTTATTACGTTATATTCTGGATGAGGCGGAATATTGAAAATTATATTAAATCGTAAATTTCGGGGGGATGTTGTGCATAGGATCCACCGCCATGAGTTCGTCTCTAACGAAAAAATGGCTGCCCGGTCATATCACGTCAGTCAGGACCCATTGCTCCTCCCTTCTACGCTCAGTCGATGGCGATAATATACGCTTCTTAAACCGTGAGGCGCTGGTAGCAACGACGCTGGTTACAACGATTGGTTACGACGAGAGGTTGGCACCGAGGTTGACACCAATGTTGGCACCAATGTTCAGAACGATCCTGATCTGGATTGGAATCGTGTTGGCTGGGGTGGGCGGCCTGCAGGCAGCCAGCCAGGAGCCATCGAGTCCCATTCCCGCGCCCTCCGCGTCCCACCGAGCGCTTGTCAACCGCTACTGTGTTACCTGCCATAACGAAAAGCTGCGCACAGCAGAACTTGTGCTGAGCACGCTGGATATCGAAAAGGTCAGCGAAGAAGCGGAAGTGTGGGAAACAGTGGCGCGTAAGCTTCGGGCCGGTGCGATGCCTCCGGTCGGCATGCCGCGGCCGGCGCGGGCCGCCCTCGACTCCTTCATTGCTTATCTGGAAACGGAGCTCGACAGCGCGGCCGCATCCAATCCCAATCCCGGCAGGCCATCCGATCATCGTCTCAACCGCGCCGAATACGCCAACGCCATCCGCGACTTGCTGGCGATGGAGGTCGATGTCGAATCGCTCCTTCCCACCGATAATATAGGCTACGGCTTCGACAATATTGGGGACGTTCTCTCGGTATCGCCGCTGCTGATGGAAAGATACATGCTGGTTGCAGGAAAGATCAGCCGCCTCGCCATCGGAGATCCCCACATACGCCCGGCTGGCGAGACCTACGAGGTTTCCGACGATTTCATCCAAGAAGCCCGCATGAGCGAAGCTCTCCCGTTCGGCTCGCGCGGCGGAGTTGCCATTCGCCATCGCTTCCCCAGCGACGGCGAGTACACCATCAACGTCCGGCTGCATAAAAACTTGGATGGTTATATCCGCGGCATCGGCACGCCGCACCGGCTCGATCTCCGCCTGGATGGCGCACGAATCAAGCTGTTCACGATTGGCGGCGAGCGGAAAGGCCGGTCGGGACCGCTTTTTTCCTCGAACCAAAACCAGGAATATAGGGGTGACTTCGCGCAAACGGGGTACGAATTCACAGC
Organism: Acidobacteriota bacterium; assembly: GCA_022567475.1. Taxonomy (GTDB): domain Bacteria; phylum Acidobacteriota; class Terriglobia; order 2-12-FULL-54-10; family 2-12-FULL-54-10; genus JADFGZ01. The sequence continues at coordinate 1,396 of JADFGZ010000088.1, read as the reverse complement.
GGATGAGGCCTTGGAAGCTCGTTTCCCGGCAAAAGCGGGCACGCGGCTGGTGGGCGTCGCTTTCCTGAAGCAAACCATAAAGCCTGTGGGAGTGCTTACGCCGCGTCTGCTGCTCAGCGATATCGACCACTACAAAGGGGGCGACCCGGCCGTCGAGAGCGTTACGATCACCGGCCCCTATAACTCAAAAGGGGTGGGAGAAACGCCCAGCCGCCGCAAGATTTTTGTGTGCATCCCAACCGGGGCCGCCGAACAGGAGCCTTGCGCCAGAAAGATTCTCTCCACGCTGGCACGCCGCGCTTACCGCCGGCCTGTGACGGAGGAAGACGTTCAGGAGTTGCTCAGCCTCTACGAAATCGGGCGGAGCGAGGGCGGCTTCGAAGCAGGAATCCAGATGGCTCTCGAAGGCATCCTGGCAGGTCCGGAGTTTCTGTTCCGCGTCGAGCCCGATCCGGCAAACGTGGCGCCGGGCGTCGCCTATCCCGTCAGCGACCTGGAACTGGCCTCCCGGCTGTCGTTTTTCCTGTGGAGCAGCATACCCGACGACGAGCTGCTCAGCCTGGCCGAACGCGGACAGCTCAAAGATCCCGCGGTGCTGGAACAGCAGGTTCGGCGCATGATGGCCGATTCGCGCTCGAAGGCCCTGGTGGAAAATTTCGCCGGACAGTGGCTGTACCTGCGCAATATGCGCTCGGTGTCGCCCGATCCAGATGAGTTTCCCGAGTTCGACGACGAGTTGCGTGAGGCATTCCGGCGGGAGACCGAGCTTCTGTTTGCAAGCATGCTGCGTGAGGATCGCAGCGTGATGGACCTGCTGGATGCGGACTATACATTCCTCAACGAACGCTTGGCCCGGCACTATCAGATTCCGAATATTTACGGCAGCCGCTTCCGGCGCGTGGCGCTGGTGAATGAGAACCGGAGAGGTTTGCTGGGCCAGGGCAGCATCCTGACGGTGACCTCGTATGCCAACAGGACCTCGCCGGTTGTGCGCGGCAAGTGGGTGCTGGAACAGTTGCTGGGCATACCGCCGCCTCCGCCGCCTCCCGGAGTGGTTCCGACCCTGGAGGAAAACGACGAGGAGGGCAAGTCCCTTACGATGCGCCAGCAGATGGAGCAGCACCGCGCGAATCCAGTCTGCGCAGCCTGCCACAAGTTGATGGACCCGATCGGCTTTGCGCTGGAAAACTTTGATGCCATCGGCAGGTGGCGAACCACCAGTCCGTTCGTCGGAACCAACGCCCCGATTGACGCCTCCGGGATGCTCTATGATGGAAGCAAGTTTCAGGACGTGGTTGGGTTTCGGAAAGTGTTGCTGAGCCATCCCCGCCAGTTTGCCCGCACCGTCACCGAAAATCTGCTCACCTACGCCCTGGGCCGGGGCGTGCAATATACC